>JANKMX010000002.1 GCA_024649995.1 Gudongella sp. | reverse complement strand
CTGATGACTTGGTAGCCCCTCTCTTCAACAATTTCCTTGATTACCGCTCCGGAAATATCCTCTCTTTGTCCTGCTGCTCCCTTGTCGCTTGAAGTTATTATACCAACCTTAAACATTTTTAACCTCCCCAAGGAAGCGTCATATATTCCTTCATTCTTCTGTCATATTCTGATTTGAACAGCCTTTCATGTCCTTCTTCCCATTTGGACAGCTTTTCGAAGATCTTCCTTATTCCTTCGTCATCGGAATTTTCAGCTGCATTTTCGTAAAACTCCTTGTAATCCCTTTCAATAAGGTATGCCATCCTGAGAATTGTCAGGTCGGGAATGTCAGATTCCCGGAGGGTCGCCTCTATGTGCTCGGATTCCTCCCTTGCCTTGAAAATGTCCTCCTCCCGGTCCATCACCTGGTCACTTGTATCGAAGGTCTCATCCTCCATGTAGCTATCCAGCTGGTTTTTTAGGTATTCGTAATGCTCCATCTCAGTTTCAGCCAGAGTCAGGAACAGCTTTCTTGTGGTGGCGTTTGAAAACTTGTCTGCCTTCTCTTTAAAGAAGTTACTGCCGTCAAGCTCCATCTGCATTGCATATTTTAATACCTGTTCATATTTCATCCTATTCACCTCTATGCTTTCTCTATCCTTACCGCAGCTACCTTCAATTCAGGAATCTTTGCTATTTCATCAATTGCACTATTTGTAAGGATGTTAGCCTTTCCTTCAGAGTAGTGGAAGGGCATGAATACAACCCCATCATCGATAATATCCGTTACAAGCGCTGTTGTTTGTACCTCTCCACGTCTTGAATAAAGCTTGACCATGTCACCGTCCTCAATTCCCAGCTTGTTTGCAGTGGTCTCATTTATCTCCACATAGGAGTGTGGTGCCAGCTTGTTAAGACCTTCCTCCCTGCCTGTCATGGTCATTGTATGGTAATGGTAGAGTATCCTTCCGGTTGTAAGGATCAAGGGATACTCATCATTGGTGATCTCGGCGCTAGCAACGTGTTCAGCCGGCATGAAAAGTCCTCTTCCCCTTGCAATTGCAGCCTTGTGAAGATACTTTGTTCCAGGGTGATTTTCATTAGGAACTGGCCACTGAAGGCTTTCCTTCTCAAGTCTCTTGTATGAGACCCCTCCGTAGGATGGAGTCAGGGATACAATCTCTGCCATTATCCTGGCAGGATGTGAGTATCTGGTCTCATCCCCCATTCTATTCATTATATCCATCAGGATCATCCAGTCTGCCTTTGCCTCACCAGGGGCTTCCACAGCCCTTCTGACCCTCTGGATTCTTCTTTCGGTGTTTGTGAAGGTTCCATCCTTCTCTGCGAAGGCTGCTGCAGGTAGAACCACATCTGCCATTGAAGCAGTCTCTGTAAGGAATATGTCCTGAACGACCAGAAAGTCAACATGGTCAAGCACATGCTCCACATGGTTGGTATCAGGATCTGATACCATTGGATTCTCTCCCATTATATACAGGAATTTAACCTGGTCCTCCTCTATGGCCTTGAACATCTCCGTTATTGTAAGCCCTACCTTGTTTGAAAGCTTGCTTCCCCAGCTATCCTGGAACTTATCCAGAACCTCAGGCTTGAATACCTTCTGGTAGCCTGGAAGATCTGCAGGAAGACCACCCATGTCACAGGCTCCCTGAACATTGTTCTGTCCCCTTAAAGGATTTACTCCTGCTGATTCCACGCCTACATTTCCGCACAGAAGAGCAAGGTTTGATATGCTCATTACAGCGTGGGTTCCTGTTGTATGCTGTGTTATTCCCATGGTGTAGTATATTCCGGCCTTGGGGGCCTCTCCATATATCTCTGCAGCCTTTATTATATATTCAGGGTCCACACCGCAGATTTCAGAAACCCTTTCAGGGGTGTAGCCCTTGACAAGCTCCTTCAGTTCCTCATAGTTTTCGGTTCTCTCCTTAATGTAATTCTCATCCTGAAGTCCCTTCTCAATGATTACATGCATCAGCCCATTCAAGAGGGCGATGTTCGTTCCTGGCTTAAGCTGAAGGAACACATCTGCGTATTCGGCCATCTCTATCCGTCTTGGATCTGCCACTATCATCTTTGCTCCAGCCCTTTTGGCCTGCTTCATTATTGCAGCTATTACGGGGTGGTTTTCTGATGTGTTTGAACCGATGATGAATATTGTATCTGCATTCTTGATTTCCTGTATGCTGTTTGTCATTGCTCCGCTTCCCAATGTGATTGCAAGACCTGCAACCGTTGAAGCGTGTCAGAGGCGGGCGCAATGGTCGACGTTATTGGTTCCAAGTGTTGACCTGAACAGCTTCTGGAACATATAGTTATCTTCATTTGTGCATCGCGCAGACGTCAATCCGGCAAATGCATCTGATCCGAATTCCTTCTTCACCTCTTTCATCTTTGAGGTGATTACATCCAAGGCCTCATCCCAGCCTGTTTCAACAAGGACTCCGTCCTTTCTTACCATTGGCTTTTTCAACCTGTCCGGGTGTGAAAGGAAGTTATATGAAAACTTGCCCTTTACGCACAGGAGGCCCTCATTGTGTGCATCGAATGCAGGCTGAACCTCCACAATTTCATTTCCCTTTATCTTAAGATCCATTTGGCAGCCTACTCCGCAATAGGAGCAGGTAGTCCTTACAGTCCTGGTCTCCCAGTGTCTGAACTTTTTCTTGCTCTTTGGCTCAAGTGCTCCAACTGGACATACGGAAACGCAGTTTCCACAGGATACACAGGTTGAATTCTCAAGGCCTTCCCCGAAAGGAGTGGCAACTTGAGTATCAAATCCCCTGTTTTCGAAGCCTATGGCATTTGTCCCCTGAAGCTCGTCGCATACCCTGACGCACAATCCGCAAAGTATGCACTTTCTTGCATCGAAGGTGTAGAAGGGATTTGTATCGTCAAAATATGGCTTGCTCATTTCCCATCTATAGGTCCCTTCAGTGATCCCATATTCGTAGCAATAGTCCTGAAGCTTGCATGCTCCTGACTTTTCACAGGTCAGGCACTCCAGGGGATGATTGGATATGAGCATGTCAAGTAGATCCTGCCTTGCCTTTATGACCCTGTCGCTATGGGTATGTATGACCATTCCTTCCCTTACCTGTGTTGTGCAGGCTGTGTGCAGCTTCCCCCAGCCCTCTATCTCAACCTGGCACAGTCTACATGACCCTGAGGGAACAAGTCTTTCGTCATTGCACAATGTGGGGATATCCAGTCCTATTTCACTGCAGGCTTTAAGGACAGTCGTTCCTTTATCAAAATCATATTGTTTACCGTTTATTGTAACCTGCATCTACTCTTCCCCCTCTCCATCCTTGTTTGATCCTTCAAGTCGTTCGATTTTTTCAAGGAGCTCAGTAATTTGAAGAGCCTTGTCCCAGGTTGTCTTCTCAAATGACTTATCCAGCTTTCTATATGGTGCATCCGGATTATCCAGATACTTAAGCTCGGTTGTTAGCCTTCCCTTAAGGCAAAGGGGTCTTCCATTTGTTGGTGCCTTGGCAACAACTGAAACTGGCTTTCTGTTCCTGGATCTTACCTCAAATTCACAGCCGTATTCACAGGCCTTGCAGCCCACAATTTTTGTCTCTGCCTCCCAGGAACGGATTTTGTCCATATCCCTCTTATCAACCAACGCTCCCACAGGGCATACAGCAACACACCTGTTGCAGGATACACATGGAGATTCCTCTATTGATTCGTCCGCTCCAAATATCACCCTGGTCTCATAGCCTCTCTCCGCAAAGGAAAGAACCTGTCTGTCGGATACCTGGGCACAAGTCATAACACATTTACCGCAGAGGATACACTTGCTGTTGTCCCTAAGTATATATGGACTTGTCGTATCCAATAGCTGAGGTCTTATTTCCCCGTCGTGCTTTCTAAAGTTTACATCGTATCTGTATGCGTAGTCCTGCAGCAGACATTCCCCCGCCTTGTGGCAGGTCAAGCAGTCATTGGGATGACTGTCCAAAAGCATCTGAAGCGTCTGCTTTCTGTTCCATACCACCCTTTCAGTTTCAGTATGAACAACCATTCCCTCCTTCACAAGGGTGGAGCAGGCCGTCTGAAGCTTACTGCTTCCTTCTATCTCAACAATGCACATCCTGCATGCCCCAAATATTTCAAGGGTCTCATCATAGCATAGGGCAGGAATATCAATTCCCACAGTTTTCGCTGCCTGCAGGACGGTCAGCTGATTGGATACCTCAGCTGTCTTACCATCTATTGTTAGCTTTACTGTACTCATATTCTTCCTCCAATGCTATATTATTGAAATGGCATCAACAGGGCACACATCATAGCATGCTCCACATTTTATACATATTGACTGGTCAATGTGGTGCATCTCCTTGACCTTGCCTGTTATTGCCACTACCGGACACACCTTTGCACATCTGGTGCAGCCGATACACTTGTCCGTGATTTCATATTTTATTAGGGCCTTGCAGCTCTTTGCAGGACAGCGCTTGTCCTTTATGTGTGCCTCGTATTCATGTCTGTAGTATTTGATTGTTGTAATTACAGGATTTGGTGCGGTCTGTCCAAGTCCACAAAGTGATGTTGAGCTAACGGTTTCTGAAAGCTCCTCAAGTCTCTCTATATCCCCTTCAACGCCCTCGCCCTTGGTTATCCTGTCAAGGATCTCATACATCCTCTTGGTTCCTTCCCTGCATGGAACACATTTCCCGCAGGACTCCTCAACGCTGAAGTCAAGGAAGAATTTCGCAATGTCAACCATACAGGTATTCTCATCCATTACAACCATTCCACCTGAGCCCATTATTGACCAGATCTTGCCAAGTGATTCAAAATCAACTGGGGTATCGATAAGTTCAGCTGGTATGCAGCCTCCCGATGGGCCACCGGTCTGTACAGCCTTGTACTCCTTGCCATCCTGTGCTCCACCACCGATATCAAATACTATCTCCCTAAGGGTCATTCCCATGGGAACCTCAACCAGACCAGCATTCTCAACCTTACCAACAAGAGCAAAGACCTTGGTTCCTGGCGATTCCTCAGTACCTATTCCCCTAAACCACTTTGCTCCCCTGTTCATGATTACTGGAACATTGGCCAGTGTCTCCACGTTGTTTATTATTGTTGGCTTACCCCAAAGTCCCTTGTGTGCTGTCCTGTGGATCTTTGGACGAGGCATGCCCCTCCTGCCCTCGATTGATTCCATCAGGGCTGTTCCTTCTCCGCATACAAAGGCTCCCGAGCCAAGTCTCAGCTCTATGTCAAAATTAAAGCCTGTTCCGAATATGTTCTTGCCCAAGAGTCCGTACTCCCTGGCCTGATCTATTGCAATTTGAAGTCTCTTAACCGCCATTGGGTACTCAGCCCTTACGTATATGTAGCCCTGGTCCGAGCCTATTGCATAGCCTCCTAGGGCCATTCCCTCAAGAACACTGTGTGGATCCTTCTCAAGGATTGATCTGTCCATGAAGGCACCTGGGTCTCCCTCGTCTGCGTTGCAAATTATGTATTTCTTGTCAGCCTGATACCTATAGGCCTCATTCCACTTTCTCCCTGTGGGAAATCCTGCTCCCCCTCTTCCTCGCAGCAGTGATTCCGTTATTTCCTCCACCACATATCCAGGCTCATGCTCTGTTAGAGCCTTTAGAAGTGCAAAGTACCCATCCATGGCTATGTATTCATCAATATTTGTTGGATCTATTATGTCGCAGTTCTTAAGGGCAATTCTAACCTGCTTTTTGTAGTATTCACCCTTTAGGACCAGATCCTCACCCCTAAACTCAACCCTGTCACTCTCAAGGAGTTTTTCTACCAGGGATGGCTTGGTTTTCTCCTTTATTTCAAACAGCTTCTCCTTTGTTATCATGGCACTCTCCCCTTAATTGTATTTAGCAAGTATCTCTGCAATGTCGTCCTTCTTGACCTTTGCATATACGTCTTCATTCACTAAAATTACAGGTGCTATGCTGCAGTCTCCAACACACCTGGCTGATGCTATTGAGAAAACCTCATCCTTTGTGGTTTCCCCTGATTTGATGCCAAGCTGTGTCTCTATTTCCTCGAGTATGCTTTGGGCTCCCTTTACATAGCAGGCGGTTCCAAGGCAGACACTAATCTTGTTTTTCCCTGTAGGTATAAATGAAAATTGTGAATAGAAGGTTGCCACCCCGTAGATTTCAGCCATTGGAATAGACAGCTTCCGCGAAATCACTTCAAGCATCTCCTTTGGCAGGTATCCAAATACGTCCTGAGCACGCTGAAGCGAAGGCATCAGTGGTCCAGGAGTATCTTTCTTAGAATCCAGAAACTCCTTGAAGGCTATGATCTGCTCCTTGTTTTCTTCAATATCAAACTTGAACTCCATTTTTCTCCCCCTCTTAATATGTAATGTTAAATTGAATTTTTCTCAATTTTATTGAAAATTATATACCCTTTTAGCGTATAATATTAGAAGATGATTGTCAATGATATCTGAATTTTATAAATTCGGTGCAATATGTTTATTCTTAGACACTTGAGGGCTTTTTTCAAAGAAAAAAAGGAGTTGAAATTATGCTTGATAAATACTTTATTTACTTCATTATTATATACATGGTGTTAATAAATTCCATTGCACTCTTTCTCTTTATGAGAGACAAATCCCTGGCAAGACGAGGGAAGAGAAGAATAGCTGAAAAAACCCTTTTCCTATCAGCCCTTCTCGGTGGAGGCCTTGGTGCGGTCCTTGGAATGCATCTTTTCTCCCACAAAACAAAAAAGGCAGCCTTTCAGCTGGGGCTACCCTTGATTGCAATAATCAATATTTTGGTTATGATGCTTTTACTAAAGGAGCTCCACTAGATATTTGAAGCTTCCAGACTACTCTATATGGATGGCAATGGCAATCAACAGAAGAACAGCTATGGAACGATGGATCGTCAACCAGGTTTTCCCTCTCTTTTTAGCCTTGTGACCATAGATTCCCAGAACTACCTGCAAGACCATTACTGCTGCTGCAATTATTCCTGTAATGCTCAGTCCATGTGTTAAGAACTGAACTGAAAAATGAAGCAGAAGGAATAATATAGCCAGAAATCCAAAATATCGGTGATTCTTCACTATGAATCTCATCATTTTCATATAGTTGTCCGCAAATGTCTTGTTCCTTCTTATCTGCGTCTTGAACTTTTTGTTTGCAAGCTTAACTATGTAGTTTAAAATCGTCAAGCTGTAGAAGAAAATAATCGCATATCCCAAAATTTCCCCAAAGTCCTCCAAGAAATCATACATTCAGACATCATCTCCTCTTCTCAATCATAATACGGAAACATCGGGAGCGGTTCTTTTGTTTTTTGATATGTGCTTTCAAACAAAAAAAGAACAGTCCCTTCTGTTTTAAATCCACTCTTTTTGATTTATCTGCTGCATCTGTCAATGTAGTAGTTGAAGATTTCCTGATGCTCAGGATACTTTGGGGCAATTGCCTCTGGGTGATACTGAACGGCCAGGATAAACCTGTCATTGGTTGATTCAATTGATTCGATTATTCCATCAGGGGCTTTTGATGTAACCTTAAGGTCCCTTCCCAGATCCTTTATTGCCTGGTGATGCTCTGAATTGACGTAAACAGTTTCTCTTCCGTAAATCTCCTTCATCAAGGATTCCTCTTCAATACGGATTGAGTGATACACATCCTCAGGACTGTATCCAAATGAGTGACCACCAACATTCTCCACCTGGCTGTAAATGTCCTGGTAAAGGGTCCCTCCCAATGCGATATTAACTACCTGCAGGCCTCTGCAAATTCCAAGTATAGGCAGTCCTACATCGTATGCCTTTTCAAAGAGAACCAGCTCAAGCTCATCCCTTTCATGGGTTATTTCAACAACCTGCTTAACGGGCTCCTCTCCAAACCTTGGTGGCCACACATCATGACCTCCAGTTAATACTATCCCATCCAGAATCTTTACGTATTCTGTTATTGTTTCAGCATCTGTTATGGAAGGTATTATTAGGGGAACCCCTCCAGCCTTAAGGACTGCATTAAAATAAAAATCGTTGATTGTATTGACCTTCTTGCCTTTGATATTTGCCTGAATGCATGTGATTCCAATTATGGGCTTTTTCATATTATTCCTCCACCATTTTATTATCCAGCCATTTTCCCATTTCCTCAAGCATGTTTGTCGTTACAAAGTGATCCAGATTCTTGTAGGAGACCATCTTTAGATCCCCCTCAGCCCTGTGTAGCTCCCGAAGTCTTTCGTAGAATTCCCTTTGGGGACTTATTTCAACCATAGAGTCAGCTTCCCCGTGAAGTATCAGTATGGGCCTGTCCAGAAGGCTATCCATGTTTCCGGCTGGATTCCTGTCCTTAACCTGTTGCTCAAGCTCCTGAAACTCCTTTGTCATATGGACATTGAGCCTTCTCTTGAATTCCTCATTGCTATCAAGCCAATTGAAGGATCCGTTAAGGATTACACAGGTCCTGATATCAGTGTTCTCCGCAAAAATACCTGCTGAAGTGAAACCTCCCATTGAATGTCCCGCGACAGCCAATCTCCCCGGATCAGTCCTTAGCTTTTCAACTGCATGTGCTTTGATTTTTGACCACTCATCAAGGTTTGCTAGAACAACCCTCCAGAAGAAGCCGGAGTTCTCTGAAGCATCATAATCAAGCTGGCCTCTGTCTCCATGGTGTATGGCATCTGGAATTATTACCTGATATCCAAGGCTTGCAATTATTGAACCCCGAAACTCCTGATACTCCTTTTTTGAGCTCCATCCATGATAGAATACCACGGTTGGATATACATCCAGTTTCAAATCCGGTCTTAAGAAAATTGCCGGAATACCATCAATGTCTATATTTTCACTCTTAACATTTAAGAACTTCATATTTCTCCTCCTGGATACATCATAGCTTATTTAGCCTATGTTATATTTCAATATCAATCAGTGTGTGATTTCTTGTACCTCTTCTGAATGTTGTGGGCAAAAATCATTACAACGAAAGCCCAGGCCATTCCAAAAATAAAAGCGATTAAACCCGTTATTGCAGTGAATGTCATATCCTCAGTCTTGGTAGATGTCCTGTATAGGGAAATTCCTGAATAGAACAGCAAGGCTCCAAGTGCTCCAAAGGGTATGATCAGTTCAAGGTGTGGAGTTGCAAAAAGCACTGCCACAGCAAGCAGTACAACCCCTGATATTATATTTGACCCGCCTGTCCTTGCCCCAAATCTATACTGGGCTACCAGACCTCCCGCTCCATGGCACATTGGAAATCCTCCAAAGGGGACTGAGAACAGGCACATTGCACTCATACTCAGAAGCAGCTCCTTTTCCTTGACCTTCCTGTCCAGGAGGTCCGTAATAAGCAGGGCTGTTGCAAGAACTGCATTTCCCAGGGTAAGGGCAACCTGTGGCATAGTTCCCATTACGACTCCATTCAGCAGGGACCGAGCATCCGGCAGTATGAATTCCGGCATTGTCATCATTGAAATTTCAGGAGCACCAAACCTTGCAATACCTACCGCTATACCCAGTCCAAAAACAATCAATGCGGAAATATCCAACCTGGTTGATTTGGCATAGAATATGACTATGAGTATTGAGATCAAACCCATAATTGGGTCACCCCATATCATCCTTATGGCCTGCCAACCAAGGGTTAGTGCCAGACCAAACTGTATTCCCCTGATCAGACGAGTGGGCATAATACTCTTTATCCAGCCCATCAGTCCACTTATTGCAATTATGAACAGAATTATTCCCATGCCGATTCCAGCACCGGCAATTTCAGCTGCTGATAGACCCTCCGCTATGGCAACAACACCTATGGCCTTCATAGGCTCCACAGGCATTGGCATTTTGTAATACAACCCGGTTCCAATATATGCAAGGGCAAAAAAGAACAGCATTCGTGACAGGTCCATCTCTGTTGCCACTGAAACCCCAATCACTATTGGCAGCAGAGTTCCAAAATCCCCCAAGGCTCCAGCTGCCTCATCCAATGTAAATCTAAAATCTTTTTCTCGCATTTTATTCACTCCTGACCCTAAGATTAGGATAAGTCATTTTTACTAAATCGCTTTATGTCTTTACAGGATATTCTATCAAAATACCATTGATTTGAATAGCTATTACCCTTCGAGGGTATATAGGCAGTAGACTATTTTAGGAGGGATTATATGAATTTAAGTGCTAAAAACCAATTTAAGGGTAAAATAACCGACATCAAGGAGGGTGTTGTAACTGGTATTGTGACAGTGGATATAGGTGGAGGAAACATCGTAACATCCTCCATAACCATGGACTCCGTCAAGTCACTCGACCTTAAGGTAGGCAAGGAAGTTGTTGCCCTGGTCAAGGCATCAAATGTAATGATCGGGTTGGATGACTAACAAGCATCTTCACCTTCTCAGCATAGAACAATAAGCTTTCAATAAGGGCCTTGGATCTGAAAACAGATTCAAGGTCTTCCTATTTCATCAAGTGAAAGTATGGCTCCTGTCCTTCCTCGTCAGGATAATTCTCAATGATCTCACTTCCCTCGTTACCACTCAACCAGTTTATGAACCTTACCGCTTCCTCAAATCTGGCTTCTTCAGCTGGAAATCTCCTAACTGCAACTAGGGAAAACACATTGTCCAGCTTGGGGTGCAAGCCTCTCTTGTTTCCTGCAAACACCTTTAGGTTCTCTTTCCGGTTGTACAGTTGATAGCTTGTTGAGTCCACTAAGGTATATGCCGATTTCTCCAAGGCGAAATCCATGCATTCACTGTTGCCGGATATACTTCCTGCAATCATCGTATTTCTCTCTTCAGTGGATATCTTAGCCTCACTCCACAGTTCAAGCTCCTTCTCATGGGTTCCAGAATTATCTCCACGGCTTATGAAAACTGCCTTGGTCTCTCCCATCTGTCTAAAAAATTCATCTATTCCAGCATCCTCTTTTATGTTCTTAAGTTCTGCAGGATCAGACTCTGGTCCAACCAGATAGTATCTGTTGGCCATGATAGCTTTTCTAAAGCCTCCAAAGCCCTTAGCCATAAAGTCCTCTTCCTCCTTTGGACTGTGGGCTAGAACAAGGTCCACACCACCAGACTTTGCAATCTGAAGAGCCTTCCCACTGCCCACGGAAATGTGCCTCACCAGTATTCCAGTCTTCATGAAGTATTCCTTTTCCAAGAGGTCCATCAGCCCAGTATCTATGGGCTCCATTGTACTTGCCATCAATAGGTATTTGAACGAAATTCCTTCCCCAGCTCCCTGTTCCTTGTCTTCCTCTTCAACCTTACTTTGAACAAGGGCTGTCAACTGGCTATCAAGTGAATATCTAATGGTCTGATAGTGGTCCAGCAATTCCCTACCTTCCTTTGTAAGGGTTGCTCCTCCACCCTCTGAGCCTCCAACTTTTCTATAAAGAAGCTTTGTTCCCAAGAGTTCCTCGGTATCCTTTATTAGTCCCCATGAATAACGATATGATAGCTTCATTTCCGATGCAGCCTTGGATATGGAGCCCTCCTTCTCAATATTTTCAAGCAATAAAAATAGCTTGTCAGTGGAAATCTGCTTTTTGTTTTTCAGCTGTATATACATTTGAAATCCATACGCTTGATTCCTATCCATTTCCCTCACCCCCTAACAATCCTTCTATTTGATTCTATGCCATCAGGAGCCGAAAATCAATAGCACCCAGAGGATTACAAGCTCATGCAAGCTTAGAAAAACAAGGGCCTTCGTTATGCACGCATTGACATACCGCTTTCAATTCATTATAATTACAGTAATTGAATAGCAATTTAGCATGCTCCGAGTCCTCTTTTCTAAAGCATTTCAGATGCCATGAAATCAGGTCCGGCAGGGTATCATGGGAAACCATGCTGCCTCCCGTTGTGGAAAGGAGACTGTTTGGCACTATCATAAGATATTGCCTTCTATAGACACCTCTACTTTTATCATTAAAGGGAGTTGTTTTTTTACGGAGGTGATAATTAAGAAATTTAGGCCGTTTTCCTTTTCAAACTCATGAAAACACGCTAAAATTAAGGAGATGATCATGTGAAATTAAACAAGTTGAACCTATTGATTTTATTACTTGTACTTGCATTACCATTTGTTACAGCCTGCAGCAGCAACTCTGAGCCTGCTCCAGCTGAAGAGCCTGCTCCTGTTGAAGAACCGGCTGAGGAACCAGCAGAAGAGCCTGAAGCAGTTGATGATTATGAAGAGCTTATGAACACTGAGCTGATTCTGGCTACCACTACCAGTACAGAAAACAGTGGTCTGCTGGATTTTATCCTTCCAACCTTCAATGAGATGTTCGGTATAGAAACCAAGGTTGTTGCAGTAGGTACAGGAGCCGCACTCCAGATGGGTGTTGATGGTGAGGCAGATGTACTTCTTGCCCATGCCAAGACTCAGGAGGAAGAGCTTGTAACCAATGGGGACACTCTTGAAAGATTTGATGTAATGTATAATGACTTTATAATAGTTGGTCCTCCATCAGACCCCGCAGGTCTTTTGGATAATGCACCAGCTGATGTAAATGCCGGTTATGCTTTGATTGCAGAAAACCAGGCACCTTTTGTATCAAGGGGAGATAACTCAGGTACACATATAAAAGAGCTGTCACTTTGGGAATCCTCAGGTGTTGGAACACCTTCAGGAGACTGGTATATTGAGGCAGGTCAGGGAATGGGAGATGTAATCCTTATGGCCAATGAAATGGAAGCTTACACAATGGCTGACAGGGCAACCTACCTTTCAATGAAGGATGACATTGACCTTGAGATTCTTCTTGAGGGAGACGAGACACTCTTCAACCAGTATGGCGTTATGGCTGTAAATCCTGAAAAGGGTGACCATATAAACTATCCCGCGGCCGAGAGGTTCGTGGACTGGATATTGGCACCAGAAACTCAGGAACTCATATCAGAATTTGGTGTTGAGGAATACGGCGAACCACTTTTCTTCCCCAATGCAAAATAGAACCAACCAAGGAATTTTGCAAGTCAACTAAGTTAATGATTTAAATCATACTGCCCCGAGAGGGGCAGTATTAAGGAGTTTTTTATGGATAATTTTGTAAGTGGCTTCCAGGATGCCTTTCAGCTAATAATCGATCTGGATCCTGAATTCTTTGAAATAGTAAGGCTGTCCATGGTTGTATCCCTTACAGCCACATTTCTTGCTGCCATTGTTGCCATCCCCTTCGGCACATGGCTGGGGATAAAGGAATTCCCTGGAAAGAGATTTCTGGTCAGGATAATCTATACCCTGATGAGCATGCCGCCTGTTGTAATAGGATTGGTCTTATTTCTCTTGTTCCTTAGGAATGGTCCACTGGGGGAGTTCAGGCTTAACTTCACTGCAACAGCCATGATAATTGCTCAGTTTGTGCTTGTAACCCCTATCATCACAGGCGTGGTGTTCAACGGAACCAAGGACAGGGGCCCTGACATTCAGGACCTGGCACGAACCATGGGTTCAAGCCCAACACAGACCGTTTGGCTCCTTATCAAGGAACTGAGAATCAATATCCTTTCTGCAGTTGTTACGGGTTACGGAAGAGCCATGTCAGAAGTGGGGGCTGTTATGGTGGTGGGTGGCAACATCAAGGGCCATACAAGGATTATGACAACCACAATAGCCATGCTCAGAAATATGGGGGAATACTCTCTGGCAATTGCAACGGGTATTGTACTATTACTGATATCATTTCTAATAAATTCACTGCTATATCATTGGCAGCAGGAGCGTTGATATGAATATTACAATAGACTCATTGACAAAAAGATATAATAACAAATCTGTTTTGGACATCCCTGAAATGATCTTCGATGAGGGTTGCCTGTGGGGCATCCTTGGTCCAAACGGTTCAGGAAAAACAACCTTGGTCAGGATTGTAGCTGGACTTTTAGACTCCTGCTCTGGTAGTGTGCTCTATCAGGGTGATGAGTACAGCGATTCAATTAAGAAGGCGATGACTCTTGTATTTCAGAGGCCCTACCTTATAAGGTCAACTGTCTATGAAAATATTGCCTACCCCTTGAGGATAAGAGGAGTATCGGAACAAGAGATTTTAGCAAGAGTTAATGAGCTGATAGAATCCTTCAATATTCAATCCATCCGTGATCAGAAGGCTTGGACCCTTTCAGGTGGGGAAGCCCAGAAGGTGGCTCTTGCAAGGGCTATTGTCTTCAAGCCCAGAATTCTGATCCTTGATGAGCCAACCTCCAATATCGATCCTGAATCAATAATGCTCCTGGAGGAAAAAATCCTTGACTACTACAGAAAAGAGAAGCCCACCATTCTGATGGTCACTCACAACATCCAGCAGGCCAAGAGACTATGTAACCGGATTGCTTTTATGAATGAAGGGCAGATTATTGACAGTGGTGTTCCAGCTGAAATCTTTGGATCTGGCGCAATGCCAAAAATTAAGGAGTTCATTAAGAAGGGATTGATCTAATAAAGCCCCTCCTGTTCTTTACAGGCAGGGGCTTTTAAGCGCATACTTCTATCTCTATTCAATTCTCCAATCAATTGGCTTCATTCCATTTGATTGGAGGAAATCATTTGTCCTTGAGAAGGGCTTTGAGTCGAAAAATCCCCTGTATGCAGCCAGTGGACTTGGATGGGGTGACTTGATTATGTGATGCTTATCCGTGTCAATCATCCCTTCCTTGGCTATAGCTTGGCTTCCCCACAGAATAAATACCATGGGCCTTTCCCTTTCGTTAAGTAGCTGGATTATTCTATCTGTGAATATCTCCCAGCCCTTGTTTCTGTGGGAATTTGCCTGTCCGCCCCTAACGGTCAGCACCGTATTTATCATAAGCACTCCTTCTCTGGCCCATTTTTCAAGATAGCCATGATTTGGTATTTCAAACCCCAAATCGTTTCTCAGTTCCTTGTAGATGTTTACAAGTGAAGGAGGGAGACCTATCCCTGGCTTGACGCTGAAGCACAGACCATGGGCTTGCCCGGGACCATGGTAGGGATCCTGGCCTATTATTACAGCCTTCACATCATTGTAGTCTGTGTAGTGGAGGGCATTGAATATGCTGTACTTGTCCGGATATATGGTTTTCGTTCTATACTCCTGTACCAGAAACTCTCTAAGCTTAAGATAATAATCCTTCTCCATCTCCTCCTTGAGCAATTCCTGCCAGGTATTTTCAAATATTCGCTTCATAGTTCACCCCTTATATTTCCAGGAGATAATCCACAACCTCAGGTACTCTTCTTTCCTTAACATACACCCTTGGCAGTCTCTTTGTTAGCATGCAAAGGACCGAGGCCGGTATCTGACCTATCTCTTCAGCTATCTCCTCAATTGTGATCTGCTCATCACCCTGACTTCCCATGAGAACGACTTCATCTCCACGCTTCACATCCATACCTGTCACATCAAGCATTAGCTGATCCATGCAGATTCGACCGATTATGGGTACTCTCTTCCCCTCTACCAGGGCATGTCCCTTGTTGCTCAATTCCCTGCTCCATCCATCAGCATAGCCAAGGGGGACCGTAGCAACCTGTGTCCTGGTGCTTGCTTCAAATGTCAGGCCATAGCTTACCTTGTCTCCCTTTTCGATGGTCTTTACATGGGAAATCTGGGCCTTGAGGCTAATGCAGGGCTTAAGGGGAAGCGTTTCCCTCTTAGCCTGGGGATAGGGATATATTCCATAAAGAATGATTCCCGCCCGTACCATATCCAATCCGAATTGCGGGAAATTCATGATGGCTGCGCTGTTGCTGACGTGTTTAACCGGAATGTCTATATCCTTCTCATAAAGCATCCTGCAAAACTCCCTGAATTTTGCCATGGACCTTTCAGTGTACTCATGGTCATCATCTGCCGCCGGGAAATGTGTAAACATACCTTCGATGATAATATTGTCCATCTCCTTGATTCGTCCCACTGCCTGGAGCGTTTTCTCGTCGGGCAAAAATCCAAGTCGGTTCATTCCCGTTTCAATCTTAAGGTGAATCACCGCATCCTTGTCCATCGATTTTGCAATCTTTGCAAAATGCTCTGCCTGTTCCTCAAGGTATACCGTAAGCCGGATTCCCTTTTCTATTGCAGTCTCCGCAAGGTATTCAGGTGTATAGCCCATTACCAGCACCTGGGCATGCGGAGTATGATTCTTTATGTGAATGGCTTCGGATAGATGTGCAACCCCAAACCTCCTAACCCCCAGGTCCATTAACTCCCTGACGATTGCAGCTGCTCCATGTCCATATGCATCAGCCTTGACAACAGCCATGATATCCGCAGTATCTCTTACAAGCTTTCTGATTTCATTATAGTTGAAGTGGAGATTATCAAGGTCAATCTCCAGCCATGCAGGTCTTGTTAAATCCATAATCTAATCCCCCTTCTCAACCAGATTCTTCCAATATCTTACGGGCATATATGCCCTTTGCTGACGTTTGTTTCTTCTGCTCTCAATGTTGGCACTTCTATAGTACTCCCTCCACATGTCCTGATAGTCTTCCTCATCTTCATAAAGCACCACATCCCTTGGCTTTTCTATACTTCTGATGGTCCATTCACGGGTGTCGTAAAAGACAGCCACACCTCTTTTGATATCGTGGATTATCCACCTTTCGGCTGGGATTCTATCCACAAAGTGAGGTGCCAAAAGCGCCACAACATTGTGGTCCGGCTCAACCTGTGAGTAGAATATTCCATTCTGAAGTCTTTTGAACCTCGCCAAGCCTAGAAACCTGTGTACCTCAAGCCTCACCTTGTGATATATCTCCTCCAGATCTCTAACGGCAGGATTTGTCTGGTAGTCATCAGTTCCAGACCCAATCCTGAAGCCTTCTCTAAGGTATCTCAAGATTATTATACCACTATCCTCCATTTCTGAAAGATAAACATTGTATATTCTCTTCAGGGAATAGTGGGATATCTTCTCCTCAACGGCATTATAAACCCTCTCCCACTTATTTACGTCAGTTTCCACCCTCTTGTAGGTGTATAAAAAATTTGACCCTTCCTCCCAGATGGGAAGAATGGCCACAGGGTCAACCTTGTCGTAATATACATGATAAATTGCAGTAAGCAGCCCTTCAAAGGACCCGTCATACAGATAAGCCAGTTTTGATTCCACAGTCTCCACCTCCTGAAAGATCAAATATTGACAGCTGTTCTAAACCCATGGGGCTACCCCCAATGATGGCACTTCTAATTTTCACTTCATCCATGGAGGATATGCCAAAGTGCCTGCCATCTATTGTTATGAAATGCTTGGCTCTCTTTAGGGCAACCCCCATTTTCTTAAGGTCATCGAACCCAACCTTTGCAAACCTCCTACTGCTGATTATCCTCCTGGCTGACTTTACTCCAATTCCCGGTACCTTCAAAAGCAGCTGGTAGTCTGCCCTGTTGATCTCCAAGGGAAACAGATGCATGTTTCTAAGTGCCCAATCACACTTTGGATCAAGGAGAAGGTCAAAGTCAGGCTTGTCCTCACTTAATAGCTCAGCAGCCTGAAAGCCGTAGAACCTGAGAAGCCAGTCAGCCTGATAGAGCCTATTCTCCCTTAAGAGAGGCGGTGCGCTTATCTGGGGCAAGAGTGGGTTTGTTGATACAGGTACAAATGCTGAGTAATAGACTCTTTTCAGGCCATAGCCCTGATAAAGATTCTCCGAAAGATTGAGTATCCTGTAATCTGAATCACTTGTGGCTCCTACAATCAATTGGGTGGTTTGTCCCGCCGGAACGTATTTTGGAACGCTTCTGAAGAGTTTTCTCTCCTCCTGGTACCTTGTGATCCCCTGATTTATCTGAGTCATTGGAAGAAGTATATCCTTCTTCTTCTTTTGTGGTGCCAGCAGCTTTAATCCCTCATCTGTTGGCAGCTCGATGTTGATACTCAGCCTATCCACGTGGACCGCTACCTTGTCCAGAATCTCTCTGTCAGCTCCAGGAATGGCCTTAAGGTGTATGTAGCCATTGAAGTTTTCCTCATCCCTAAGCCGTCTCACGATCTCCAAAAATCTATCCATGGTGTGGTTTGGTGACTTTACAACCGCTGAGCTTAGGAAGAGGCCCTCTATGTAGTTCCTTTTATAGAAATTTATTGTTATGTCAATGATTTCATCTGGCGTGAAGGTAGCTCTGGGAAGGTCATTGGAGCTTCTGTTGACACAGTAGGCACAATCGTAGATGCAGGAATTGGACATGAGTATCTTAAGCAGGGATATGCACCTGCCATCATCAGTCCAGGAGTGACAGATTCCAGCCTCGCTGGCATTGCCCAGCCCGCCCTTCCTGTTGGCTCTGGTGCTGCCGCTTGAGGAGCATGAAACGTCGTATTTGGCTGCATCTGAAAGAATTTTAAGCTTAGCTATTGTATCCAGCATAAAAAACACCTCAAGAATGATTTTCTTGAGGTTATTATATCATGTTCATGTTTTTTATACAAACATTTGTTCGATTATACGTCGATTCTCCAATGCTTCGGAGCAACCAGTGCAATTATTGTAAAAAGCTCCAGTCTTCCCAGAAGCATAAGCAGTGATAGCAATATTTTTGTTGGAATTGAGAAAAAGCTGTAGTTCTGTGTCGGACCAACCAACTCCAAGCCTGGACCGATGTTGCCCAACGTAGCCGCAACAGCGCTTCCTGCGGTTACAAGATCCACCTGCTCAAGTGAAACCAATAGGGTAGAAAATAGAAACAGCAGCAGGTATAGTGCCAGAAAGCTGTTTATCCTTGCTACGGTCTCATTTGAAACAACCTTATTGTTCACTTTTACCGGCATCATGGCCCTTGGATGATAAAGCTTACCTACCTCTCGCTTTACAAGCTTCATCATGACAAGCATCCTTATTATCTTCATACCTCCACCTGTGGAGCCTGCACTGGCACCTACAAACATCAGGATCAGGAGAATACCTTTACTGAAGGTTGGCCAGAGGTCAAAGTCAGCTGTTCCATAGCCCGTGGTGGTTATGATGGATGACACTTGGAAAAAGGCATCCCTTAGAGAATATCCCACATTATGGTAACTTACAAGCCAAAGGTCGATTGCAATTGCTATTGTTGCGATTGCAATTATCTTCATATATAGTCTAAACTCCTCGTCCTTGAAAAGCTCCGTTGGCTTTCCTCTGAAAAATGAATAGTATAGGGAGAAGTTAACTCCTGATGCCACCATGAAAAATGCTATCACCATATGGATATAGGTGCTGTCGTAGTCTCCGATGCTACCATTTCTATTGGAAAATCCTCCCGTACCCACGGTACCAAATGTGTGGATAAAGGACTCGTATATACTCATCCCACCTATTGTAAGAAGAAGCACCTCTGCCAATGTTATGGTTACATAGGTTATATATAGTATCTTGGCAGTGTCCCGGAGTCTGGGAGCAATTTTCCCGGCAACAGGGCCGGGGGATTCCGCCTTGAATATCTGAAAGCCTCCTATTCCCAGTGCAGGCATCAGGGCCAGTGTGAATACAAGTATTCCCATCCCTCCAATCCAATGGGTGAAGGACCTCCAGAACAATACACCCTGGGGAAGCCCTTCAATTTCAGTAAGAATTGTGGCTCCAGTGGTAGTAAATCCAGATACTATTTCAAAAAATGCATCCACATAATTGACTGTTGAACCTGAAAGGTACAATGGAAGTGCTCCCATCACAGAAGCAAAAACCCATCCCAATGCCACTATTGCAAGGCCTTCCTTGGCTCCAATGGATGTTTGCACACTTTTTTTTCTTGTCATCAATCCGCCTATTATAGCTGTTAAAAGTATTGTTATAAGAAAGGGAATCCTATCTGGCCCCTGACTTGAAAGTGCTATCAAATATGAAGGCAGCATTAGAGCCGCTTCAACTATCAGCAGGCTTCCCAGCACTCTTATTACGATTCCATAGTTCACCGAACAGACCTCCCTTTTTCGGTTTAAAGAACATCTTCAAGCCTGCAAGATTTTCTGAAAGACAGAATACAACAATTCTGTCATTGGCTTTAAGCTCAGTGTTTCCCTTTGGGATAATTACGTCATTATCCCTTACGATGGCCCCGATTATCATGCCCTTTGGCATGGCAAGGTCAATAAGCTTTTTGCCTACACAGGGCAGGTCCTTGTCAATGATTATCTCTGTGACCTCCGCATTCCCTCCAAGCAGCAGGGAAACTGAGACCACTTTTCCGCCTCTGATATACTTCAGTATGCTGCTTGCAGTTATATATACAGGGTTTATGGCTGCATCAATCTTTAGCCTGTCTATTATCTTGATATAGTTGGAACGGCTGATTTTTGCAATGGACTTTCTTACCCCCGATTGCTTGGCCATTAGAGCCATCAGGAGATTTTCTTCATCAAATCCGGTCACCCCTATGAATGCATCCATACTACTTAGGTTTTCCTCCTCAAGAAGGTGTATATCCGTACCGTCACCGTGTATTATCAAGACGTTGTCAAGGAGCTCTGAAAGGTCCTGACATCTCTTCTTATCCTGCTCAATCAGGGTAACCTGAATCTTATTCCTTTCTAGCCTCTGGGCAAGGTAATAACCTACGTTTCCTCCACCAAGGATCATGGCGGACCTTATGAGCTTTGTCTTGTAGTCCTCGCCAAGTCTTCCACTTATCTTTTCAATTTCATTGGCCTTACCAATGACATGAATTATGTCTCCCTTTAGTATTTCAGTGGACCCGTTTGGAATTATTAGATTGCCTTCCCGGGATATGGCTGTTATCAATAGTGAATCCAGACCCTTAAGGTCCATTATCCTCATTCCTACGAACTCCTGGTTGTCTCCAACATTGAAGTCCACCATCTGCACCTTACCGCTTGCAAATTCATCCGTGTAGAAGCTGTAGCTTTTCATCAGGTATTTCTCCATTGCAATTGCAGTTGCCAAGTCTGGATTCACGATATGGTCAATTCCCAGTTCAGCCTTTATGAAATCAATCTGCTGCATGTATTCAGGATTTCTGATTCTTGCGATGGTTTGCTTACATCCAAGCTTTTTTGCAAGGGTACATATCAAGGTGTTGGTCTCATCATTCTCCGTACTCCCTACCAGTAGGTCATACTCCGATATTCCCAGCTCCCTCATCATTCGAATATCTATGCCATTGGCCACAACAGTCAACACGTCTAGATGTTCATTGAGCCTCTCAAGAACTTTGTTGCTGCTGTCCATTACAGTTACGTCTATATTCTCAGCTATCAGAAATTCAGCCAGCTTTGATCCCAGCTTGCCTGCTCCGACAATCATTGCCTTCATCTTTTCACCCCTTCTAACATTTTACTGAATATATGGATCTCATATTGTATTTACATGCATCCCATAACAAGATCCATCCATTAAAATAACAGGCGGTGCACCTTTCACCCGCCTAAATATCAACCCACTATGATTTTTCGCATATTTCTTCAATTACAGTATACTATATTCCCATCAGGATTCCAACTTATTAAACAGCAGATCTTTTTTTGGGTTATTATTGACATATGTCCATATAGGAGTATAATGATAGTAGAAGCAGATAATGATTATCAATTACAAAAGGAGGATTTATTATGCCTAGATTTGATATGACAGGACCAATGGGTGCTGGACCTTTTACAGGAAGAGGCATGGGATACTGCGCTCAAAGAGCCTATGGAGGCATGGGCTATGGAAGAGGAGCAGGAAGAGGTTATGGAAGAGGAGTTGGCTATGGACGTGGCATGGGTTTTCGAAGAGGGCCAGTTTTTGGTCCGGTCTATTACGATATGCCAATGGAAACCGAAAGGGAATTGCTGGAAGAGGATCTGGCATATCTTGAAGACCAGCTTGCAGCAGTTAAAGAAGCTCTATCAAAGGTGGATAAAGAGTAGGAGGTCATGGAATGATAATAGGAATACCAGCAGACATCGAAGACATGAATGGACCCGTTGGTGGATCCTTCGGAAGGACACCATATTATTTTATCTATGACGACCAAAAAGAAGCAGGATATTTTGTTGAGAATACAGCTGCCACAGCACAGGGTGGCGCTGGTGTCAAGGCTGCACAGATTCTTGTGGATCAGAAGTCGGAAGTGGTAATATCACCACAGCTGGGGGAGAATGCAGCAATGGTATTGCGGGATGCAAATATTGAGCTATTCCAGTCACAGGATGGCAGCCTTATGGATCACGTGCTTTTGTTTAGGGATGGCAAACTTGAGAAGCTAAATAATATCCATGAAGGGTTTCACAGGCACTAGTCATGAAAATAGCGGTTTTAAGTGGTAAGGGAGGCACTGGAAAGACCTTTGTATCCACAAATCTCACCAGAGTCATTAACAACTCAACATATCTGGATTGTGACGTGGAAGAACCAAACGGCTATCTGTTTCTAAAGGGTCCCGTCCTTGAGACAAGTCCAGTTGCTCTACCTATACCGATTATTGACCATCAGCTTTGTGACGGCTGTAAGAAATGTGTTGATTTTTGTCAATTTAACGCATTGGCATACACTGGTAAGAGGGTTCTGGTATTTGAAAAGATCTGTCATTCCTGCGGAGGTTGTGAAATCATATGTCCGCAGAATGCCATAAAAGAGGTCCCTAGGGAAATCGGTAAAATTGAAAAGCGTTCATATGAAGATACAACACTTTATACGGGAATGCTCAACACGGGAGAGGAATCTGGAACAGCAATCATAGGCGAGCTTTTAAAAAAGGTTTCTGAAGAGGACTCCGTTGTCATAGACTGTCCTCCTGGAAGCTCCTGTGTTGTGATGGACTCCATAAGGGATGCAGACTATTGTCTTCTTGTTGCTGAGCCTTCAATATTCGGATCACACAATCTTAGGATGGTCCATGAGCTGGTCAGTCTTTTTGAAAAGCCCTTGGGAGTTGTCCTGAACAAGACCCTGGGTGATAGAAATCCATCTGAAGACTACTGTCAGGAGATGGGATTGGATATACTACTCAGGATTCCATGGAGTGACGAGCTTGGAAATTACAATGCAGAGGGGATTATTGCGGCTGAGCAGAAGGATGAATACAAAAACATGTTTACAGGCCTTCTCCATAGAATCCATGAGGAGGTGTCCGTATGAAGCAGGTACTTATACTTAGCGGGAAGGGTGGTACAGGTAAGACCACACTTTCCAGTTCATTGATTAAACTCTCGGGAGCAAAGGCATATGCTGACTGCGATGTCGATGCTCCAAACCTTCATCTTGTTATGGATGAATCACTGGAGCCTAATAAATCTGATTTCTACGGGCTCCCAGCTGCGCAGATTGATACGGATAAGTGCATTTCCTGCGATCTTTGCAGACAGAAGTGTCGATTTGATGCAATAGATGTCACGGACGTATATACTGTTGACAGATTTGCCTGCGAGGGCTGTGCAGTTTGCCAGCTTGTATGTCCAGCAGATGCCATTACCATGGTAGGGAGGGTTACCGGACATCTAAAACTCCATGAAAACAATCATATTTTCTCAACTGCAGAGCTATGTATGGGAAGCGGCAATTCAGGACTCCTAGTAACCGAGGTCAAAAAACCTTTAAAGGACTGGAATAATAGGGCTCCTCTTGCCATAATTGACGGTTCTCCTGGAATAGGATGCCCTGTAATTGCATCCATAAGTGGTGTGGACCTTGTGGTTCTTGTAACAGAGCCTACACTGTCCGGATTCAGTGACATGGAGCGAATAGTTGAAACATCTAGGGGCTTTCCTGCAGGATTAGCGGTTTGCATAAACAAGTATGACCTTCACTTGAAAAATACGGAAACAATTGAAAATTACTGCAAGAATAAAGGTATCCCCCTTCTCGGGAAAATACCATATGACAGAGAAGCGGTCAGTCTTGTCAATCAAGGTAAAACCCTGGTGGACAAAAACGGACCTGCAAGGGATGCGATAGAAGAGATATTAGAAGGGGTATTGGGACTAATCAATATAAAGGAGGACGAAATATGAAGATAGCCATAGCATCCGACAATAAGAATGTGGCTCAGCATTTTGGACATTGTGAGGCCTTTGAATGCTTTACCACTGATGGAAAAGGGGTAACTGGATGGGATACCATTAAGAATCCAGGTCACAAGCCAGGTTTTCTGCCACTATATCTACACGAAAAGGGAATTGATGTAATAATCGCAGGAGGAATGGGTCAAAGTGCTTCAGACCTGTTCACGAGAAATGGAATCAAGGTAATCTGCGGTGCCTCGGGACCAATTGAAAAGGTCGCTGAGAACTATGTGGATAACACTCTCCAGTCCACAGGCTCTCTTTGCGAGGACCACAATCATTGATGTATATTCTAACACGTAGAAAAGACCGGGATTTCCCGGTCTTTTCTACGTCTGTACGATCATATTTGGAGCACAGTAGTAATCAGTAACCCCGGATATGATATTGTTCCTGCCAAGCCTTGTATATAGTCCACTGTAATTTCTGTTGTACATGAATATCCCTACAATGGATCCCAAACGCTCTCCCCTGAACCTTCCGTCTTCATAGACGACAAATTCTCTCTTATATGGGTCTATAAATTCCTGGTAGATATAATCCCTGTTGAAGGTGTCCCTCAGTATGGATTCCCACCTTTCCTCCTTAAAATCCCTTCCTGGATAAACACCCTGTGATGCATTCATATCCATGGGTTTAATGATGTATCTGTTCTTGTTATTAAGGACCTCCTGAAACACTTCCTCTTCCCCTTTGAATAGACCTGTAAATGGAATATGCTTTCGGATGAATTCCCTTTGATCCTCCCTCAAACCATCCAGCGTATCCTGGTTGTGGAGTATCTTGAAGAAAATCTTGTTATGAATCACTTGGGACCTTATTGTTCCAACCACACAGACCGCATCATCCATATAGGCCTTGACAAATTCATCCGCCTGATAAAATTTCTCTATAAGCTCAAAGGTCACAATTCTTCTATACACAAGGTCAATCCTGTAGTTCTGATGATAAAGACCTCCATCCCTGTACTGGAGATCTCTCGGATCTGCTATGATGCAACTGTAACCCTCATTTTCATAGGTTTCCTTAAAGAGTTGAAATTCAGCCGAAGTTCCACTTTCAGTAAAGTCAACAATGGCCACATTGGGTTTCTTTCCTGTCTCATCCCACTTTCGGTAAATCTTAATGCTTTCCCTAACCCAGCTCTTGATCAGCTCAGGATTTCTTACAGGATGTTCCCTGATAAAATCCTCCATGGCTCTTGATCTAAGGAGTATCCCGCCAATGGTATTGTCCTCGTTCATGGCCGAGGACCCATCTGTGTTCAGTTCACAGAACTTGAAGTTTTCCCTGTCCCTGTAGAAAACGTCAAATCTGGCTACTGGTACATGGACTCCATACCTGTTGTCCCTAAGAATCATCCTCTCGATAAAATCCGGGAAACCAAACTTTTTCCTGAACTCCTCATCACGAATATACCTGTCAGTTATACTCTCGCCAATATCCATCATCATCTTTCCAATCCACCTGAGGTCTTCCTCCTCACTTTCCGAAAAGAACATTGGATTGTATAGAAATGGTACCGGCTTGTTCTTGTATATAGCAGTGGAGTTGGCTACCCTCTCCACAGTCTTCTTATAATCATCCTTATACCTTTCCTGGTTTTCCAGAACCATTTCCAGGTACATCTCTTGATACTTTTCACCTGTCATAGCTTCACCTCATTATCTGTGCATTGCCCATTCAATTGCAAATTTTCTATCACCATTCTTGAATCTGTCCCTTGTATGGATGTATGGGTTCTTCCCCTGCATGAGAAGGTCCTCCAAAGGCTTTAGGTATGGTCTCTCCTCCAGGGCCAGTCCTTCTCTGGAAAGCTCCAGAAGCCAACTTCCAATTTGAAGAAGTGTCTTTCCATTTAGCATGGCCTCCATTCCCTTCTCCAGCATCTCCATCTTTGTATTCTCTACCTTATCAATGCTAATATGACCAACAAAATCAACCAGCTTATCCAGGTTGGCCTGATCATAGAAAAGTCCCTTAATCAGTGCGACCGCTGAGAAGTTCAAAGGATAAGGAATTGAATCCATCATTCTTATTTCAAGATATTTTTTTGTTCTCACATCGGGAAAGAACATGGTCATAAGGTGGTCAAGCTCATCCATTCCGGTAGTTCCAGGGTCTAGGATATCCTTTACCCTATTCTCTCCCGTGGCTATTATCTCACCGTTTCGAACAGTGAATATTGGTGGCCTTTCAAGAACATACCTGGCATAATCCCTGTATCCGAATTTATCCCCCAAGGCTCCTTCCACAATTCCTGCCCTGTCGTTGTCGCAGTTCATCCAGACATAGGCCCTGAGGTTATGGGTTTTGCAGGGCTCCCCCTCAAAGAAGAGTGCATTTTCAAAAATGCCGTAAAAAACAGGAGCCAGAGCGTTAAGCACTCTGAATTTCTTACTGTAATCCTCCTCGTCACAATAATCAATGGCTACCTGGAATGCTCCGGTTCCCTTCATCATGTTGTGTGCATGTGAACCCTTGGTCTTGAAATGGGTGAACATGAGATCATATCTCTTCTTGGGAAGTAGCTTTATTTCTTCAATCCTTGTGACCGGATGATAGCCTAGGGTTACCAGGACCTGATTCCTCTTTTCCAATAGAGGGATGACTTCAGCTAAAAAAGCCAGGTAACCCCTTTCAAGATCCCTTATATCTCTGGCTGAATCTATGCTCACCTCCAGCTGACTTCCAGGCTCAAGGGTTATTGCAATATCATCCTTCCTAAGTCCAAGGAGATGGTCCCCTTCATAGGTCCCCTTCCAGCCGTTTGGCAATAGCTCCTTGAGGATTTCCTCAACGCCATTCTCACCATAGTATGACACTGTCTTAAGAGAATCCTCCCAGATTACAAAATGCTCCATTTCAACTCCTACCCTGAAATTTTCTCTCTTTTTTTCACCGCTTCTTATATAGTTTTCTATCATATTTATTTTTTCGTTATATGTCATTTTCTCTCTCCCCATGAAAATCTATATCAAGAATTATTCTGCAACCAAAGCCCTCGATTTCGTCATCAACAGCCTTTTCAAGCTCCTGCTTTAGGCCATGATAATCCCGGTCCCCTGTAAGCTTTCCATCAGTCACCACCACATGAAATTCGACGGTTTTTTCCTTGCCCTCCTCCAATATATGAAAGTCATGAATTGAGTGAACCCTGTCATCTGCCCTGATGATTCTCTTAACCTTCTGCCTCAGCTGGTACCTCTCTTCACTTTCAGGTCCAAGTGGATCCATATGGATGACAAGGGTCATGTCATACTTATCACCCAGGTCCCTCTCTGCCTGGTCTATGACATCATGTATTGTGATGACATCTATTGACGCTGGAAACTCAACATCTATGGTTGCCATGGTCCTGCCTGCCCCGTAGGTGTGGATAATCAGGTCATGAGCTCCAGTGATGTATCTGTACTTCATTATATCCTCATAAATTCCCTGAATCATCCCTTCAGGTGGAGCTTCACCAATCAGGGGACTCATGGTCTCCTTGACAAGATTGTAGCCTGCAAAAATTATGAACAGGGATACAATTACTCCAACAACCCCATCCACGGGAAGTGTTGTGAACTGACTGACCAGAATTGATACTACAACCACCGAGGTTATAAGAACATCTCCCATGGCATCCGTTGCCGTAGCCTTCAAGCCTTTGGAATCAATCCTATTTCCAAGGTCTCTGTTGAATATTGCAAGCCAAACCTTGAAAAGAATTGAGACCACAAGTATGGAGAAGGTTACAATTTCAAACTCCACAGCCTTGGGTTCAATAATCCTTTCAATTGAGGAGCGGATAAATTGGACCCCCACAATTATTACCATAAAGGCCACTATCATGGCAGAGATGTACTCCACCCTTCCATGTCCATATGGGTGCTCCTTGTCGGCAGGCCTCCCTGAAATCCTGAAGCCTACAAGAGTGACTATTGATGATGCGGAATCGGCCAAATTGTTCACCCCGTCAGCCACAACCCCAATTGAAGATATAAGAAATCCTATTGTTATCTTTACTATTGTAAGCAATATATTGACAATAACCCCAACAATCCCAGCAAGATAACCTACACTTCTTCTGGTTCCAGGGTCCTTGTAGTTTATATCATCCTTTAGAAATTTTTTAAGTAGCCAATTGGTAAACATATTATCCTCCAGTCTTTGCCGCCTATCTTATAGTATCTACCCTTTTCTGACAGCTTGGTAACAATTGATTTGGATCAGTTTCTCATTTGAAATACTCAATTATTGGTGAAGCCCCAGCTGCGAAAAGCTGCAAAATTAAAGACCAGGATTACAAATCCTGATCTTCCTATATTCCCTCATTTACAAATCCGCTGCCCCTAACCTCAACCACATCATTGATGGTCAGAAAGGCTGCAGGGTCTATCCTATCCACAAGTGCCTTCAGCTTTACCACCTCATTGGAGTTGACTATGCAATAGATGACCTTCTTCCCCTGCTTGGTGTATGCCCCTGTACCTTCCAGAAGAGTGACTCCCCTGTGCAGGCTGGTGAGGATCTCACTTGATAACTCCTCTGATCTGTCGGATATTATGAATACATTCTTCCTAACATTAAGTCCCATCTGGATCTTATCCACAACCTGGTAACCAACATACATGGCGATTATTGTATACATTGCAGATGTAAGTCCGAAAAGGACAGATGAGAGAGAGACTATTGTAGTGTTTAAAATCATCAGTCCCGTGCTGATGTTCAGATTAAACTTTTTCTTGATTATTGTTGCGATAATATCCAGCCCACCTTGACATAGCCTGTTCCTGAACATAAGACCCATGCCCACTCCATTCATCACCCCTCCAAATACAGCACCTAGGATAATATCCTCGATTACAAAATATCTCCCTATATCCTCGGTAACTGTCAGCAGTGTGGAAAATGCAACCATGGAGATAAATGCATAGACTATAAATTCACGGTCTACCATTTTAGCCCCAATAATAAATATGGGTACATTTATCAGGAAAACCGTTATGCCTGTAGGAATATCCAAAAGGTACCTTAGCATCAGTGCAATTCCGCCTACACCTCCACTTAGTAGCTGGCTTGGAATGAAAAATGCATTGAATGCAATTGCACATAGCAGGTTCCCAAGAACAATAAAAAACAGCTTTCTTAAGATTCTCATCCTGTCCATTTCCAATCTCTTGCTTGCCATCATTTTTCCATTACCTTCTTTTCTGATATTTGTGTAACAATAGTACTATATGACGAAAAGAAGAATTTGTAAAGTACAAAAACCCCACCAAAAACAATTCGGTGGGGTTTTCTATTAATAAGGGGAGATTATGCGTTTGCTGCTTCACCCAAGAACATGTTGATGTCGTTTTCAACATCTGATATTGTACCTATTCCAAATGTTTCAACAAGAACCTTTGCTACATTTGGTGAAAGGAATGCCGGCAATGTAGGTCCAAGGTGAATGTTCTTGACTCCAAGTGACAGAAGTGCCAACAGCACAATAACTGCCTTCTGCTCGTACCATGCTATGTTGTATGCAATTGGAAGGTCGTTGATGTCATTTAGCTCGAATATCTCCTTTAGCTTCATTGCAATCACAGCCAGTGAATACGAGTCGTTACACTGTCCTGCATCCAGTACTCTTGGAATTCCATTGATGTCTCCAAGGTTAAGCTTGTTGTATCTGAACTTTGCACATCCAGCTGTAAGGATGACTGTGTCCTTTGGAAGAGCCTCTGCAAACTCAGTGTAGTAGCTTCTCTTGCCCTGTCTTCCATCACAGCCTGCCATTACGAAGAACTTTCTGATTGCTCCGGTCTTCACTGCCTCAACCACCTTGTCTGCCAATGCAAATACCTGTGCGTGAGCGAATCCTCCAACAATCTTGCCCGTCTCTATTTCAGTAGGTGCTGGAAGTCTCTTGGCATGCTCAATCACCTCTGAGAAATCCTTTGGCTGTCCGTCAACTCTGTCTGGAATGTGCTTGAAGCCTGGGTATCCTGATGATCCGGTTGTGTAAACCCTGTCAGCATAGTCTGCCTTTGGAGGCACAATACAGTTTGTAGTGAATAGGATGGCTCCGTTGAACTTGTCAAACTCTTCCTTCTGCATCCACCATGAGTTCCCGTAGTTTCCTACAAAGTGCTCATACTTCTTGAAGGTTGGGTAGTAGTTTGCTGGAAGCATCTCACCATGTGTGTAAATGTCAACTCCACTGTCCTTTGTCTGCTCCAGAAGCTCTTCGAAATCCTTCAGGTCATGTCCTGATACAAGGATGGCAGGATTATTTCTGACTCCTATGTTTACTTCACTTATTTCAGGATTTCCATAGGTTGAGGTGTTTGCCTTGTCCAAAAGTGCCATTGTCTGAACTCCGTAGTTACCTGTCTCAAGTGTAAGGGCAACAAGGTCATCTGCTGTCAGGCTGTCATCCATGGTTGCAACAAGTGCTTTTCTTATGAATTTTGAAATTTCTTCATCCTGGAATCCAAGATTGTCAGCGTGCTCAGCATATGCCGCCATTCCCTTCAGGCCGTAGATAATCAATTCCCTGAGTGATCTCACATCTTCGTTTTCTGTTGCAAGTATACTAACCTCTTCGCTGTTTGACTTGAACACTATCTCATCGTTGCTGTTTACTGCAAATGTAGCTGCATCCTTCAATTCTCCGAGATCCACACCTTTTTCCTTAAGTACTGATTTCAGTTCATCCCTCTTTTTCAGTACAAGCTTTATACCTTCAAAGAATCTGTCCTTATCGAAGTTTGCATTTGTGATTGTCATGAATAGGCCTTCAATTATTAGTCTGTCAAGACCTTCCATCCTGTATCCAATTTCGTCAGCCTTCAGGCCAACCTCTGAAAGTCCTTTAAGTCCATATATCATAAGGTCCTGAAGATTTGCAACCTCACTGGTCTTTCCACACATACCCACCTTTGTACATCCTTTTCCACCTGCCGCTTCCTGGCACTGGTAGCAAAACATAGAATGTCCACTTTGTCTTTCAACCATTTAAAAATCATCCTTTCCAATTGTTATTTACAGTCGTTTCATGTAACTCACAAGACCCATGATAACATTTTTACAGCAAGGACACCGTAACACATGTTACCAATGGTTGAAAAAGGCAGAAAAAAATTCCCCTATTTTCTAAGTAGGGGAATTCATCGTAATTAGTCTCTTTTCCCAAGTCAGGAATAAATCAATAATTTTTCCCTGCAGCCTTGATTCTTTCGGGATAAGCTGTTGAACATGGGGTAACTCCGTATACCATTTCACAGCTTGGGCATTTAGTCTCAAGGTGGGTCATATCAAAGTCATTTCCGCATTCTATGCAGGTTATTGTAACTCCTGGTGGCATAGGCCTTGTGTTGAAGCCCATCGCCCTTATCTTGTCCACCACTGCCTCGCCGCTTCCAAAGCTTCCTGTACATCCGTCATGCATAATATTATTCCTCCTATTATTTTCCACTGGTTTATATGCTTTCACTTATACACTAAGGGTTTTACCGTTTCTCAGACTTGATCTCATGTCCTGGATGTAGGTATCCATCTTTTCAAGCTTGAGGAGGATCTCCTTTTCCTCTTCTGTAGTCTCGATAATCTTTGCTATTCCACCGTTTTTGATGATTATCCTCTTGTCTGCAATCAGAGCCAATGTGGGGTCGTGTGTTGCCATAAGGACAATCTTGTCCTCGTCAATCAATAGGTTTAGTGCTTTCCGTCTGTCTATTCCGGCATTCTCAATTTCATCTATAAGGACTATTGGTGATGAGCTCAGTATTGCAGTATCTGCTATCATAAGGGCTCTTGACTGACCTCCGCTCAGGGCTGTAACTGGAGTGTCCAGCTGGAACTTCTCTCCTGCCAGGCTGTTGGCTGCCCTTATTATCCTTTGGATTGTCCCTTCAACATCCTCCACCAGCCTGCTTTCAGCATGAAGCTGAAGAAACTCCATTACAGTCAGGTCCATGACAAAGTTCATATTCTGGGAAAGCTGGGCTACGAGCTTGTTGTTTGATGAAAACCTCCATTTCTTGTCTGGAAGCTCATCATTTATCAGTATGCTTCTTCCTGTTGGTGTATCCTTCTGTGCGGTCCACTCAATGTCAGCCAGCAGCCTAGACTTTCCTGCTCCGGTTGGTCCAACTATTGAAATCACCTGTGATGTGCTTATTGTAAGCTCATTGAAGCCCTCGGGACTTCCTGATTTATCGAACCCTGGCAGGATTGTCAGCGACCTGACTCCAACCTCCTCCTTGATTCCAAGAAACTCCTTCATCTGATCTATGAAAATCTCAAGGTTTTCAGCGAGTTCCTCCTTGTCCATGGCCAGGTCCTCTACCTCTTCATGGGTGAAGCCATCCAGGAATTCCTGGAAGGTCTTTTCTTTGTGATTCTCTACATCCAGCTTGTTCTCCACAAAATAACTCATTGCAAAGGGGTATTTCTCAAGTATCTTATTAATTGTCATCCTACTCATCCATATCACCCAGCTCAATCTTTCTAACATTGCCCATCTGGAAATCGTCTCCGATCCTAGTCTCTCCAAGACAGTAGGAGCAAAGTGCCGATGGCATGGGATACCTAAGCTCCATTCCTGTCACAGACTCCAGATTCTCATCCTCATCATAAAGCAGAGTGCTCAATTCAAATGCTCCCTGGCCGGTCAGTCCGTTAATGTGCATAGTCATGGCCTTTGGATTGACGGAGTTCACCTTTGATGCAAATACCTCCCTTTCAGCCTGGGACACGATATCCCCCTTTGTTATCACGACAATATCTGCAGCCTTGAGCATAGGCCCTATCTTTTTGGGTGTGTTTATGCCTGAAAGGTTGTCAATTACGCAGACTCCCTTTATGGATTTGATATAGGGCGAACACCTGTTGCAAAGTCCTGCTGATTCTGTGATCAGCAGGTCCAGGCCCCTTCTTCTGCCCCACTGCACAACCTCCTCGATATTTGAGGCAAAGTAGTGGTCCGGGCAAAGTGCTCCTGAAAGACCCTTCTTTACAGGTATTCCTGCCTTTTCGTAAAGGATGTCATCATCAGTGCTGAGGCAGTCGAACTTAACTACTCCCACCTGAAGGTCCCTTTTCCTCATTGCCTCAATTGTCTTCAGTATTATACTGGTCTTTCCCGATGAGGGGGGACCAGAGAAAATCACTAGGTTCATCTATTTCACACCTGCTTCCTCGTTGAATATATCCATCAATTCACTTATCAGTGCTCCCAGGTCAGGATGGCTATTGATATAATCCCAGCCTATCCACATGAAGCCTTGGTCATCAGTTAGACCGTTCTTAACCTCTGGATGTGTGGAGGGGAACTTTCCGCTTGTGGCCAGCATCTGGCCAACTTCCCTTGACATGAAATAGTCAACAAGAGGTTTGACCTTGTCCCTGCTGGACTTCTTTGAGAGAAGGAAAATGGGGCTTATTACGGCACCCTCCTTGGGCCAAACCGGCTTTAGGGGACTTTCCTCCCTTACCATCCTGGCAAATAGATAGGGCATAACTGTAACGGTTGGTATCCCTGATGATGTGTTCCTTACATTGGATTTTACCATCTCAGCAGGGGTCATGCTTCTCATATGAGCCCTCCCAAGTCTTCTTATTCCATCCACCCCAAATTCCTTGTGAATGCTCAACAGGAGTGCATTGAATAGGTCAAAGTCGTTTAGGGGCAGAGATATTGAGTTCTCGAACTCACCCCTTAGGAGGTCAGCCCATGACAGGGGCATCTGACGTCCGTCAAGCTCCTCCGTATTTACAAGAAAAACAGCAGGAACAACTGCAAGTGTCGTGTACTGGCCTTTTGGGTCCTTCAGGGAGATCCTATCATTGTCAAAGTCCCTATTCAGGCTTTCAAAGCCTGACATATCCTGGAAAACCCCCTGGGACTTGAACTTCCCCATAAGCTTCTCGTCAAAGAAAAGGTCAAAGCCAGCTGACATGAAAAGATCAGCTATGTCATCAGGAGAAGCCGTCTCCATCTCTTCCCTGATCCAATCCACTCCAATATTTGCAGCCTTCAGTTCATAGTCTATTTTGTAATCCAGGTCCTTTTCATGGTCTTGGAGCCATTTGTTAAAGCTTTCCATCAGGGGAATCCTTACAGGACATGGAAGAACTCCAAGTATGCTTACTTCCCCATCGCCGTTTTCCCTGGCCTGGTTCAGGGTTGCATCAACAGAGCCCCTGGTCTGCTCTATGACGTCCACAAGCTTCTGCTCAAAAAGCTGAAGGTTCACCTTCTTTGTCTTGCAGGCGGTTTCAAGGTTTATTGTCTTCCCCATGACCTTGCGCATGGCCTCATTCTTCAGGTGCTCAAAGCCGTTTGCTGCAAATACATCAAGTGTTTCCGGGTACCTTTCGGTTATATCGTATACTTTCTCCTTTGGGTCAAAGTATTTGTTCATTAAAAAACCTCCTTATTCTCTGTATACATTCTACACTAACATATATCAGATATTCAGTAACAAATGTTACGTTTTTGATTTTAACAATGAATTTATGAACCTGTCCAAATTATATCATTCCTTTGGTACTTATGGAGGAACTTGGGTATATAACTATTCAGATGACCTGAAGGTCGTTTAGGATAAAAATGGACGTGAGTAAATGAACCTATTGCTGGATAAATTCAAGGAAGTTTCCCTGTCGGTGCTTCCAATAACCATAATAGTTATACTGCTCAATTTTACACTTACGCCTTTGGATGGCGCAATGCTCATAACCTTCATTATGGGCGTCTTCCTTATTGTGATGGGACTTACCCTGTTCCTGATAGGTGTGGATATTGGAATCGCTCCTCTTGGCAGACTTCTGGGCGCAACCCTTTCCGCCTCCAACAAGGTGTTTCTTGTTGTATTGGCAGGACTGGTCCTGGGTTTTCTCATCTCAGTAGCTGAGCCCGGTCTCATGGTCCTAGCAAGTCAGGTGGATGCCGTAACTGATGGCGGTATAACCAGCACCACACTATTGGTGATTGTATCACTTGGTCTTGCCGTCATGGTAGCTTTTGGACTGCTGAGGATTGTCTATAACATACCCCTTTACAAGGTCTTGACCGTACTCTATGGCATTACATTCCTTCTGGCAATATTTACACCGTCCCAGCTTTTGACAATAGCCTTTGACACATCAGGAGCTACGACAGGAATCCTTGCAGTTCCATTTATACTGGCACTTTCAGTTGGTGTATCTGCTCTTAAGAAGGACAGTAAGGCTGGAGAGAAGGACAGCTTTGGGCTGGTATCGATTGCATCTGTGGGAGCCATAATGTCTGTGATGATTCTAAGCATCTTTTCGGACACCGGTGAACTCAGCTCAACAATAGCCTTTCAGATGCCCCAAACCCAGTCATTATTTGACCCCTTCTCTTCCCAGCTCTCAAGCATAACAAGAGAAAGCATCCTATCACTTGCCCCTTTGCTAATCATACTTGTATTCCTGCAAAAGGCAAGCTTCAAATTGGAGAAGAAGGCCTTCGGGAGGCTACTTAAGGGATTTGTCTATTCATTCCTGGGCTTGGTACTATTTATGACGGGTGTAAACGGAGGATTCATGAATGTCGGAACCATCATCGGCTATACCCTGGCATCCCGGGACAGCTACTATTTTCTCATCCTCATGGGAACTATCTTGGGAATTGTGACCATGCTGGCAGAGCCTGCGGTCTATGTACTTACACATCAGATTGAGGAGGTAACCAGCGGCTACGTCAAAAGGAGAGCTGTTCTTACTGCCCTGGCTCTGGGTGGAGGATTGGCAATTGGTCTTTCAATGCTTAGGATTGTGGTCCCGGGAATTCAGCTATGGCATTATCTTCTGCCGGGATATGCCCTTTCAATCGGCCTTAGCTACATTGTCCCAAAGCTGTTTGTGGGTATGGCCTTTGATGCCGGAGGGGTTGCCACAGGTCCAATGACTGCAACCTTCATCCTTGCCTTCACACAGGGGGCAGCTGAGGCCATACCATGGGCGGATATACTTTTGGATGGCTTTGGGATGATTGCAATGGTTGCACTTATGCCGATTTTGACCCTACAGATACTAGGCTTGTTCTTCAGTATGAATTCTGGAAAGGAGGGGGTTGAAAGTGATCAATGACAGAAATTGCTTTGATGAAATAAATCTTATTACAGTGATTGTCAATTATGGTATGGCCAGCAAGATAATGAAGCATGCCAAAAAGCAGGGCGTCAGCGGGGGAACGGTCCTTTTGGGAACTGGCACAATCAAAAACCAGCTTCTTGAATTTCTTGGAATTAACGAGGCAAGGAAGGAGATTGTCCTGATGGCTTCTGATTCCAACACCTCCAGGGCTACACTTGAAGAACTGGACAGAAGGTTCAATTTCAGGAAACCAAATCATGGAATTGCCTTTAGCACTTCCATCAGTGGAATTTTCGGTACCAAGGCAATGAAATGCAATGATAACGTTGAAAGAGGTGAGAAGGTGGCAGATTACAATCTTGTGATATCGATAGTGGATAAAGGAAAAGGAGAGATGGTTGTCGATGCGGCAAACAAGGCAGGTTCAAGAGGTGCCACCATTATAAACGGAAGGGGCTCAGGAATACATGAGACCAGCAAGGTTTTTGGAATGGAAATTGAACCTGAAAAGGAAATAGTACTGATCATCTCCAAAGGGGATCTTACGGATGGAATAGTATCATCCATAAGCACTGATATGAAAATAGATGAACCAGGCAATGGAATTATATTCGTGCAGGACATTGATTCAACCTATGGTTTATACTAAAAAAGAACCCTCAGGGGTTCTTTTCATATGATCGTTTGAACTATCCAGTTTATTGTCCCTCCTGCAATTATCAGCCAGGCGGTGTTGATGTTGTACTTCATAATTCCAACCATGCCTCCAATGAAAATCAATGCTGTTGTAACACTTATTATGGATGACAAGCCAAGCTTTACACTTACCACTGCCATAAGAACCAAGGATGCTATGTTTACACCATCCAGGGCACCTGAGAGCCATTTGTTTTCCCTGAGCTTGTAGATCAGGGGCTTAAGGAATATAACCAGTATAAAGGCAGGCAGGAATATTCCTATGGTGGCAAGGACCGCTCCCGGAAATCCTCCCAATACATATCCTATGAAGGTTGCAGTGGTGAACACAGGACCAGGTGTGAACTGTCCAACAGCCACTGAATCAAGAATCTGCTGCTCTGTTAGAACACCCAGTGTCTCAACAAATTCAGCCTCCAAGAATGCCAGCAGTACATAGCCACTACCATAGAGAACCGCTCCGATTTTCAGGAAGGTCAAAAAAATCATCGGTAGTGCCAGGGAGTAGGTTTTCCCAGTAATCCTGTCCTTGTTCTTCCATAGCATCATAAGGACACCTGCGGTGAATAGAAGCGGTATTTCTCCAACACCAAGCAGGTACACAGCAGCTATTGCCACACCAAAGAATAGTGCCTCCTTGCTTTTGATTACATTTCTGAAAAGTCTGTAGAGGGCATTGACAATGACGGCCATGATAACAGCCTTGACCCCATCAAGAACCGTTGTCAGCTCAGGAAGAGACCCGTAGGTAACATACATAACCCCAAACATTAAAACCAACAGCATGGCAGGAATGATAAAGGCCCCTCCAGCAACAAAAAGTCCAGGTATTCCTCCCCTTTCATATCCAACCAGCATGACCATCTCTGTTGAATTTGGCCCTGGAATAATATTGGTCGCTCCCATAAAGTCCATAAATCTTTCCCGCTGGAGCCATTTCTTCTTTTCAATGGCCTCCGTCTCAAGCATGGCTATATGGGCAGCAGGACCACCAAAGGCAAGAAAGCCCAGCTTGGTGAAAAGCTTCCAGATTTCCTTTTGCCGTCCCAATTTTTCTTTTTTTGTAAGCTCCTTGTAATCTCTGTTGTCCATATATTCACCTCTATCTATATATTCCCCAGAATCTTTATATTACTCAGCAACATTTGCTGCAACCTGAAGAGGATCCCATGCTCCTGAATATGGAGGAGTGTATGCAAAATCACTGTAGGCAAGCTCTCTTAAAGTCAAGCCCTTATCAATCGCTATTGAAAGTGCATCAATCCTGTGCTGTGCTCCCTTTTCACCTGCAAGCTGGGCTCCCAAAAGAACCTTGGTCTTCTTGTCATAGATGTACTTTACATACAAGGGCTTGCTCCCCGGGTAGTAGCCTGCATTGCTGTAGCCCTTTATGAACTCGGTCTCATAATCAAGCTCTCCATCCTTTGCCTGCTTCTCGTTTACTCCAGTGGCGCTTATGGTGATGTCCAAAATCTTTACAACAGATGCGCCAATCCCTCCAGGAAAGCTACTGTCCTTTCCGGAGAGGATTTCACCAAGAAGTCTCCCCTGCCTGTTTGCATAGGTGGCAAGGGGTATGTGGACATTCTTTCCGAGGATTCTGTGGTAAAGGGTTGCACAGTCGCCAGCTGCATAAATGCCCTCTAAATTGGTCTCCATCCTGTCGTTGATTACAATGGCCCCATTCCTAAGGGTATCAATTCCCGTTCCCTCAAGAAACCTGGTGGCTGGAGCAACACCAATTGCAACCACAACAAGATCTGCTGGGTGTTCACCCTTGTCGGTAACAACTGTCTTGACCATACCATCCTCATCCTGTATTATCTTATCTACCTCTTCATTGAAATTAAGCTCAATTTCTTTGTCCTTCAGTTCCTTTATGAGGATCTCTCTTATTTCCTGGTCAACAGGCTTCATGATGTTTGCTGACCGATTGATCACAGAAATCTGCTTTCCAAGATTATGAAATGATTCAACCAGCTCAAGACCGATGTAGCCTGCTCCGATTAGAACGACCCTCTCAACCTTATCTGATAAAGCTGCCTTCTTGATCCTCTGTCCGTCCTCCACTGTTCTTAGGGTAAATACATTCCCCACGCTTTCATCCACAAAGGGAGGCTTAACCGGCTCAGCTCCAGTGGCAATTACAAGCTTGTGGTAATCCTTTTCAAATTTCTCTCCCGTTTCAAGGTTCTTTACCACTACCTTCTTCTCTTCTGGTAGGACCTTTGTCACCTGGTGCATAATCCTAACATCCACATTGGTATCTTCAAAATCCTTTGGTTCCTTTACCACAAGTCTATGGTGGTCCTCAATCACATCACCAATATAGTAGGGCAACCCACAGGCTCCGTAGGAGATGTGTTTCCCCTTCTCATATACTGTTATTCTGGCTTCAGGGTCTTCTCTGGATAGCTTTGCCGCACAGCTCATTCCTGCTGCAACTCCTCCTATGATTACAACCTCTTGATTCATCTAATCCTCTCCTTCCAAAGATAAAGAGGCGAAATTTCTCGCCTCTACAGTCCACCCATTTCCATTATGAAAAGCACAGCAACAATGATCGCCCCAAATGGTATTGTCACCTTAAAGGGGCTGCCCTTCATATGGTGGAAAAGACTATATTCACTGTACTTATCCTGTGTCAGAACTCCCTTTTCCTTCAATTTCCCATAGATCATTGCATAGATCATGGTTCCAAGAACGATCCCGATCAGTCCTCCTGTAACTGCATCAATGTAGCCATTACCGATGGCGCCTGCTATTGTGCCAGGACAATAGCCAAGTAGACCAAAGCCAACACCAAACAGGAGTCCACCTATTGTTGCATTTTTGATTGAACCAGCCTTGGTTTTGACTGGAAGCATGTCCTTGGGATAAAAATAGCTTATTCCCAGCATGGAAACTACGATTGCAGTAAGGATGATTTTTATTACCGTAAAATCAATGAGCCTCAGCTGTCCAACAATAACATCATACTTGGTGACCCCTCCCTTCTGGAGAAAGAAACCGAAGAATATCCCTATTATAAGTCCCTGCATGAGGGTTCTATTATTCTTTGCCATTTTAATCACCCCTACATTCCGTATATGAGGAAGGCCACAGCTATACCGCCAATAAAGAATGCGATTCCAGCCACCCAACTGATAACCGAAAGAAAACTGGTTCCACTTATTCCATGTCCACTGGTGCAGCCACCAGCCCATCTGGCTCCTACACCAAGGAAAATTCCACCCAGAACAGCAGAAAAGAACCTTAGCAGAAAGCTACCTGAAATCTCATTGGCCCACATGCTAGGAACAGCAATAAGATTGAAATCCCCTGAAAGCATTGCCGATATGAAGGCTCCAATGATTATCCCCAGTACCAGCATCATGCCCCAGTCAAGCTTCAATTCATTCTTTTGATAATATTCGTTGTTTTGAACCTTTTCCTTGTCAAAGGACCTGTAGATTATCCCTCCAAGCTTCATAAAGCTTGTGGAAGCCCCCAGAGGCTTCTTTGAGACAAGTAGTGAGACAACATTCAGTAATCCGATCAGAACCCCCACAACATAGGGCGACCATCTTTCAAGCACCAAAAAATCCATCTTTCTCCTCCTTTACAAAACCTATCATATATAGAAGAAATACACTATCGATGTAGTGACAAGAAGGAACACTACACTCATGATCCCTCCTGCCTTAAGGTAATCACCTGTTTTATAGTTTCCCGGTCCCATAATGTATGCATTTACCTGATGGGTTGGTATGACAAATGAATTTGAGGCAGCAACCGCAACTAGGAGAGCAAGACCTCTTGGGTCTATTCCAAAGCTTTCACCCATGATAAGTATCAAGGGAACCAGCAGAACAGTTGCCGCTACATTTGACATGAACAGTGAAAAGAATGAGGTGATCAGTCCTATTACAATCAGGATAAAAAATACATTCCACGATTCAACTACACTGATTATGGCTTCGGCTGTCAGCCTTGCGGCTCCGGTCTGCTCAAATGCAGTTCCCAAGGGTATCAGACCAGCCAGCAGGAAGACTGTTTTCCAGTCTATTGCCTCGTAAAGCTCCTCCTTGTAAATTACCTTGGTAAAAAGCATAAGGACAGCTGCCGACAAAAAGCTTAGTGGCAGGGAAACTCCCAAAAGTATCAGAAGAATTCCAGCACCAAGTATTGCCATTGCATGTACTTTTTTGTCAGCTCTGGAGCTTTCCTCCGGAGGCTTGACGTCACTTATGACCACAAAATCCTTTGACTTCTTCAAGCTGTCAAGGTCCTCCCACCTTCCGAAAACTATGGCCTTAAGTCCCGGCTCCATTTCCCAATCCATCAGATTAAGCCTATTTCCATCGGTGTTTATATATGTTATTGGTTCTATCCTGTAGTTCTTTCTAAGTGATATCTCCTCCAGGGTCTTCCCCTTGAGATTTGAATCCGGTGGCAGGATTATTTCGGCAAAACCTGCTTCCTTCTCATCTGCAAGCTCCCTGAATACAACAAGGTTGTGCTTGTGTTCAAGATTGAAGGACTTGAAGAATTGATTCAGGTGCTCATCCTCCCCGAATATGGCCAATACCTGACCCTCTTTGAAGGTAGTCTTTCTCCACGGGATAAAGGTCTTGCTGCCAGAATCCCACAGTGCGAGAATATGGATTCCATAAATTCTCCAAATATCAAGCTCTTCAATGGTTTTTCCAATAAGCTCGCAATCCTTCTCTATAACAACCTCGTGGATTTCCTTGGGGAGATTATAGATGTCAAGTAGCTCGTCCTTCCTTCCCTGACTTTTTTCTTCCCCACCTGGCAATACCTTGCCTGAAAGAAGGAAGAAGTATAGAATGCCTGCAAAGAGTACTCCAAGTCCAATGGGAGTTACACTGAAAAGCCCAAAGCTGTCATAGCCTCCGTCATTTAGTAGGTCATTCAATATGATCAAGGGCCCTGAGGCAACCATTGTAACGGTTCCACCAAGAATTCCCGCAAAGGCCAGGGGCATTATGAGCCTCTGATGACTTATGCCGGATTTGTTTCCAATTTTCTTTACAGCTGGCAAAAATAGTGCAACAGCTCCGATGTTCTGCATAAATGAAGATATCATTCCCGCCACTGCCATCACCACTGCGATTACCCTGTTCTCCTGTGTTCCAGCCTTTTTCATTATTATATTGGCAAAGCTGTCCATTATCCCCGTCTTTTCTATGCCAAAGCCTATTATCATAACTCCCATTATTGCAACTACAGCATTTGATGAGAAGCCTGAAAAGGCTTGGTTGAGTGGTATTATTCCACTCCATGCCAACGATAGCATAATGATAATGGATGCCACGTCATTCCTGATCCTATCTGTGGAGAACATGATGATTGCAGCAAAAAGTATAGCAAAAACAATCATTACATCATTACTCATGGCAATCCTCCCCTGATTTAGAAATCAAGCAGCCTCACCTTTGAGCCTGCTTGATCTTTTCCAGTTTCTCTATTCCTGTGATATGTTTCTGTACATTCTTACCCCACCGGTTATTACCGCTGCATTGAATCCTTCGAACTGTAAATAGGATGCAGCTGTAGTAGCTCTGTTCCCCGAGCCACAAAGAACATATATGGTCTTGTTCCTGTCAAGCATGTCAAGATTCTCATACAGGCTCTTCAACTGGATGTTTAGCCTGTTCTCGGAAGGGTCTCCTTCCTGGATTTCCTCTGCATCCCTTATGTCCAGGAGTATGAAGTCATCTCCCTTGTCCATTTCCTTGTATTCCCTTGCGGTTACAGTAGGAAGCTTGTTGATATCATTTCCTTTTTCCTGCCACATTTCAATTCCTTCGGGTAGATAACCCAACATATTATCAAAGCCAATTCTTCTGCAATACCAGTATATTTCCTCCATTTCACCCATAGAACCATCAATGATAAAGGCTAGCTTGTCATCCGGGAAGTACATGGATCCAAGAAATGCCGTAATGTTTCCCTTGGAAAGGAAAATTGAACCTGGTATGTGTCCACCTATGTAGCCCTCCTTTGTTCTGGCGTCTACAAGAATTACATCATCCTTGATGGCTTCTATCTCTTCAACCGTGAGTACATTGAGGACAACCTCATCCCCTACAAAGTCTCCTCCCTTAACGTTCAGTACTTCCATCCTTTCAAAGTATCTAGGCTTGATTCTCATCTTTGCAAACTTGTCTATGAACTCCTCCTTTGAACCAACTTGAAGAAGTTCATTTGTTGCCTTTTCATACCCCAGGGAAGAATAAGGCCTTTCATCCATTGAGTCTCCACAAGCAGAGCCTGCACCGTGTGCCGGAAGCAGCAGTACATGGTCCCCAAGGGGCAGAATCTTCTCAAATACACTTTCATACAGGAGACCTGTCATCTTTTCGAGGTTTTCCTCTCCATAGAAGTCCGTTCTTCCGAAGTCTCCCATAAACATACAGTCCCCGGTAAACACCATATATGGCTCCTCTGTCCCCTCTTCGTATACGGCATAGCTCATATGACCAAGGGTGTGACCCGGTGTATGTATTGCCTTTATCCTTATCTCTCCCATTTCAATTTCAAAGCCGTCCCTAATTCTTTCCCCATAGACATGGCCAAGATCTTCATGGTCGGATATGTATATCTGGGCTCCTGTTTTCTCAGCCAGCTCCATTGAACCTATTACATAGTCCTCATTTCTATGGGTTTCAAGGATGTATTTTATTCTCATACCAGCTTTTCTTGCTTCATGCATGTACACCTGAACATCTCTCATGGGGTCGATTACAGCAATGTCATCACCATCGCCTACCATATAGGAATAGTGAGCCAGTCCTTCAGTTTCAATTTTCTTGAAAAACATAAAATCCCTCCTTCTAGGTTTCGTTTCCCTATATTTCTACCCCGTTGGTTTTGGTCTAAAACCCATAACCATAATCCTCTAATCTGGCAGACCGATAAATTGAGCAATTTTGTTAATTAATATCTTCTCTTAAGGGTATAATTGATAATAGGTAAATTCCGTAATTATATTATCTTACAAGGAGGAAAAGATGAAACTATCAATAGGAAGTACAATTCAGAAGCTGAGACAGAACAAGGGAATTTCAATAGATCAGTTTGCCCACGCACTTGGAACAACACCTGATGTTGTCGAAAGGTGGGAGAATAATTCCTCCTATCCAGATATTACAATGCTTTCACCCATAGCAAGGCTCCTGGGAACTTCACTGGATGCGCTTTTAATGTTTGAAACCGAGATAAGTCCGGACGATGTTACAAACATTTACAAGGTTTGTGCTGAGAAGTTTGAGACAGGTGATTATGACGATGCCCTTTTGGTATGTGAAAACTACCTTGAGGCTTACCCAAACAGCCTTTTCCTGAAATTCAGAATGGGAAGTCTTCTACAGGAATACATTCAGATGGCTGAATCTGAAGAACAGGCCAATAGGGTGCTGGACAGGTCAATATCCCTTCTGGAGGCTGCATCCGTGATTGACGACCTGGAGGTTAAACAGGCTTCCCTATATGTACTTAGCAGTTTGTATACGATGAAGGAGGATTACGACAGGGCAATAGAGGTGCTCAACACACTTCCAAAGCTCAATGTCAATACAGACTTCATGCTTTCCACAATATATTCCATTACCGGTGACAGTGAAAGCGCCAAGATAGTGGAGCAGGAAAGTCTATTCAACAATATCAACAACTCCATAATTTCCCTTGCCAGCATGTGGGGCACCGCCCTCAAGGAAAGGGACCTTGACTATGCAATGGAGCTTGCAACCCTTCAACGAAAGATGATTACTGACTATAATCTTGAGGGTTATCTTATGGGAAACAACATACTTATGTTTGCTGACATATATGCAGTCAAAAGGGATGTGGACAGGACCCTTGATTACATTGAAAGATACGTTGAATGGGCCTTGAAGAACGAAAACTCAGACCTTGACCTTTCAAAGAACAAGTTCTTCTACCTGGTTGAGAATCTTACTCCAAGCATGAGCTTCGAGTACCAAAGGCAGAACTTCATAAGCAATGTGATCAAAAACCAGGATTACGACCTTGTGAAATACACAGACAGGTACAAAAAAATCATTTCAAGAATAATCTAGACTGAAATTAGGTGATGGGATGGAAAAAGCGATACTTAAGTCCATGGAGTTCAGTGAAAAGATAAAATATAGAATAATGTATATGTACTCTATTGCATTTATCCTCGCATCATTTCTTTTCGACTCCTTTGATGGCATTATCAATGGAATTGTTAATATAGTGATGTCTCCGACACTTCTTTTGACTGATTATCTTGCCATTGGGGGGATAGGTGCAAGCCTTCTTAACAGCGGACTTTTAATGCTGTTTACTATATTTGTAGCAGGTAGAAATGATACCCTCATGAACGGCCCTCTCATAGCAGCTATCTTCACTGTGGGAGGATTTGCTTTTTTCGGGAAAAACATTTTCAACATACTAGGGATCTTATTAGGTGTATACATTTTTAGTCAAATCCAAAAGGACCATTTTACAAGGTACATTATCATTGCCTATTTTGGGACCGCTCTCTCTCCTGTAGTAAGCCAGGTAAGCTTTGGCATGGGATTTAATAGGGTCCCAGGGATGCTCCTTGGAGTAGGCATTGGCATATTGATCGGACTTATCCTTCCGCCATTGGCCAGTAGCTTTGTTAGATTTCATCAAGGCTTCAATCTATATAACATTGGTTTTACAGCAGGTGTCATAGGCATGATTTTCATGTCTGTCTTTAGACTTAGTGGGTATGACCACTCCCTTGAACAGATACTTGTATTCAAAACCAATACATATTTGTTGATTCTTCTTTTACTCTACTTCCTGTCAATGATATTAATTGGACTTGTTTTTTCAAAAAAAAGATGGAAGGAATACCTGATTCTTATGAGGAGCCCTGGAAGACTGGTCACTGATTTTGTAACTCTACATGGGTTTTCCGTGTCTCTTCTAAATATGGGAATACTTGGACTTTTGGGGGTTATCCTTGTATCCATTCTTAAAGCACCCTTAAATGGTCCGATAATTGGTGGAATTTTTACACTGGTTGGGTTCGGGGCATTTGGAAAGCATCCTTTAAATGCAATGCCTGTAATGCTCGGCGTCATTGTTTCAGCACTATTTGCAGGTATTTCACTTTCTTCCACAGGATTGATGCTAACTGTTCTTTTTGCAACAACCTTGGCTCCAATAGCTGGTCATTATGGTTATCTTGCAGGAATACTGGCAGGGTTCCTCCACCTTTCCCTGGTATCCAATCTCGGTCATCTTCACGGAGGCATGAATCTTTACAACAACGGTTTTTCAGGAGGGTTTATAGCAGCTTTTCTGGTTCCAGTATTTGAATCTTACAAAAAGGAGACGGATCTATGAAGGATGAAAAATCCAAACTATTGAAAATCATGAATGAATTGGTAAGATTTTTCTTAAAGGCAGGCAACCATCATATCAATATCCAAATGGACCTTGATGAGCATGAAGGAGTTATCATATTGGAGGGGTGCTGTACAAGGATATCAGATAAGCAAATTCATGAACTGGACAGCATCATCAATTCACCTCGAAAGGATGAAGCAGAGGAGTATTACTGGAATCTCATAGGAAGCAATGATTTTTCGGAGCTACATCTCTTGGGAGCCCTTGTGAATGATGGCGAAGTGGGGTATGTGGGCAACAATTTGAGAATTAAGGTCAGAAGAAAATTTTAGGATGGTCAGGCGACCATCCTATTTCACGTTTTCGATAATCCTCTCAAAGTTGTCGTAGAAGTAAAGGGCATTCTCCCCATCAAGCTTCATTCCATCCTTCCCTATTTCATCCAGATACTCCTGCAGGATATTTGCTGTTCTTGAATCCGGATTTTCCCTAATTGTATCTTCATAGAGCTGGAGTACATCTTCTCTGATCTCACTTTTACCTTCCTGGGCGTAAATATACTGATTTCCCAGACCCTGTATTGCAAGGCTCATATAAGTGTCATATAGGCCTTCCAGTCTGGTTCTTGTTTTTCCTTCCGGATAGTTTTCTATATGATTCTCAATCTGAAGAGCCCTCCCAAGGATTTCCTCGGCTGAGATATTCAATCTCTCTCCATCCGTAGTCTCATTTTCAACCTCTGTGTTCCATATCCTAAAGTATGACTTGAACTCATCCGATGCATTCTGGACATGGGGCGCAAGCTTCTGAAGCACTCCCTTAGTGTCATAGCCCTGGGCATAAAGGTGGTTTTCCAGCTGAAGAAGCATCTCGTCAACCCGGAACTCATCAAGGCTATCAACATTTTCCTTCAGGAAATTGATGATCTTGTCCTCATCCATTCTCTGCTCGATGTAGGTGTAGTATTCCTTGAGTATCTGAACCTGCTCTGTCTCCCCAAGACGATCCTTGACGATCTCTGTCGCCTTATCCTTTAACCCCTCTACATCAACATTTTCAGTTGTCTTTTCAACATTTTCAGAGCATGCTGAAATAAACAGCGTGCTGGCAAGTATTATGGCTACAAGCAATTTTCTCATTTCAATCAACTCCCTATTACCATTATACTATCAAATTCCAATTATATTGTTACAAGAGCATTACATCAAAAAAATTCCCCTGGATCAGTTGAATATCCAAGGGGAATAATAACTACTTGTGAATCTTATTTTACAGGCACTGCCTCAAGTCTTGTCTTGTAAAGGAAGTAGCCTATTGCAGCGATCGCAGCGATTGCCCCTGCTGGATATGCAATGGTAGTTGGAAGACTGAAGCCCTCTGGTGCCTGAAGTATATAGGTTATGCTTACAGCAGTCATAAAGGTTGCTGGAATACTTGTCATCCAGTGACTCTTGGCCATCTTCACAAGATAGGCTGAAGCCGCCCAAAGAACTATCATGGCAAGGGTCTGGTTTGACCATGCAAAGTATCTCCAGATTATGTTGAAATCAATCTTTGTTAATGCAAATCCAACTACAAACAATGGCAGTGAAAGAAGAAGTCTCTTCTTTATAGGAGCCTGGTCAAAGTTCATGGCATCCGCAATTGTTAGTCTTGCGCTTCTGAATGCTGTATCACCTGAGGTTATGGGGCAGGCTATTACACCAAGCATTGCAAGTACTCCACCCACAGGTCCAAGCAGGGAAGTTGAAATTGTATAGACAACTCCAGCAGGTCCTCCTCCGGTTGCCAATACCTCTGAAAGGCCTCCAACTCCGTTGAAGAATGCCATTCCTGCAGCTGCCCAGATCATAGCGATTACTCCCTCAGCGATCATTGATCCGTAGAAAACCCTTCTTCCGTAGCTTTCCTTGGTCATGCATCTGGCCATCATGGGAGACTGGGTTGCATGGAAGCCTGATATGGCTCCGCAGGCAATTGTTGTGAACAGTATTGCCCAGATTGGAAGTTCACCAGGGTGTAGGTTTGAAAGTGTGAATGCTGGTAGCTGGTAGCCGTCAATTACAAGCTTGGTACCGATACCCGCCGCCATTATAAGAAGTGACGCTCCAAATATTGGGTAAAGCTTTCCGATTATCTTGTCAACCGGTAGGATTGTTGCAAGGAAATAGTATGCAAGTACGATCATAACCCATACCTGAAGACTGTTCAGACCAAACAGATTCAGGTTAGCCAGAAGTCCTGCAGGTCCTGTCATGAATACTGTCCCTACAAGAACCAACAGCACAACTGAGAATATCCTCATGACCTGTCTTGCCCCGTTTCCAAGGTACATTCCTACAATCTCGGAAATACTCTTTCCTTCGTGTCTCACTGAAAGCATACCTGAGAAGTAGTCATGAACTCCCCCTGCAAAAATGCTTCCCAGTGCTATCCAAATAAATGCAACTGGTCCGAAAAGGGCTCCCTGGATAGCTCCAAAGATTGGTCCAAGTCCTGCAATGTTTAGAAACTGAATCAGAAAAATCCTTTTCCAGCTCATGGGCATAAAGTCTATGCCATCCTGAAGTCTTGTCGCCGGTGTCTCAATGGAGTCATCAGCTCCGAAATGATTGTCTACGACCTTGCCGTAGGTTATGTAACCAAACACCAAAATAATAATACCAATAATAAAGTATGTCATTGTAAAACCTCCTGTATGTATTTTCATATCTTAATATATATGAAAACAGCTACAGAAGGCTTCTCTTTTGTCTATTATGCATTAAAAAGGACCTAAGTTGCAGGATTTGGCTCCAAGTTACAGATCCATGTTCATCCTTTCCCTGAACTCCTTGGCATATGTCCTGCTGACTGGAATTCCCTCCTTGACACCCTTATATCTCACATTATAGGTCGAGTTGAACCAGGGCTCTATTGACTGAATCAAGTCCAGGTTCAGGATATATGACTTGTGGCTTCTGAAGAAGGATTCTCCCCTGAGTCTTTCATAGATTTCCGAAAGTGTCGAATTGATTGAGAACCTTCCCCTTGATGTGGTGACAAAGGTGGTCTTTTCCTCAATGGAAATGAATAGGATCTCACTGGTCTCGATTGGAATCATTCTGTCATCGCTGTAACCAACTATTCTGGAGGGTCTTCCCATTCCCATCTCCTTAATGATGCTGTCAATTTTCTCGGTCTCAAGCATCTCCCTTTGGTCGATCAACCTTTTGATCTTTTCAAGACTTTTTTCAAGCCTTTCCTCAGATACCGGCTTGAGGAGATAATCCACCGCATTTACCTCAAATGCCTTGATTGCATACTTGTCATAGGCGGTCACAAAGACAATGTGTGGGGGATTTTCCCTCTTTGACAGCTCCTGGGCCACCTGCACTCCATTTATCCCAGGCATGTTGATATCCAAAAATATCAGCTGGGCATTAGTTTGCCATGACTTCTCAAGGGCCTCTATTCCATTTTCAGCAATAGCAGCAACCTGAAAATCTCCCCTCTGGGATATCATCCAGGCCAACTCCTCTCTTGCAGGCTTTTCATCATCAACCACAATGCACCTTATCACCGGGCATACACCTCCTTAGTAGTTGGGATAACCATCCTAACCCTGGTACCTTCATTTTCCCTGCTTGTTATCTGAAGGCCGTAGTCCTTTCCATAAAGGTTAATAAGTCTGTCATGGACATTCCTAAGTCCTATGCAGTCACGAGGTCCACAATCGCTTAAGAGCCTGCTTAGAATTCCATCAGGTATTCCGACGCCGTCATCCACAACCTCTATGACAGTTCCCTTTTCGCTGTCAGCTGCTGAGATGGTAACATTGCCACCATCAAGCCTATGTAGGACCCCATGCTTAATGGCATTTTCAACCAAGGGCTGCAATAATAGTGGCGGTATTTCACATTCAGCTCCAGGGGATATGTCATAATTTATCCTTAGCTTGTCTCCGTGCCTTGCCTTCTCAATTTCAACATAGGATACTATATGCTCAATTTCCTTTTCCAGTGGTACCTTATCCATGGGCTCCTGAAGATTCGACCTGAAAAAGTCTCCAAGATGCACAAGGAGCTTTCTTGCCTCGTCCGGTTGAGTTCTTGTATAGGAAACAATTGTATTTATTGCATTGAATAGAAAATGCGGATTGATCTGTGCCTGCAAAGCCTTTAGCTCAGACTTGGCCAGGAGCTCCCTTTGCTGGTCGATCCGACTAAGCTCAAGTTGGGTTGAAAACAATTGTGCCAGACCAAGGGCTAGCTCAGTCTCCACCATTGTTATTGAACGCTCCTCAGCCTTATAAAGCTTAAGCGCTCCAATAACCCTGCCCTCCTGCTTTATTGGGACGATTATTGCGGACATGAGCTTGCAGCCCTTATGGTCACAGCCTATGTCCTGCTTGCTCTCAGCTATTGTGAAGCTGTCCATGCTAAGAGCTTTTCTCGTCAATTCGGTCATAACCCCAATTCCAGGCTTGTGATGATCCTCCCCCTGTCCCACATGGGCGATTATCCTTTCCTTGTCAGTAAAGGCCACGGCTGCAACATTTGTCATCTCCTTTATTATTTCAGCTGTCTTTCTTGCAGTCTCTTCATTGAAACCATCTCTGAAATACATTGTCCTGTTAGCAATCTTAAGAGCCAACTGGGCTTGATAGGAAGCCTCCTTCTCCATTCCATGAAGAACACTGTCAACCATTGCAATAAATACCCCAATTCCAATACCATTGGCAAGTATCATGGGTATGCCTATGATTTCCACCAGCTCAAAGGCATCCTTATAGGGCTTTGCCATAAGTAGAATGATAGCCATCTGCAAGATTTCGGCCACAAAACCCGCTAAGAGAGCAAATGTAAACCTATGGGTTGAGCGGTCCATCCTCTTCTTGAGGATCCCTGCCAGTGCTCCCTCGGAGATGGTTGAAACGGCACAGGCCAGGGCCGTAAAGCCTCCAATATCTATTAGATACCTGTGTCCCCCAGCTATAATCCCTGACAGGATACCTACAAAGGGACCACCAAGAAGGCCTCCCACAAAGACACCTATTACCCTTGAATTTGCTATGGCACCCTGGATGTGTATGCCGGTGTATGTACCTATGATTCCAAAGGAGCCAAATATCAAAGCCAATACCAGCTTGTCCAGAAGGCTTATCCTTTTCTTGGAAACAAGCTTCCTGAACATTCCCAGTCTGGATAGGAGAAATGCCAGGATCAATATGAGTCCAACCCTGTTTATTAGATTTTCCAAGCTTAAATATTCCATAAAACACCTCAATTCTGAATTCATCAACAGTATATATATTTTAACCTGTTAAATCAAGGCAAAAGTTTAACCCCTGTTGCCAGGGGTCTACTTGATCATTGATTTTCCTTTTCCATCTCATCGGTCAACTTCTCTATTTCATCAATCATCCTACCGATATAGGCGATTGTATTTAAGAGAGGCTTTTCAGTTGTTATGTCCACTCCCGCCATCCTTGCCAGCTCCACAGGGTTCTTGGTACCTCCAGCCATAAGAACATTTCTCCAATCCTCAATGGCGGTCTCCCCTTCCTTAAGTATCCTCTGGCTTGCTTCCGTTGAAATAGTCAAGCCTGCCGAGTAGGTGTAGGGATACAGACCCATATAGTAGTGGGGCTGCCTCATCCAGGTCAGCTCAGCTCCAGCTGTTATTTCAACCTCTTCTCCCCAGAATTCCTCCAGGGTATTTCTCTTAAGCCGATCAAGCACCTCAGCATTTACACTTCCCCCTGCGTCTATTATCCTGTAGACCTCTCTCTGATAATGAGCTTCAAGTAGATGGGTTACAAAGTTGTGGTAGTAGGTCTTTGACACCATGGAGGACAGGACCCATCTCTTCATCCTCTTGTCATCAGTGGTCTTCATAAGATGATTTGTAAGTAGCATTTCGTTCATTGTGGATGGAGCCTCTATGAAGTAGAGTGATGGCTCAGAGTTGAAAATGCTCTGGTTCCTATGTGCAAGATGGAAGTGTCCAGCATGTCCAAGTTCATGGGCAAGTGTGAAAACATCCCTCATCTTGTCGGTCCAGGAAAGTAGTACAAATGGATGTGATCCATAGGGTGTTGAGCAGAATGCCCCAGTTGATTTGCCCTCATTCATTACAAAATCAATCCATCTTTCATCAAATGCTCTTTGAAGCATCCTCAGATAGTCATCGCCCATTATTCCAAGACTTTCGAATATATATTTCCTTGTCTCCTCCATGGAGATTTCCGGTTCAAAGTCAGGATCAACATCCACCTTAAGATCTGCGAAGGTCATCCTCTCAATACCATGAATCCTCCCTAGAAGCTTTGCATACCTTCTCATATGGGGTGCTAGGTGCTCCATTATTGTATCAATCTGCCTGTTGTAAAGGTCAAGGCTTACCTCCTGGTCAACCAGTAGGCTGTCAAATACCGACTCAAACCCCCTCAGGTCAGACAGGGTCTTCTCCCTTGTGACATGGGCCTGGTAGGCAGTAGCCATGGTGTTCCTGTACTTTGACAGTTCCTTTGAAAAGGCACTGAATGCCTCCCTCCTAAGCTCTGTGTCCTTTTCGTACTCCCACTCTCCCTCAAAGGATGCAAAACTAAGAGGGTGGAGCCCTCCCTTTGCCTTGAAATCATCAAAGGAAAGGTCCGCAAGCTTTGACATGTTGTAGACCCTGTATGGAGCCTCAAAGGTTGTGGACAGGGCGGAAAGGACCCTTTCAGCTTCAGGGTGGAGCCTATATGGCTTCTTCCTGAATATGAACCTGAAATAACCCAGGTTCTCCGGGCTTTCCTTTGAAGCTTCCATAAGCTCTTCCTCAGGGGCTTCCATTATTTCAGCCTCCACAAAGCTAAGTCTGCTTTCCATGGCAGAAATCCTGTTGCTTATATTCTCAAGTTTTTCCTGAGCCCTCATGTTTGTAAGGTCAGCCTCTGCATTCAGGTAGGAATAGTTCTCAAGCCATCCACCAAGCATTTCCAGTTCACGCAGTTGGTCGAGACAGTCATTGATATCCTGGGCGGTCTTTAGTCTTCCCTTGTAGTCCCTCTCAATTCCCTCCCCTAATGAGATGTACTTGTCAAAGGTCTCCTTAAAAGACTTTTCGTCCCTGAAGATTCCAGTTAAGTCCCATGTAAGACTTTTTTCAACTTCACTTCTCTTTGGCATCTTTTCAGCCATAACCATTCCCCCTGTTCAAATTTTTGGATCTACTCCAAATACTCTCCTAAAACAGTTCCTCCACAAAGTCATATATCTCAACAACCATTTCTTCTTCTCTCAGGTCCCTCTCCATTGACAGGCCTACTATGTAATCATCCCTTTTCAGGAAAATCGTTCCACCATCGTCCATATTCTGATCTCTGAAAGTCGCAAAGTATGCCTTGTCAAATTCTGGGTACCACTCACTGGCATCCCAGTATTCCCCAACATACCTTGTGTAGCTCTCAAGCTCCAAGTCAAAGAAATATTCTGCCACACTATCATTTATATACCCTGTTACCTCTGTTGAAACCCTGCCTCCCCGACTCCATTCCGTATAGGAATATCTTTTCGGCGCGATTATGCTACCTTCCCTTCTGAAGGAATATTCATCAGGATTTTCAAGTCTTAGGGCCTTATAGCCCTCTGGCAGCCGGTCCCCAAATCCGGTTGAAATGAATCTCATGTTAATGACAGTCATCAAGCCAATCACTACAAATACAACAATAAATGCAACGAGAGTCTTCTGGACGGTCCCCATATCCCTTCCAACAAAGAGCCCCCTCAATTTAAATGCTACAAACAATCCCACAAGGACCGGCAGTATTGTAAGGAGTATCATGTTCCCAGCCACTACGGAATCCACAGCTATTGCCATAAAAATCAATGCAAGCACCATAAAAGCTCCACTATTCTGGATCCTTCTGGCCAATATAACTGCCGATGGATTTCGATATGGATACTCCTCAGGATTATCATCCTCTCTTATGCTTAACCATATTCGTATGTTTTCAATGACTGATATGAATATGAAAAGGGATATCAAAGGTAGAATAGCCAGGCTTATCAGCCCTGTATTTGAATAGAACATTGATGGGTGTATTGGAAACATCCTCCACATATTGAAAATATTCATAAGTATGAATAGTGTCATGCTTATAATATCCAGCTTGATGCTTTTTCTCACATTACTGATCTGGTCTGATCTGTCTATAGGCATGAGAACGTCTCCCGATTTCTTGCTGAAAATATGCATATTGTCCTTGGAAGCTACATACTCCCAGCCCTTTTCCTCCTGCTTGTCTATATACTCCCTGGCCTTTCTGTCATCAACGGTCTCAAATGCCTTGGGCTGGGGATAGATAGCTATTGAGTATTCCAGGTCCTCTTGGTATCCTTCCCTGTAGGTGCTGATTCCCCATTTGAATCGTTCTATGAACATGCCCCTGCTGGCCATATTCCTGTAGTGGTCCTCCATGACCTTCCAGTCAACCAGTCTGAAACCTTCCAGTCTGTGTATTTTTCTATTTGACATTTTTCCTCCTTTCACGGTCTCCAGCCATCATTATCCTGATGGTCTCAAATGCAGCTACTATGAAGAACACCGCATAATGTCCTCTGGCGTACCTGAAAAATGCCCTGGGAAGATAATAGTCATGTATGTCACCTGAAAGCAAACCCACCTGGTTCCTCAGTTCAACCACCTGCTGGGAATCCAATCCCCTCACTACCTCCTCCTGAAGCCTAGGCTCATCTACTGAGCTATCCTTGTCAAACATATGGAACTCAAGGTTATCAAATGCAAGTATTCGGTTATATTCAATATCAAGATTCTCATATTCATCAGGCTGGGTGGAATAGAACTCATATTGAGGATAATCCTCCTGGATTACCTGAATCATTGGCTCATACTTTATTGAATCGGAAAAATAAAAGACTGTACCCAACAGCATTAGCATTATTGAAACCAGCATTGCGACTCTTTGTAAAATATATATAAACATAGGAATCCCCTTTCATCCATTCTAATGTTAATTATAACATGAAATGGATATTGTTTCCCTCACATATTGGGAATTCATGAAAATAATTGGCTCAATTTGAATGTTTGCACCCGTAATTGACGGTCATGGCCATATGATTGGTCCATATATCCAAAGGATCATATGTTTGTTATATTTTTCACTTTAAAATTGATACTGTTAAATTTGTAGATGTTTACTCAGATTTAATCTATAACTCTCCTTTTTAGTAATTTTGAGAAATTTTGTTTTTAGTTTTTGTGAAAAACATTGTGTTTTTTACCAATTACTATTGATTTATACTTCATATCATGATAATATTCCGTTATATTAATAACAATGTCCACTGGAGGTTCTATTATGACTAAAAAGTTGATTGGACTTGTAGCCTTTGCAGCTACAGGTTCAGGACTATTATTTACTGTGGGACTTAATGAAATGAGTCCACTCAATACAATAATTCTAATGACAGTTGGTTACTTTTTTACCCTAAGTCTTGTAGACCACTACAGGGAACTGAAGGAGGGTGAATAATAAATGACAGTTGACAAAAGAAAGCTTGAAATACTGGCATTGGCCACTGGGAGCACAGCACTAACCTGGATTCTCAACCATCATTTGGGACTTGGACCGATTGTGGCCAACGGACTAATTGGAGTTCTGGCAGCTTTTCTTATGCCAGGAGCCCTTGCTGGGGTTGCCTACACTTCATCCTTTGTTGGGATGAGTTCATTGGCAGTTCTTCCATCACTTATGCTGGCACTGATGGGTGGGTTGTTTGCAGGTTTAGTGATTATAACTACAACGGAAATCTACGCTGGTATCGGTGGCAAGGGTGGAACCACAGCTGCTGCCGCAGCTCTTGTTACCAGAGCTATTTCAGGATTTTTGGGCTAGGAGGGAAACCATGGACATATTACTGATCATATTGACTGCCATTGCGGCAGGCGTTACGACATATTTCATAGCAAATAATCTTAAAAAGGGAGCAGTGCTTGCATCAGCATCTGTAACCCTTGCTTCAGGGATAATTTTCCCCTATTTCTTTCCAACCACGGGCTCAACACTTATGGTAGTGGCAGCCTGCGCTTCCTATGGCGGAATGGTCTCCAGGAAGAATGCACCTACCATACTGGATATGGTGATGATTTCTGCAATTATAGGTCTTTTATTTTCAATAACCGCCACTTCCTATGCTGGTGTAGGGGGTAGGCTTGGAACAATCGCTGCAATTTCATGCTTTGCCTGGCTAGGTGTAAAGAATTCAGCCAAGGCGGCATCGAGGGCCAGAAAAAGTGATTTTCTGTCAAAATCCGTGGGAATTTGGCAATAATTTCATTAATACAGTTAAAGGGACCTGAAAAGGTTCTTTTTTGTTGAATTAAAAAGTCTCCCATGATACAATGACTTGATGAAAATACTGAAAAGAGGATGAAGAACAATTGATTAATGTTAATAACTTGAGCCTAAGATTTGGCTCCCAAAAACTATTTGACGATGTAAACCTGACCTTTACCCCTGGCAACTGCTACGGTGTCATTGGTGCCAACGGTGCTGGAAAAAGTACCTTCCTAAGGATCCTATCCGGAGATGTTGAAGCGGATACAGGAGATGTTAACATAGCACCAAATACCCGTATGAGCGTCCTGAAGCAGGACCACTACGAGTTTGATGACTACGGGGTAATTGAAACTGTAATCATGGGAAACAAAAGACTGTATGACATAATGATTGAAAAGGACGAGATATATGCTAAGGAGGACTTCACGGATGCCGATGGAATAAAGGCTTCCGAGCTGGAGGCTGAATTTGCTGAAATGGATGGTTGGAGTTCGGAAAGCGAAGCTTCCTCACTACTCCAGGGACTTGGAATTCCTGTTTCCCTTCACCAAAAGAAGGTAAGGGACCTTACAGGTAACGAAAAGGTGAAGGTGCTTCTGGCACAAGCCCTATTTGGAAAGCCGGGTATCCTTATTCTTGACGAGCCAACCAACGATCTGGATGTAAAAAGCATAAGATGGCTGCAGGACTTCCTGGGTGACTTTGAGGGTACTGTAATAGTAGTTTCCCACGATCGTCACTTCCTGAATGAAGCCTGTACACACATGGTTGACATAGATTTCGGAAAGATAAAAATGTTTGTGGGAAACTACGATTTCTGGTATGAGTCAAGCCAGCTTGCGCTTCAGCTGATGAGGGACCAAAACAAGAAGAAGGAAGACAAAATAAAGGATCTTCAGTCATTTATCGCCAGATTCTCTGCAAACGCATCAAAATCCAAGCAGGCAACCTCAAGGAAGAAGCTTCTTGAGAAGATTTCCCTTGATGATATAACCCCTTCCACTAGAAGGTATCCCTTTGTAAGCTTTACAATGGAAAGGGAGGTTGGAAACGAAATCCTGACTGTTGAGAACCTAAATAAAGACCTGGATGGAGACGTATCACTCAAGGATATTTCCTTCAGGGTAAACAAGAATGACAAGATTGCATTTATCGGTGATGAGATGGCTGTTTCTGCCCTGTTCCAGATCCTGGTTGGAGAAGCGGAAGCAGACAGTGGCTCCTTCAAGTGGGGCCAGACAATAACGACCTCATACTTCCCCAAGGATAATACACAGTTTTTCAACAATGTTAAGCTGAACCTTGTGGATTGGCTGAGACAGTTTTCTGTTGAACAAAGTGAAATATACCTGAGAGGCTTTCTGGGAAGGATGCTATTCTCAGGGGATGAAGCATTGAAGGATGCACAGGTCCTATCAGGAGGAGAGAAGGTTAGGTGCATGCTATCAAGGATGATGCTAAAGGAGGCAAATGTCCTTATTCTGGACCAGCCAACAAACCATCTTGACCTTGAATCAATAACCGCGGTCAACAATGGACTAAGGGACTACAAGAGCAATATACTCTTCACATCCCACGACCACCAGTTCATTCAGACAATAGCAAACCGAATAATCGAGATTACACCTGAAGGATTTAGAGACAGACAGATGACCTATGAGGAGTATATAGAAGAATTCTACATGAAGTGATAGGAGATTAAAAATATCCTGAGACATCAATTTGTCTCAGGATTTGTTTTTGTATCCTTGAAAACAGGAAGGAGGATTTGTTCCTCTCCGTTTCTTATGATTCTAAGCTCAACTTCATCTCCAGAGTCATATTTGTACAAGGCTCTTCTCAGCTGACCCATATTTGATATATCCCTATCAGCTATTCTTGTAATCACATCACCAGGAAGTATTCCTGCTTCCTGTGCTGTGGATGCAGGCTGGACCTCAATTACCACCACTCCGCCTTCAGGCTCCAGGTCAATTCCAAGCCTTGCCTCGTATTCCTCCAGAGAAACACCTGTTATTCCAAGAAGCACCGTCTGATGTGTTCCAGTTTTGATGATATCCTCAATGATTGGCTTTGTAAGGTTAATTGGAATGGCAAATCCCAAACCCTCGGCGGTCTGCATCTTTGCAGTGTTTATTCCAATGACCTCTCCCTTTCCGTTCAAAAGGGGACCTCCACTGTTTCCAGGATTGATTGATGCATCAGTCTGTATAAGATCCTCAATGATATTGCTCCTATCAACCCTTACAGCTCTGTTGAGTCCTGAAATCACTCCACTGGTAACGGTCCTTTCAAATTCAAGTCCCAATGGGTTTCCTATAGCCACTGCCAGCTCCCCAACCACCAGACTGTCGGAATCTCCCAATATTGCCACAGGAAGCTTGCTCCGCTCAACCTTGACGACAGCAAGGTCAAGGAAGGGGTCATTCCAAAGCACCTCCCCATCCGTCTGTTCTCCATCCTCAAATTTTACGGTTATTTCCTTTGCCTCTCCGTCTGCAACCACATGGGAGTTGGTCAGGATATATCCATCTTCATGTACGATTACCCCAGAGCCTACCCCACTGACATCCTGCTGTGAAAACCAGAACTCCTGGGTTTCAACCGTTGTAATACCCACAACTGAACTCATGCTCTTTTTGGCAACTGCAGAAACAGCTGTGATGCTGTCATTGGGATTGATTGTTATGGGGTCCTGAACATAGGCATTGGGGCTGTCCTGACTTGCAAAATAACCATTTCCAAAATAGGCTCCCGCAAATCCACCAACAAAGGAAATCAGGAGAACCACCGCAACCAGAAAGATCCAATTTCTACCTCTTTTTTCCTTCCCATCATGGAAATTCTGCTTCTCATGATTATCTACCACTTGACCACTCTCAACATCCTGGTCAACATTAATCTTTTGGTCTATATTATTGTTGCTATCCATTTTCAAATCTCCTTTCCTTGTTTACTAATTAGATTCTACAAGCCCAATGTGAAAGGAATATGAAAATCAGGTGGAAAAATAGTAAAAATGGGTAGACTATTATTATAGTCAAGAGGAGGTTACTAGATGAGGGGCACAAAAATAAAAGTGGAATATATATATCACAGCGGTTATGCAGTTGAAACCGAAAATTACTATATGGTCTTTGACTATTTCAAGGGGGACATAGAGCTTCCCGACAAACCGGTCATTGTCTTTGTAAGTCATTCACACCCGGACCATTTCAACGAGGACATCTTCAAATGGACCTTGGCAAGCGATGATATCACCTATATCCTAAGCGATGACATCATGGTGCCATCAAATGGTAGGATACGGCTTATGGGACCATATGAACGGTTGGATTTCACGGATTTTTCCGTTGAAACCTTTGGCTCAACAGACCAGGGGGTCTCTTTCCTTGTACAGGTTGATGGTGCAAGCCTCTTCTTTGCAGGTGATCTTCACTGGTGGCACTGGGAAGAGGACTCCCTGGAGGAGAAGGCTCAAATGGAAAGGGATTTCAAAAGTGAGATTGACAGGATTAGGGGTAAGCAAATTGACCTTGCTTTTTTCCCTGTTGACCCTAGACTTGGAGACCATTATTCACTGGGAGGCAAATACTTTGTTGACAATATCAAGCCAAAGCATTTCTTTCCCCTGCACTTTGGGGATAACTTTGAGATAATTAATGAATTTATCAACATTCCCATGGCAAACAGTACACATATCCATGGGATTCATAAGAGGAACCATATATTTGAGATCAAATAGAATGGATGGCATCCCTGCCATCCATTCTCTATACCCTATTCTTCATTGCCTTCAAGTCATCCTGTATAAATCTATGCTCCACATTTTCCACCCTGAACCTGATCAATCTGAAGGTCGCCTGGAAAATGATCCCTCCGAAAAAAGCCATTATGATTGTCCCTATTCCAAAGCTGCCCCCAAGTATAATTCCTATTGTTACAACGGTTGCTTCAATCAAACTCTTTATGAGCCGGACGGATTTCCCGGTTCTTTTCGTAAGGACAACCATCAATCCGTCCCTTGGTCCTGCACCTATTCCCTGGGAAATATAGGCCGCGAATCCAAGTCCTTGAACTGCAATACCTGCAATTATCATAGCAAGACCGATTAAAGGCGTTTGAGCCACTGGAACCAGCTCATTCAGCATAATAACATCTATAAAGGTACCTATAAGCAGCATGTTCATGATTGTTGCCCATCCTATGGCCTGTCCCAGATAAATATCAAGAAGGATTATCAGAAAGCCCATTATTATGTGGGCCTGACCAATTGTTATGCCTACTGTTCTTGATACGCCCTGATGGAATACATCCCATGGAGAAACACCCATGCTTGCGTTTATGGTCAGTACAATTCCTACAGCGAATATGAACAGACCTACCACAACCTTAAAAAGTCTTTGTGGTGTATATACCATTTTATCACTCCCTAATATTCATCCAGGAAGGAATGCTTCTCTCCATCCTTTTCCCATCCGAGAATCCCTTCCATATTGACATTTTGTGCAGCTCTGAATATTGAACTGTCAACATTCTGGAAATCATCCTTAAGCCTTTCAATCAGTTCTTTGATTTCAGTCCTCTTGTTTCCAATCTTTTTGGCCGCCACCATACAGGCGCAGTTAAGCGGCCATATTCCGGCATTCTGAATAAAACGTTCAATGTATTTTTCCTCAATCAGGTACATTGGCCTGATCAACTCCATCTTCTCAAAATTTTGTGCCTTCAATTTTGGCATCATGGTCTTGAAGTTACCCGCGCAAAGGACATTCAGCATGGTGGTCTCAATAACATCATTGTAATGGTGTCCAAGGGCAAGCTTGTTGCAGCCAAGCTCCTGGGCCTTTCCATAGAGGGCTCCCCTTCTCATCCTTGCACACATGTAGCAGGGATAGTCCTGGGCTATCTTATCTGCGACCTCAAAGACATTGGCTTCGTAGATGTGTACAGGTATATCCAGATACCTGCAGTTATCCTCCAGTAGGTCCCTGATATCGGGATGGTAGCCGGGATCCATTGCTATGAACTCCAACTCAAAATTCTGTGTTCCATATTTGTGCAGCTCCTGAAAAAGCTTAGCCATCAGGAGGCTGTCCTTTCCACCAGATATAGCAACAGCTATCTTGTCCCCATCCTGAATCAGCTCATATTCCTTTACCGCCTTAATGAACTTGGTCCATACATGCTTCCTGTAGGTTTTGATAATGCTTCTCTCTATGTCCTTCAAGGGCTTCCTTTCATTGAAAGGAACCAGTATCTCACAGCCTTCTCCGGCTATGTCAGTAATTTTTTCACTCATCTTGATCCACTCCATCTATATTACAATTACTTTGTGTATCTAACTAATATTACCAGTTTACAATAAATACCGATTTAATACAAGGATATTGAATATCTGAAAAACCTCCCTAAACATAAGTCCCTATGTGATATAATCTTCCTAGGAGCAATACTTTCGTTGCAATCTGAGGCTATTTAGGGTATAATTCTAACTCGTGGATAGACTATGAAAATAATTTATATATGGAAAGGAAATCAATATGAAGCTAGGAATAGTAGGCCTACCTAATGTAGGAAAAAGTACATTGTTCAATGCAATAACCCACGCAGGAGCGGAATCTGCAAACTACCCCTTCTGTACAATTGAGCCAAACGTAGGGGTTGTGGCGGTTCCAGATGAAAGAATCTACAAGCTTGCGGAAATCTACAACTCAAAGAAGATAGTCCCAACAGCAATAGAGTTCTATGACATAGCAGGACTTGTTGCAGGGGCTAGCAAGGGAGAGGGACTTGGAAACAAGTTTCTGTCACATATCCGAGAGGTTGAAGCGATTGTCCATGTTGTCAGGTGCTTCCAGAACGAGGATGTTGTCCATGTCTCCGGGGGAATAGACCCACTAAGGGATATTGAGACAATCAACCTGGAGCTTATGCTGTCAGACTTGGAGCTTTTGGAGAGACGTCTTGAAAAGGCACAGAAGCTTGCAAAGAATGACAAGTCCATGAGGCTTGAGGTTGAAGTTATTAAAAAGGCCCTCCAGGTACTGGAAGAGGGCAAGTCACTTAGGACACTGGATCTTACAGATGACGAGGTAGCAATACTGAGGTCCTTCAATATGCTGAGCTCAAAGCCGATCATATACATTGCAAACATCTCAGAGTCAGATGTGGGCTCAGAGGATGAAAACCCATACGTGGAAAAGGTTAGGGAGTTTGCTGCCACTGAAGGTGCAGAGGTTGTTGTTGTAAGCGCTGAAATTGAAGAGGAAATTTCACAGCTTGACGAAGAGGAAAGAAAAGAGTTTCTTGCTGACCTTGGACTTTCCGAATCAGGACTGGACAAGCTGGTTCAAGCAAGCTACAGACTTCTTGGTCTCATAAGCTTCCTTACAGCAGGTGAGCCTGAGTCCAGAGCATGGACCATAAAAAGAGGCACTCCAGCACCCCAGGCTGCCGGCAAGATCCACTCCGACATTGAAAGGGGCTTTATACGGGCTGAGGTGATCCACTACGATGACCTGATGGCCCATGGTGGAAGCATGGCATCTGCAAGGGAAAAGGGCCTTGTGAGAATTGAGGGCAAGGACTACATCATGAAGGATGGGGATGTTGTCCATTTCAGATTCAACGTTTAATTGATTCAAGACTTAAGGGGACCCCTGTGGTGATTTTCACCTCAGGGGTCATTTTAGTTGTTATCTATCGACAGGAAATTTCACAATGACCTTGAACTGATCTCCGTCAACCTGAAGATCGAATTCTCCCCCAGATACCCTGGTAAAGCTCTCAGCAATGGAGAGTCCCAATCCACTCCCATCCCCGCTTCTTGATTGGTCTCCACGGAAAAAGCGCTGAAGGATCTCATCCTTTGAAAAATTCATTTCATACCCCGCAGTGTTCTTGATTCCAAGAATCGCCTTACCTTTTTCCTCCACCAGCTCAACATACACTCTTGTGCCCTTTAGAGAATACTTCAGGGCATTGTCAATCAGGTTCTGAATAACCCTGTAAAGCTTCTTGCCATCGGAATGTATATTGACGGACCTCTCAGGAAGATCCGTCCTGATTTGAAATCCCGAGGCCTCTATGCTGTCCTCCATATCAACCAGGGTCTGCTCCACCAGCTTTTTCAGGTCAAGGTCCTCAAAATCAGTATCAATGTCACCACTGGTGCTCCTTGCAAGATCAAACAGGTCAGACACTATGTTTTTAAGCCTTTCGGACTTTTCCGATAGGATTCTGACATAGTCCCTTGCCAAGGGGGACATGTCCTCCTCCCTTGAAAGCAGGTCCACATAGCTGATTATTGATGTCAGGGGAGTCTTCAGGTCATGGGATACATTTGTCACAAGGTTTATTTTCATCCTCTCTGACTTCATCTGCTCCTCCAGACTCTCATTAAAACCCTTTTCTATTTCGTCAAAGGTTTCCCTGTTGTACTTGAAGTACCAGTAAATCAGAAAGCCTTCCATGATAGGCGGGATGATTGCCAGGGGAGTTGCTACTATAAGCATTAGAAAGGTCAATAGGACAAGGAGCAAGCTTCCTGCAACAAAATATATCTGCCTCTGATGAAGAACCCCTGTCAGGGATGCTCTGTCAAACCGACTTCCGTCCATAAAGCTTCTACCCTTTTGAACTCCTCTTCTCAGTCCACCAAAGATAAAGCTGCTCTCTATGATTTTCTTGGCCTTGATCCTTCGGGCAACTGACAACAAAGTCACCCCTACGCCTGCAGTTACAAATGCAGTTAAGGCTGCTACCATATATATGCCAAGGGTCTGTCTTGATGACATGCCGCCGTTTCCATTGAAGCCTATGTCACCTGAATACAAGAGGCTGGATAAGCCACTGAACCATAAGAGCCCCATAAGAGCAAGACCAGCAATGAGGAGTTCAAGGTATATCCTATCAAAGGGTGCAGTGTGAACCTCTTCATCTCCAGCCTTCTTCCCTGTTACAATAAACTGGTACACCAAAAGTGCCACAAGACCAAGGAGAATAATCACAAGCCATACCATAAGGGGAATCATGACTTCCCTATCGGATGTCCATTCTTTTTGCTTTAGCTGCATATAGCCATCATCAAAGGAGAAGTAGGCCTTTTCGTATGAGGCCTCTGACCCGTATGGAAATATGGTTTCACCTGTTTCAGAGTTTTTGAATCTGCCTTCCTCCAGATAGAAATACTCCCCCTCCCCTTCAATGAAATGTTTCTCAGTTAGATTGGAAGGCCAGGACAGTGTATTTTCTTCATTCTTGCCATAAAAACTAATACCGCCAGGAACCGTCTCCTGCTCACCCTCCAGTATTCTTGCCACACCATATGCAATAGACCTGAGATCGCTTCCATAGGCCTCGCTTTCCTTGTAGTCCCCAGTTAGAAGGACCTCCGGATTTATCCCTGAAAAATACCAATAAACAAATATTCCAGACATGCCAGCCACCATTGCCACAATAAGTAAAAAGGATGCCAGCTTTGTCCAATTACTTCTGCTGAAGCTTTTCAATCTTGTATCCAATTCCCCACACCACCTTTAGATATTTAGGTTCTTTTGGATTGATTTCGATTTTTTCCCGTATCCTTCTGATATGTACCATAACTGTGTTTTCCACTGAGTAGGCCTCTTCCTTCCAGACCTTCTCATATATCTGCTCAGCTGAAAACACCACCCCAGGATTTCTCATAAGAAGCTGAATGATCCCATATTCCGTTGGTGTAAGACGGATATTTTCTCCGTCCACAAGAAGCTCCCTTGACTCTTCGTCAAGATAGAGACTCCCTACCCTCAGTCCTGATTCCTGTCTTGCGTTTCCCAAATCACCAAGCTGCATGTACCTTCTCAACTGACTCCTTACCCTTGCCACCAGCTCCTGGGGGTTGAAGGGCTTGGTAACGTAGTCGTCCGCTCCCATGGACAGTCCAAGAATCTTGTCGCTGTCCTGGGACTTGGCTGACAGGACAATGATTGGGATATTTCTCTCTTCTCTGATTTTCATTGTGGCAGAAAGGCCATCCAGCCTTGGCATCATGACATCCATGATAATCAGGTGAATTTCTTCCCCCATGAGCAGGTCCAAGGCCTCCATTCCATCATAGGCCCTAATCACAAGAAAATCCTCCAATAAGAGAAGCTTTTCAATGGCTGCTGCAATTTCCCTGTCGTCATCAACAACCAAAATACGGGGTTTTTCCATAAAATCTCCACCATCCTTTACCTTATCAAAAGTATAAGGGATAATTCTTACAAAACACTCCACAGAATTCTTACGAATTTCTTAAGCTCTAACCCGTTTCTTCCTTGATCCGAAGTAGAGTGTTCCCCAAACTCCTGTAACTATCATCGCTGCTCCGATTACATCCTTGGTCCCGAAGGGTTCATTGAGTATGAATACTCCTGCAAGGATTGCAAAAACTGTGACAAGATTTCCGAATATGGCAGATTGGGATACCGGAATCCTTGATATTGTAAAGTTCAGGAAGAAAAATGCAACAACTGAGGACAGCAGCCCCAGATAAAGTATTGGTCCATATACCTCAGGATTTGTAAGGGGTTGGAAATATACTGCAAGGGTACCCTCAAATAGGCTTCTGGCAAGAAGGGTACCGTTGAAGACAATTGCTCCGATGGTCATCATAGTGTAGGTTATCTCAACAGGCGTGAACTGACTGGATGCCCGTTTTGAACTCAGACTGTAAAGCGTCCCGGAAATTACGGACATGGTCAAAAACATAAGCCCAAGGGTGTTTCCACCCAGGCCGCTTGAATCATTAAGTACATTAATGACTATAACTCCCCCAACAGAAAGGATGATAAACATTATCTGGATAAGCTTAAGTCTTTCCTTCAAGAAGATTCTGGCTCCTATTGCCGTTGTAACAGGGACAAGGGACACCATAAGGCCTGCCTGAGAGGATGTTGTAAGATTGACTCCCTCAACCTCAAAGAAAAAATAAAGAACCGGCTGAAATATTGCAGTCATGATGACAAGCTTCAGGTCCTTTCCTTTGAAATTGAGCCTTATAAGCTTAAAGGCCCTTAGGACCTGCATGGTTATAGCTGCAACCAAAAACCTGTAGGCAATGAGCTGAAGTGTGGTCATGTAGCCCAAGCCTATCTTGGTAAACATAAAGGACATTCCAAATATCATAGAATATCCCAGTGCGGTCATATAGGGTAAAAATCTATTTTCTGTCATAATATCACGCTCCTCATACAAATATAGCATTTTAGCGAGATGCTTGCAATGGAAAAGACCGCTTCTCATTATCTGTAGAAGCAGTCTTTTCAACCTAATTTGAATGTTTGCTAACTTTTTCCATGTCTTCCATTATCATCTGAAAATGGCCCCTAAATTTCTCATCGAATCTACTTCTGGGATAGGGATTGTCAATTATATACTCCTTAGATATTTCTCCAGGTCTGGGACTCATAAGAAGCACCCTTGACCCCAAGAAAACAGCCTCCTCCACACTATGAGTGACGAATATAACTGTTCTTTTCTCTTCCATCCAAAAATCAATCAGGTCATTCTGCATTTGAATCCTAGTATATGCATCTAAAGCACCGAAGGGTTCATCCATAAACAATATTTTGGGTGACACAACAATAGCTCTGGCAATGGCTGCTCTCTGTTTCATTCCTCCTGACAATTCATAAGGATAATTGTTCTCGAATCCCTCCAAACCAAACCTACTCAAATATCTTTTTGAAAGTTCGTATCTGTCCTTTTTTGACTCCCCTTTAATTTCCAATCCAAAGGATATGTTATCAATAATTGTCCTCCATGGCATCAAGGAATACTCCTGAAAAACAAATCCTGCGTTATCAACAGGTCCCTTTACTTCAGCCCCTTGGACCCTGATACATCCACTCGTTGGAAATATCAACCCCTCCATAAGCCTAAGTAGTGTTGATTTACCTGAACCACTGGGACCGATCAAACATATGAACTCCTGATCTCTCACTTTCAGGTTGATATTTCTAAGGGCCTCCACTGTATTGTTCTCACCCTGGAATACCTTATGCAATTCTTCAATCTCAATGATAACATCATTATTCCCAATTACTTCTCCATCCTCTGCCACTTGAAATACCTCCTTTCAATCATTTGAAATCCGTGGTCAATAACTCCACCTACCAGACTTATGGAAATCATTCCCGCTATTACAATATCAGTTCTAGCCACTGTATAGGCATGTGTTATCAGGTAGCCTACACCAGCAAGACTACCAGGGAGCATTTCCGCTGAAACCAGGCACATCCATGCCACCCCAAGACCAACTCTCAAACCTGTGACTATCGATGGCAGTGAAGCTGGCAAAAGAACTTTTCTGAAAACCGTCCACTTGTCTGCACCAAGTGTCATCGCAGAATCAATTAGAGTAACCCTGACACTCTTAACTCCATATATGCTGTTTGTTAGAATTGGGAAGAATGCACCAATGAATATTATGAAAATCATTGATATCTTTATGTTATTGAAGAAAACATACCACTTCAGGTTTTCAATCTGAAAGATTGTGGCTAGGCTTGATATTCCAAACCAGGCCAGGACCAAGGGAACCCATGCCAAAGGTGCTATAGGTCTAAACATGTTCAGAAAGGGCATTACAACTATATCAAGCCTTCTGGAGTAACCTATGATCATACCCGTGGGTACAGCCACCATTATCGCCAAAAAATATCCGATAATAACCCTTAGGATGCTTATGAAAGTATTGCTTGTCAATGAACCAATGCTCAATAGATCCATTGTTGGATATCTTAGAATATTGAACACCGAAAGTACACTGGGCATTATAATGGGCTTGTCGATTATCGATGAATAGTATTGCCATAACAGGAGAAATAAAATTGGAAGAATGGATGATATGAAATATTTTTTGTATCCGCTCATTTAATCCACCTCAATTGTTAAGCAGGGCTCTCAGCCCTGCTTATGTTATTTGCTATTTTTTACTGCCTCAATAAAGCTAAAATCAAATATCTTATCCTTCGCTTCTTCGAAATCATCCTCCATTAACTGATTACTTATTTTACCTGTGTCTTTCAAGGTATTGTAAGTAAGTCCCATGTTGTTGATCCATTCCTCTGATGGATTGGCAGTATATTTTATGGTGGATAGCTTTGCAGCGTCCAATGAAACTCCAGTAAAATCTGAAGTTACTTGAGCAGCCTCATCCATATGCTCATTGCAGTAATCTGCAGATTTTGAGATCAGTTCCACAATTTTCTCCATTTCATAGCTGTTTTCTGAAGCTACTCTATCAGTAGTACCAATCACACAACAGGGGAAATCGTACCATTGTCCCTCCGGAGGTAGATGTTTCATATCAAGAGCAATTTTTCCAACCTTTTCTGTTACAGCAAGTTCCGGATATGGTGATGGTCCAACCCAAGCTTGAACCTGACCACTTGTCATGGCTGGTATTAGATTCCCAGTGCCTTTCAAATCCATTAGCATTATGCTTGCATCAACATCTTCAGGGTTTTTGCTATAAGAGATGCCCGCTTCCTGGAGTGCAGCTTCAAATAGAATCAAAGGGGCTGATGTGGGAGAATGATAGCCAACTGTGTATGGTTTATCTCCACTTTCCACAGCATTTACAAAATCCTCCCATCCTTCAATTTCTGAATCCACTCCAACAACAAGACCTATCCCTTCAGTATGAACAGGGGCCAGTATCTTAACATCATTGCCCTGGTCTTTGGATGTTATAAAAGCAGTATTTGAAGCCAATCCAATATCACAATGGCCTTGAGCCAACATTGTCATTGTTTCTGAACCACTTTTATTCACAACCAACTCCAGATTGGCTATTGGCTTCTCATCTTCCATGAGTACATACTTTTCCTTTGAAATAACTTCCTTCAGGTATATCCCCTGCTCCATAAATGAATCTCCCTTTGCTGCTGCCATCATCAATGGAGTCTGATGATTTGTGTATATGTATCCAATCTTAAATGTTGGGGTCTCATTGTCAACACTACTTTCCAGACCTTCCTGGTCCTTGTTGTTCTGATTACATCCGATCATCGTCGCAACAAGAACACTACAAATTATTAGCAACAGCAATCCACGCTTTTTATTAGACATTTCTATCATCCTTTCTGAAAAAACAATATTTGAAATTACTACTCAAGATTTCCTGCAAGAATTGCCGCTCCTATGGAGCCAGCATATCTAGCCAATTTATGTGTTTCAACTTTGACTCCAACTTTCTGAGATAGCAGAAGAATGAAGGACTCCATTTCACACAACCCACCAGTTAGAAACACTTTGTCCTTCCTGACTTGTTTATGCAAAAGTGAGTTCACCCTTCCAGTTATGGAATTAATTATCCCTCTTGAAATACTACTTCTGTCAGTGCCTTGACCAATAAGACTTATTACCTCTGATTCAGCAAAAACTGTACACATACTAGTTATGCTAATGTCCCTCCCTTCGAGGGCCATATCTGTCAATTCTTTTATATCCACACCAAGTGTGTTAGCCATAAGTTCCAAAAACTTACCTGTGCCAGCTGCGCATTTATCATTCATAATAAAATCTGTAACCCGACCATTCTCCAGTGTAATAATCTTAGTATCCTGTCCACCTATGTCAACTATTGTAACATCCTCGCCCAAAAGATACTTCACACCCTCACCATGACAGCTTATCTCAGTAATGGTCTTTTCAGCATATGGAACTGATATTCTTCCATAACCAGTTGCCACAACTTTAGATTTTTCAACTTCAATGCCACCATCTTCCAATCGATTTTTTATTATCCTTGAAGTCTCAACACTGCTCCAACCTGTGGGCAAGGTAAAATTATCCATAATCTTCTCATTGTCAAATACTGTTACCTTAGCTGCTGTAGAACCAATATCTATTCCAATATAGTGCATCTATATCATCCTTTATCAAAAATCATATCTTCAATGTTTCTACAAAAGCTTCCGCTCTTACCTTAACCTGACCAGTATCAGAGTCAGAATAATCTGTTTCCACCTGCATAAATGGTAATTTTAACTGTTCCTGAACATACTTCTTCACAGTATATGATTCAATATTGTATGTGTGACATGCTTGCCATGTAAGGTCAACCACTCCATCGACCTTGTACTCTTCACATAGTCTTCCAATTAAATCTAGTCTTCCATTGTTATCCGTCATACAGGAACATGGTGTTGAAAGATATTTTTCAGCTAGAGCAGTTATGGGGTCCTTGCTCTCATCCACAAGAACATCCAGTCCCTTGTAACCTGTACAGTTCTCCAAAGCCACAACCGAAGCACCAGCTTCCTCCAGAGCCCTAAGTACCTTTTCTGATCCAACACCTATGGGAGTTCCTGTCAAGAGAATTCTTGGAGCACTTTCATCAAAGGCAAACAATCCTTTCGAAACATTATCCTTTGTCTCCTGGATAAGTTTTTCAATAATGCTTATACCAGCTTCCTTATCCACATTGAATCCCTTTAACCACTGTGCAAGCATCATGTCCATTCCTGACAGTGGGGCTGGCTTATGTGAATTCAAACTATGTAACTCTCTAAGTGCTTTTCTTTCTCTGTTCATTAATTTAATTGCATCACTTAACTTTTCATCTGTTATTTCAAGACTGAACTGATTTTCCAGGAAATTTTTAAACTTCACCATTTCCTTTTCCCAAAACTCCAGTGAATCTTCATCATTCGCCGTCTGTGGAAGATTCATTATGTGCATGGGCTTTATCTCTCCCATCAGCTCATACATTTTTTTCTTGCCATCACATGTAGTCTCTGCAAGAAGTACGTCCGAAAAGTAAAAATACGGACATTTATCAGTCACTGCAAATCCATAGCTTGACTTTATCAAGGGACAAAGATTTCTAGGAAGTGTTTTTTCAGCTTCCTCAATTGGATCCTGGCTGGTTCCACAAAGGGTAACTGAAATAGCATCTGCAGCTAGTGCAATTTCAGATGGCGAAAACACGCAATACATACCTACTATCTTCTTACCCTCCTCATGAGCTTCCTTGATTTTCACTGAGTTAATCCCTCTAAGTGCTTCAACTTCCTCCATAACTTTTGGTCTCATTTTACACCCTCCTTATTCATAGTCATCTTGTCCAAATTATCACAAAGCCAATCATATTTCCAATTACATATTATAATGGGTAATCATTATCAATTAATTATTCTTATCACAAAAAAAATTCTGCAGCCAGTTTTACTCAACTGGCTGCAGAATTTTGTTCAATTATAGCTGGTCTTGCAGGTCTCTCATCTGTACAATTATGTCCTCCATCTGCTCAAGAGTAAGCATTCCCGGCTGATACCCCAATAGTATTCCCTCATCGCTTAGAAAATAGGTTGTGGGCATCCCACTTACTAGATATATCTGGGCAAAATGACCATCCTCGTCAAGAACAACCGGGAAATCATATCCTCCCTCATCCAGATACTCCTGGACCAGGTCTTTTTCCTCCCTTACATTCACAGCAAGTACAACCAGGTCCTCGTGCTCATCATGGACCTTTTGAAGGTCAGGCATCTCTATGTCACAATAGGTGCACCAGGTTGCCCAAAAGTTAAGAAAAACCATCTTCCCCTCAAAGTCACTTAAGCTTACCTGGTTACCCTCCATATCAAGCATTGTAAAATCAGGAGCCTTTTCTCCCATTACTATATCCCCATGCTCATGGTCAAGGTAGCCATCATGGCCTCCATCAGCTGCAGCTGGAGTCTCAGTAGTAGCTGGAGAATCATTTGGCTCAGACACCTCCGACGGTTCTCCTGCCTGGGACCCTGTTTCAAAGCCTTGCTCATCTGGGACTTGTGCCTCATCATTACCCATCATATTCGTTAGGAAATATACTGCTCCTCCACCTATTAGGGCGACTGCAACAAGCAGTATTATTAGATTGCTTTTTTTCATATTCTCCTCCTTTACAGTAGTAATGAGCTTATACTCATCATCTTGTCAAAGAAAATCAAAACGCCAAATATTACTAGAATTACTCCACTGATATATGGCATGTACTTAAGGAATTTCTCTGCTCTTGCCAGCCATTTTATAAACACGTTGATAAACAGCGCCGTCAGCAGAAAAGGAATTGCCATGCCAACTGAATAGATAAAGAGTAGCAGTACACCTTTTGATACCGTAGCTGAGGTTCCTGCAAATACCAGAATAGACGCGAGAACCGGCCCAAAGCAGGGTGTCCATCCAGCCGCAAATGCCATCCCCATTAGGATTGAGCTGAACCAGCTGGTCACCTTCTTGGGAGACTTGACTCTTTTCTCAATTCCGAGGAATTTAAGATTCAATACCCCCATCATATTAAGTCCAAACAGTATTATGAGTATCCCGCTTATTCTAAAAAAAATTTCCTTGTTCTGAATGAAAGCCCTTCCCAGAAAGCTTGCCGATGAACCCATTATCATAAATATTGCCGTAAAACCCAAAACAAATCCCAAAGTTCTCATCAGTGCCGTCATTCTCACCTTTGAAAGGTCATCCTCCATGTCAACCCCAGTGATATACATTATATAGGCTGGGATCATTGGTAATAGACAGGGTGAGAAAAAAGATAAGAATCCTGCCCCAAATGCGATTGGCAATGATACGTCTGCATTTATCATAGTAACCTCCTGATTTTTTGCATAAGAAAAACTCTATGTCTATTATACCCAAAAGGGGTATCCGAGTATAGAGTTTTTCTTAACTTACACCATATATTTTTACACTTTTCCAATCTCCCCGTCTAAACAGTGAATATGCCCAAATTCCAGAAATCAAGTTTGTTGCACTGATTGCAATCCATACCCCTGTGGAATCCATGCCAAATACAAGTCCCAGCAATATTGCCACGGAAACCCTTATTATAACCCAGCTGTAGAAAGTGATATAAAATGGCTTCTTTGTATAGCCCGCGCCCTGCATGGTCCTTGAAAATATAATGGCCACCGCATGGAATGGCTCCGATATCCCCACGATTAAGAGGAATATTGTTCCTATTCTTACCACATCTGGATTCGGTGCATCCAGAAAGAAGTTTATAAAGGGTCCCGAGAAAACTACCAGTATCAGGGAGATCCCCAGCATTATACCTGCACCAAGAATCGCTGTTGCCCTTCCACTTGCCTCTGCCCGATCGTACTGTTTTGCTCCAAGATTCATCCCTGACAATGTGGCTGCTGCAGTTCCAACTGCAAGTCCCGGCATCAGGGCATACTGGTTGAGATTTGTTCCGATGACAAATGCTGGTATTGCATATTCCGCATCAAGAGTTCTTGCAAGTACTGCAAACATAATGAAGGTGGTCGCGTTTCTTGACAGTCCCTGCAGACCTGAAGGAACTCCAATTGTTACAATCTGCTTTGAGGCCTTCCAAACCGGTTTGAACATGTCCTTCCATCTCACCTTGACATCAAACTTCCCGCTCAAAAGAGCTCCCCAGGCTACCATAACACTTATGACCCTGGAAAGGGCCGTGCCCATTGCAGCTCCGGCAACTCCAAATGCAGGTAATCCAAACATGCCGAAAATGAATATATAGTTTCCGATTACGTTTATGATGTTCATCATTATGTCTATATACAGGGGAGTCTTTGTGTCTCCTGCCCCCTGGAATATTGACCTTGCCATGAAATGAAGCAGGAAGAAGGGAACTGCCAGGAAAAATACTTCCATGTATTGGATTGCATAGACCAGAACCTCGTCAGTCACACCCAGCACCCTAAGACTAAACTCATTTGTCAGCAGGCCAACAGGTACGATAAAAGCCGAAAGCAGCAAAGAGAGCATGAATGCCTGTCCTGCAGCTATGCTTGCACCCTCATGGTCATCCTTTCCCACAAACCTTGCAACCATTGCAGTGGTTCCAGTGGATATTGCAATTACCAAGACCATGAGGATCATGATGATGTTTCTGCTGGTTCCGACTGCAGATATTGCATCAACACCAACAGTCCCGACCATCTTCATGTCAATTGTACCCACTGATACTTGCAGAAGAAGCTGGATGATAACCGGCCAAGCAAGATAAAGAGAGGTCTTGTACAGATTCTCATTGCTCAATAGGTATTCTCTTTTCTTTTTATATGCTGCACTTGCCATTATAATCTCCTCCAAAGCATCATTATATCATTGGTTTCTGAAATTATCTAGACCCACGAAATATATTTATGGTAGAAAGGGCTTCTTTTCAGGTATAAATAGTGTGTATAGGAAAAAGGGGGATTTTTATGAGCAGAAAGGACAGAGTAGCAGTCTTTATTTTTGCACTGGTTCTAATTGTCCTGTTCGGTGTGACCGGATATAGGATATTACTTGATCTCAGCTTTATTGATGCATTGTACATGACCATAATAACAATATCTACAGTGGGCTATGCAGAGGTTTCAGCCATGACTCCTCAGGCCAAGCTATTTTCAATTGTGCTCATAATCATAAGCCTTGGTTCTGTAGGTTACATGTTTACAAGGATAGTTTCCTCTCTCATGGAGGGAGATATTAGAAAAGCCATAAGGAGGAAGATGATGGAGAGAAAAATTTCCGATTTCAACAATCACTACATACTCTGTGGTGCAGGAGAGACTGGCTGGCATGCCATGAAGAGATTCCAGAAGAGCAATGTGAATCTTGTCGTCATTGACAAGGATGAAAATGTTGTTGCTGAGCTCCTTGAGGAGGGGGTTCCAGTAATCCTTGGAGATGCAACCCTGGATGAGACTCTCCTAAGAGCTGGGATTGAAAGAGCCAAGGGACTGATTTGCTCCCTTTCAAAGGATGCCGACAATGTTTTTACTGTACTGACAGCCCGGGAGCTGAATAAAAATCTATACATCGTTTCCAGGGCTATTGACAAGACATCACACGACAAGCTTAAGAGAGCGGGTGCCAACAACACGATTTCTCCGGATGAAATTGGAGGTAGTCGAATGGCTGCACTGATGCTCAGACCAAACGTCATATCCTTCCTGGATATAATCACCCATGCAGGGGAGGTAGTGCTTGACCTTGAGGATGTTTTAATATGCGACAGCTCCACTATCATGAACCAGACCCTCAGGGAGGTTCGAATTCCTGAAAAGACAGGGCTCATTGTACTGGCCATCAAAAAGAACAATCGAAAAAAACTCCAGTTCAACCCTCATTCCGATGAGGTTTTAGAGGTTGGAGATACGATGATCGTCCTGGGAACCCAGGACCAGATCAAGACATTGAGAAGGCTTGCTTGTGACAAGGGTGACAGAAGCCACGAAAAAAAACACCAGCTGGATTAACCAGCTGGTGTTTTTTTGTCAAATTTCCTAATT
>JANKMX010000029.1 GCA_024649995.1 Gudongella sp. | reverse complement strand
CCCATATCTCTTCTTCATCATTCCCCTGGCAACCGCCTTGGTTGTAAGAAAGGCACCCTTGAGATTTACATCCATTACGGAATCCCAATCATCCTCGGACATTCTTATGAGTAGGTTGTCCTTTGTTACACCTGCATTGTTAACAAGTACATCAACCGTTCCAAGCTCCTTCTCAATTTCCTTGAAAAGACTGTCAACCTGGTCCTTGATGCTTATGTTTGCCTTGTAGCAAGCAGCCTTTGAGCCTGATCTTTCAAGCTCCCTAACCACTTCCATTGCCAACTCTTCTTTGCTATTATATGTTATGGCCACCTGAAAGCCCTCATCTGCAAGCTTCAGCGCAATATTTCTTCCAATTCCTCTACTTCCTCCGGTGACCAATGCTACCTTTCCATTCATGTTCTAAGCCCCCTTTGTAAGCTTTTCCACTGTGCTTCTGAAGCTGTCCATATCAGATATGTTCATGGACTTCACATCCTTACCCATGGACTTTCCAATTCTCTTTACAAAGCCTGACAAGGACTTCCCGGGACCAATTTCAACAAAGGTATCCACCCCATCATTTATCATATATTCAATTGACTGATGCCATAGAACTGAATGTGAGACCTGGTCAACCAGCTTTGATACCAGCTGCTCCTTGCTGTCTATTGCCTTTCCGTCAACATTTGTAATGACCTTCTTTTGGAAGTCACCTATGCTTATCTTTTCAAGCTCAACCTTAAGTCTCTCCCCTGCCGGTGAAAGCATGGACGTGTGGAAGGGAGCACTCACTGGAAGCTCCACTGCTCTTTTAGCTCCTTCTTCCAGAGCCTTGGCACAGGCGATTCTAAGTCCCCTCTTCTCTCCAGATATGACTATCTGCTCAGGGCTGTTATAATTTGCCACCTCAACAATTCCATAATCCTTTGCAGCAAAGAGAACCTCCGGCAACCTTGACCTGTCAAGACCAAGAATTGCAGCCATACCGCCTATTCCATCAGGTACAGCCTCCTGCATGAATTTCCCTCTCTGCCTTACAATTGAAAGGGCATCCTGGAATCTTAATGCCTTGCTAAGGACAAGTGAGCTGTATTCCCCAAGGCTAAGTCCTGCTGTATAATCACAGTCAATCCCTTCCTTTTCAAGGGCCTTGAGCATTGCTATGCTTGCAGTAAGTATTGCAGGTTGTGTTGTTTCGGTCTTTTTAAGATCCTCCTCGTCGCCTTCGAAGATCACCTTTGAAAGTGAACTTTTCAGGGTATCGTCTGCTTCCTCAAAGACCATCTTGGATTCCTTTATCTGTTGAAAGAAATCCTGTCCCATTCCAACGTGCTGAGCTCCCTGACCAGGAAAGATAAATGCGCGCTTACTCATGTATCTCACCTCCCTCCAGGTCATTCAGTCTGCCTAAAACCTGCTGGGCTTCCTGAATCAATTGTTGTATTATCTCATTGCAAGGCTTGATATCACTAATCATACCGGCAATCTGACCGGACATTACAGAACCCTTGTCCACGTCCCCTTCCACAACTGCCAGTCGGAGTCTTCCCGAACCCATTTTCTCAAGGTCCTCTATTGATGCACCAGATTTCTCAAGTTCAATGAACTCTCTTGTGAATTGATTCTTTATTACCCTTACGGGGTGACCTGTACTTCTACCGGTTACAAGTGCATCCCTGTCCTTTGCATTGATCAGCTTGTCCTTGTAATTCTGGTGCACCTTGGCTTCAGTGGAACAAACAAATCTTGTTCCAAGCTGAACACCATCCGCCCCAAGGGCTAATGCTGCGATAATTCCCCTGCCATCTGCTATTCCACCTGCAGCGATTACAGGAATGCTCACCGCATCACGAACCTGAGGCACAAGTGCCATGGTTGTAAGCTCACCAATGTGACCTCCTGCTTCAGTCCCTTCAACAATCAAGGCGTCCACGCCCTGCTTTTCCAGCCTCTTTGCCAATGATACTGTAGGTACCACAGGTATGACCTTAATGTTGTGTTTCCTGAACCTTTCAAGAAACTTTCCTGGATTCCCCGCACCTGTGGTTACAACGGGAACTCCCTCATCACATACAATATCTACAATATCCTCGGCAAATGGAGATAGCAGCATGATGTTAACGCCAAAGGGCTTGTCTGTCATTTCTTTCAATTTTCTTATTTCTTCCCGGATATAGTCTCCCGGTGCATTTCCAGCTGCAATTATTCCAAGTCCCCCGGCTTCGGACACTGCAGCCGCCAATTCACTTGTTGCAACCCAAGCCATCCCTCCTTGGAATATGGGGTACTTGATTCCAAGAAGCTCCTTTACTCTTGAATCAAACATTTCTTACCTCCTTGTTCCACTTAAGGACAACAGATGCCCATGACAATCCCGCTCCAAATGCTATGAGAAGAAGATTGTCACCCTTGTTTATAAGCTTGCCTTTAACAGCCTCATCCAGAGCAACTGGCACGGAGGCTGCAGAAGTATTCCCATATTTTGTAAGGTTAACATGGGTCTTATCCTTATTCAGTTCCAGCTTCTTCATGGCTGCATCAATGATTCTGCTGTTTGCCTGGTGAGATATCATGAAATCCAGATCCTCTTTAGCCAGTCCTGCGCTCTCCAGAACTCTAAGTGAGGATTGCTCCATTACTCTCACAGCAAACTTAAACACTTCCCTACCATCCATCCTGATGGTATGAAGCTTGTTTTTTACCGTCTCTTCACTGGCAGGGTTCTTAGACCCTCCTCCAGGTATTATTAGAACGTCTCCTTTGACACCATCTGACCCAAGCTCTGAAGAAAGTATTCCAAAACTTTCGTCACATGGTTCCAAAATGCACGCCCCCGCTCCGTCTCCAAACAAAACGCAGGTATTTCTGTCCTCCCAATCCACTACCGATGAAAGGGTTTCTGCTCCAATTATCATTACCTTCTTATACATTCCCGTGGATATGAAGTTTGCTCCGGTTACCAGTCCGTAAACAAAGCCTGAACAACCAACGCTCATATCAAATGCCGCTGCCCTTACTGCTCCGATGTTCTTTTGAACCATGGCAGCCGTTGAAGGAAACAAATAATCCGGAGTTGCAGTTGCTACGATGATCAAGTCAAGCTCCTCTGGCTTTACTCCAGCATCTTCTAGAGCCTTCCAAGCCGCTTTGGTTGATAGATCTGAAGTTGCCTGATCCTTGTCCGCAATTCTTCGCTCCTCTATACCGGTTCTTGACACTATCCATTCATGACTGGTCTCCACCATTCTGGAAAGGTCGTCGTTGGTAAGTATATTCTCGGGAACATAGCTTCCAATTCCGGTAATTCCTACGGATATTTTATTCAATTTACCACCTCCTGTTTTTAGGGGGATTTAAAGTTTGCAAATTTTTCATTTTTAAATTATTATTGATTATAGGCACATGCAAACTTAAGAACAGTATAGTATAAAATAAGGATTTAATCAATATTTTATTTTTCACGGTTAAGTCACAAGGAGGTGTTAAAAGTTGAAATCCTATGATATCAACGATATTATGGAGCTCATCCCACACAGACAACCTTTTCTGTTTGTGGACAGGATAGAAGTAACAGAAGAAGGAAAAAAGGGTACTGGATACAAAATGGTCACAATCAACGAACCCTTTTTTCAAGGTCATTTCCCGGGAAACCCAGTCATGCCAGGTGTTATAATCATTGAGACTATGGCACAGGTTGGAGCTGTCATCCTGCTGGCCAGAGATGACTTTAAGGGAAAGACTCCGTATTTCGCAGGAATAAACAAGTTCAGATTCAAAAGGAAGGAGACGTTCTGAAGATGGATGTTGAAATTACAAAGCTTCGCGGTTCCATAGGTATTGGACAGGGTGTGGCCTTTGTTGATGGCGAGGTTGCAGCTGAAGGTGAGTTCCTCTTTGCCATAGATAACTAGAGAGAAGGTGTGTTGATGAAACAATTGCAAATCGGAGATAAAAGAACCCTGCTGCCAATTATTCAAGGTGGAATGGGTGTGGGAGTATCTCTTTCAGGACTTGCCTCAGCTGTTGCCAACAGAGGTGGAATAGGTGTCATTTCAGGGGTTCAGATTGGATTCAGGGAACCTGATTTTATGACCAACACCAAGGAGGCAAACATTAGGGCATTAAGGAAGGAGATAAGATTGGCAAGGGACAAAAGCCCCCTTGGTATCCTTGGGGTAAACATTATGGTTGCCATTGAAAATTATGCAGAAACCGTCAAGGCTGCAGTTGAAGAAAAGATTGATTTGATAATTTCTGGAGCAGGTTTGCCAAATGACCTACCGGGACTTGTAAAGGGAAGCAAGACAAAGATAGCTCCCATAGTCTCATCAGGTAAGGCTGCTGCAGTAATTACCAAGTTATGGATGAAGAGACATGATTATTTTCCTGAGCTGATAATAATCGAGGGTCCCCTGGCGGGAGGGCATCTCGGATTCAGCAAGGAGGTCCTGGCAAGTGGAGAAATTCCAAAACTTGAGGATATTTTTGCAGAGGTTAAGAATGCCATTAGACCATTCGAGGAGAAGGCGGGGAAAACCGCACAGATTGTTGTTGCAGGCGGAATATACAATGGTGATGACATCAAGAGATTCCTTGACCTTGGAGCTGATGGTGTACAGATGGGCACAAGATTTGTCGCAACAGAGGAATGTGATGCCCATGAAGATTACAAAATGGCTTATGTAAAAGCCAAGGAAGAAACAATCGATTATATAGTGAGTCCTGTAGGAATGCCTGGGCAGGCGGTGATTACACCTTTCATCAAGAAGGTTTCCTTTGAGAGGGAAAAGATTACCAAGTGCTACAACTGCCTGAGTGGATGCAATCCGGCCACAACTCCATATTGCATCACCAGTGCTCTAGTGAGAGCCGTTCAGGGAGATGTTGACAATGGCTTGGTTTTCATTGGAAAAAGAGGTTACCTTGTAGACAAGATCTCGACGGTAGATGCTCTTATGGATGAATTTGAAGCTGCATTGATATGATTTTAAAGCCAGACCTTGCGGTCTGGCTTTTCTTTAAGTCAGTCTCCTGATTGCATCCAAGGTGTATTCAACCTCTTCCATAGTATTGAAGTGAGAAAAGCTGAATCGAACCGTCCCCCTTGGGAAGGTCCCCAGTGTTTCATGAGCGGAAGGAGCACAGTGCATGCCGCATCTGGTTGCTATTCCATACTCATCGTTGAGTCTAAAGGAAATATCAGCATTGTCCTTTCCAGGCACATCTATAGATACCACTCCTGTGCGGCCATCCGTATCCTTCTTGCCGATAATTTCTATTCCATTTATCTTACCCAATCCATTCAGGAATTCCTGGACCAAGTTCATCTCCATATTCCTTAGATTTTCAATCCCTCTATCTTGAAGATAAGCCAATGCTGCATTTAGTCCAAATATTCCAGGTATGTTCTGGGTTCCGGCCTCAAGCTTGTCTGGCATGTATTCGGGTTGTATTTCCTTGTCGGAAAGGCTTCCCGTGCCACCTTCTATGAAGGTGTCAATATCTCTTGCCAGATTCTCACTTATTACAAAGCCTCCCATTCCCTGTGGTCCAAGCAGACTCTTGTGACCTGTAAAGGCAACTACATCAGCATTGAGCTTCTTGAAATCCACATCTAAAAAACCGGCTGTCTGTGCAGCATCAACAATGAACATCAGTCCCTTTTCCATGCATATTTTCCCCACTTCCTCCAGGTCCAGAATGGTTCCGCAAACATTTGATGCATGGGTCATGATTACAGCCCTTGTGTTGTCCTTAATTTCTCTCCGGATATCTTCAGGGTTCAGTTCACCCAGTTGATTGCACTGTACCCTTGAAAATGATACACCCCTTTTTCCGAGGGAGTTTAATGGTCTCATAACAGCATTGTGCTCCATGGAAGAAACTATTACATGGTCGTCTTCCTTGAGCGAGCCCTTCAATACAATGTTTAGACTTTCAGTTATGTTTTTCGTAAATACCACATTTTCTGGTTCATTAGAATTAAATAGTCTTGCCAGCTTTTCCCTTGTATCATATACTATGTTCTCCGCAAGAAATGAACTCTCATATATTCCTCTGCCTACATTTGCCCCATTGTTCATTATGTAATCCATCATAGTCTCAGCAACCCCTGGAGCTTTTGGAAAACTGGTAGCTCCATTATCCAGATAAACTCTTATCATAAACACCATCTCCTATAAATTGTTACTTTGATGCTACGCCTTTTTGACAGACATATCAATCGGTATTAATTTTTCTAATAGATAATTATTTTCGATTAATAAAACCTATTTAACTAATTCCCCTCATATTGTTATAATCATAACGAATATATGTCATTATTACATAGGAATAGGAGGATTTAAATGAAAGAGAAAAGAAGTATTATCTTTGCCGGAGCGATTGTTGGTATACTATCTGTACTGCTAGTATATTTCGGAAACCCGGCAAACATGGGTTTTTGCATTGCATGCTTCCTTCGGGACATAGCAGGTGGGATCGGCTTGCATCGAGCTGCAGTAGTTCAGTACATAAGGCCAGAGGTGATAGGACTTGTCCTTGGAGCGTTTTTGGTATCCCTTAAGAACAAGGAATTCAAAACCAACGGTGGTTCCTCACCATTTACAAGATTTTTTCTAGGAGCTATGGTTATGATTGGAGCTTTGATGTTCCTTGGTTGTCCACTTAGAATGGTCTTAAGGCTAGCGGGGGGAGACCTTAACGCACTTTTGGGAATTGGAGGCTATGCAGTAGGAATTTTATCTGGAGTACTGTTTCTAAACAAGGGCTTCAGTTTGAAGAGATCCTACAAAATGCCTTCAGTAGAAGGGTACATATTCCCAGGTATAAATCTTGGTCTGCTCATTCTATTGCTTGCTGGTGCCGGTTTTCTGTTTTTCAGTACTGAAGGTCCCGGATCCATGCATGCACCAATTTGGATTGCCCTTGGAGCAGGCTTAATTGTTGGATGGCTCGCTCAGAGAACCAGACTTTGCATGGTGGGTGGAATCAGAGATATGATCCTCTTTAGGGATTCACATCTTATTTCTGGCTTTATTGCAATTCTGTTTTTTGCCTTTGCAGGAAATGTGCTCCTGGGATACTTTAATCTGGGATTTGCTGACCAGCCAATTGCCCATAGCGATGGTCTGTGGAATTTCATGGGTATGCTGCTGGCAGGATGGGGTTCAGTCCTACTTGGAGGATGCCCAATGAGACAGCTTATCCTTGCAGGTGAGGGAAATACTGATTCAGCGGTAAGTGTCATGGGAATGGTGGCTGGAGCAGCCATAGCCCATAATTTTGGTCTGGCTTCAAGTGGTGCTGGTCCAACAGCCAATGGTCAAATAGCCGTATTGATAAGCATAGTCCTTGTTGCAATTATCTCAGCGGCAAATTCAGACTTTGCGATAAGACGTGCTGAAGCTTAAAGGAGGAAAATACATGAATATAATTGATGCAAGAGGAATGTCCTGTCCACAGCCAGTTCTTATGACAAAAAATGCTCTCAAAACCAGTCCAGAGCTAGTTCAGATCCTTGTGGACAACGAAACAGCCAAAGGTAACATAGAAAGATACCTGAGTCATGAAGGATTCTCAGTTGAATTTAAGATTCAGGGCGACGATATTCTGGTCATGGGTCAAAAATAGCATGAAAAAATATATGATCCTGTTCTTCACTCATTCAGGAGCAATAAAATTTCAGAGAAAACTTAAAAAATCCAATATTTCCTGTACCTTGATGCCAGTACCAAGATCCTTAAGCTCCAACTGTGGAATTGGTGCCCAGATCCTTTATGATGGGGATATACTTGCCTTGACTGACAACGAGGTCGAGAAGATGTATATAGTCAATGATAAGGACTATCGGGAAGTATTTCATCAATGTTAGAAAAGCCAGACCTCGCGGTCTGGCTTTATGTTTCTACTATGCGTTTACCTTCATTTGCTCTCTTACTACCTCTGCGCCCCTCTTCAAAGCATCCTTGTTTATTGGAAGGAGGTGAGCCTTGGTCTCTCCAAAAACCTTTCCAAATGCTTCATAAACTGATTCTATCTTGATTGCTCCAGTAATCTCTATATATGCTCCAAGCATGACCATATTTGCAATTCTAGTGTTACCAATTTCATTTGCAATTTCATTGGCTGGTATATAGTAAACATTTATGTCATCTCTTTCAGCCTTCTTTTCTATTAGAGATGAGTTTATCATAAGATTTCCACCTGGGACCACACTGCTTTCAAACTTGTCCAGTGATGGAAGGTTAAGTACTACAGCAGTTGTGGATTCTATGACAACTGGTGAACCAACGGGCTCTGAGGATATGGTTACATTACAGTTTGCAGTACCCCCACGCATTTCAGGTCCGTATGATGGCAGCCATGAAACATTCTTCCCTTCAATCATTCCTGAATATGTCAATAGCTGACCCATGGCCATTACACCCTGTCCACCAAATCCGGCAATAATTAATCTTTCGTCCATTTCTATTCTACCTCCTCTGGCTTTCTGAAGTTACCCAATGGATAGTAAGGCATCATATCCTTTTCCAACCATTTCATTGCTTCCACAGGTGTAAGACCCCAGTTTGTTGGGCAGGTTGATAAAACCTCAACAATTCCGAATCCTTTACCTTCCAGCTGAACCTTGAATGCCTCTTTAATGGCCTTCTTGGCTTTTCTGATATTAGCAGGATTGTTTACTGCTACTCTCTCAACAAATTTAGCCCCATCGATTGTTGCCAAGAGCTCTGACATCTTGATTGGCTTACCAGTTGTTGCCTCATCCCTACCATAGGGGGATGTGGTGGTCTTTTGTCCAATTAGGGTAGTTGGCGCCATCTGTCCACCGGTCATACCGTATATTGCATTGTTTACAAATATGGTTGTGAATTTCTCTCCCCTGTGTGCTGCATGAACAATTTCAGCAGTTCCTATTGATGCAAGGTCCCCGTCTCCCTGATATGTGAATACAAAATTCTCAGGATGAACTCTCTTGATACCGGTTGCAACTGCGGGTGCTCTACCATGTGCTGCCTCGTGCATATCTACATTGAAATAGTCGTATGCCAATACTGAACAGCCTACAGGCGCAACACCTATTGCATTTTCCAATAGATCCATTTCCTCCATTACCTCAGCAACAAGTCTGTGGATTATTCCATGTGTACAGCCTGGACAATAATGGGTAGGCTTGTCAGTTAATCCTTTAGTTTTCTGAAATACTATTGCCATTATCTGTCACCTCCAAGAATTTCCTTAACCTTCTCAACAATTTCCTCAGGTTCGGGAACCATTCCACCTGAACGTCCATGGAAGTATGTGGGAATTCTTCCCTGCAGTGAAATCTTAACATCGTCTATCATCTGTCCTGTACTCATCTCTACTGTAAGTACTCCTTTACAGTTTTCCCCGATTTTTTCAAATGCTTCATTAGGGAATGGATAAAGACTTATCGGTCTTATCATTCCTACCTTGTAGCCTTCCTTCTCAAGCTTTGTTATGGCAGTTTTTGCAATACGTGATGTGGTACCATATGCTGTGATTACTAAATCTGCACCCTCAACATTATATTCTTCAACCTTCTTTTCATTTTCTCTGATTTTTGCATATTTTGCCTGAAGCTTATGGTTGTGCTTTTCAAGCTCCTCCGCCTGAAGGTATAGGGAGTTAATCACATTTCTTTGCTTGCCTTTACCCTTGCCCCTTGTTGCCCAATCCTTATCAGGAAGGTCGGTTCTTGGCTGATATCTGAATTCAACTGGCTCCATCATCTGGCCAATCATGCCGTCTCCAAGAATCATCACTGGAGTTCTATATAGGTCCGCAAGGTCAAAGCCCTCCATTACAAGGTCAACCAATTCCTGAACATCTGCCGGTGCAAGCACTATCAGTCTGTAGTCTCCATTTCCTCCACCTCTGGTTGCAAGGAAATAATCTCCCTGAGCAGGTTGAATTGTTCCAAGACCTGGTCCTCCTCTCATCATGTCTACAATTACGCAAGGAAGCTCAGCTCCTGCACAGTAGGAAATTCCTTCCTGCTTAAGTGCGATTCCAGGGCTTGATGATGAGGTCATAACCCTTGCTCCTGAACCTGCTGCTCCGTAAACCATATTGATTGCCGCTACTTCTGATTCAGCCTGAACATAGGCTCCTCCTACCTTTGGTAACTCTCTTGACATATATTCAGGGACTTCACTTTGAGGAGTGATTGGATAACCAAAGAAATAATGGCATCCAGCTGCAATTGCAGCTGCTCCTACCGCTTCATTCCCTTTCATGAGAACTTTTGTCATATGTAACCCCTCCTTTATAATCTCTCTACAGTAATAACCACATCTGGACAGATTGTAGCGCAATTTGTACATGCAATACATTTGTCCATCTCTTCTATAGCCGCTGGGTGGTACCCCTTCTTATTGATTCTAGCAGTATCAAGTGAAATGATGTTTACAGGACAAACCGTAACACAAAGTCCGCAGCCCTTGCACAGGTCCTCCTCAAATGTTGTTCTGCCTTTTACCTTTGCCATATCTCTGATCCTCCTTTATTTATAGCATCCACTCTTCCCTCATGTAAAGCTTTATCGGGAAAACGTTGTCTCCAAGTTCCTCAGGCAGCTCATCCACCAAAGTCTCGAGACAAACATTATACTTAATTGGCAGGCCGGTCCTGGTTGAAACCTCCTTGGCCAAATTATAGCCTCTCATAACATCCTCGGCTGAAGTACTTTTCAAAAGATGTGTGTTGTTTATGATTCCTGTCACCTTTGCTCTTGCAACATCCTGTATCTTTACAATATACTCCTCAACCTGGTCCACAGTCTGGGTCTCAGGCCGGTTTGCATTCAGTACAAAGAACATGTCATACTCCCCATCCTTGAAGTAGCTGTGGTATCTTCCAAGGGTTCTTGCACCCTGCGGATTTCCACCTACATCAAGTATTGCTTGATAGGACTTGTCCTGAAGGGGTGTAAGAACCTCTCCGGATATTGCAGGCAGGTCCATGCCGGAGCCTTTTATGGCCCCACCAATGACCTTTATCCCCATATCTTCAAGAATTTCTGCTTTTTCTCTGCTTCTGAAATAAAGATTCACCACATCCAGGTCAGCCAGGGCGACCTTCTTGCCCATCTGAGACAGCTTAACTGCGTAGTTTACACTGAATTCGGTCTTACCGCTACCATAGTGTCCTATTATGATTCTGATCCTTTTGTCTTTATCCATTCCATTCTCCTAACTGTAAACCTTGGGAGATTCCTCATTTCTAAGCACTCTCAAGCCGCCTTCAGCCAGTGCCTCCAGCTCATCCTCACCAGGATATACTGTAACACCACTTATATATTCAACCATTTCTCTTATCCACCCGGTAAACATCTCATCGTATGCTATTCCACCCGTAAGGAGTATCTGGTCTACATTGCCCTTAAGAACCGCTGCCGATCCACCAATGTCCTTTGCAACCTGGTATGCCATGGCTCTATAGATCAGCTTTGCATATTCGTCGCCTTCCTTGATTCTCTTGACCACTTCTCTACCATCGTTTGTTCCCAAGTAGGATACCAGTCCACCATTTCCCTTTATCATCTTCTTGATTTCATCAAGGGTATACTTTCCTGAAAAGCAAAGCTTTATCAGGTCTCCTATTGGAAGACCTCCTGACCTTTCCGGTGAGAACGCTCCTTCGCCATCAAGGGCATTCCCTACATCAACCACGTGACCCTTCCTATGGGCTCCCACGGAGATACCTCCACCAAGATGGGCAACTATAAGATTAAGGTCAGTATATTTCTTGTTCTGCTCCTTGGCATATCTTCTTGCCACAGCCTTTTGGTTAAGAGCGTGAAGTATGCTCTTTCTTTCGATTTCCTTCAAGCCTGAAATCCTTGCAACATCCTGTAGCTCATCCACAACTACAGGATCCACAATAAAAGCTCTTCCATTTGCAGTTTTGGATATTTCATATGCCAATATGGCTCCGAGATTTGATGCGTGTTCTCCTCTTTTTGCTTCCCTAAGGTCCTTGAGCATTTCCTCATTAACCTCGTAGGTCCCACCTTCGATTGGTTTCAGGAGTCCCCCTCTTCCCACCACTGCATCTAGACTTTCAATCTCAATGCTGTTCTTCTTAAGAGCTTCAATTATGATTTCCTTTCTGAATTCGAACTGGTCAATCATCTTGTCGAATTTGGAAAGCTCATCAACATCATGTCTTAGTGTCTCTTCAAATAAAAGCTTCTCATTTTCATAAACCCCAATTTTTGTAGATGTTGAACCAGGGTTTATTACCAATAACCTGTAGTTTTCCATAAATCCCTCCCGTTATGCCATCAAAGTAGCTAGTACGATTGAGTTGAGCTTAGCTTCCTCATTGTCTGCTCTTGATGTCAATACAATCGGCTTACTTGTTCCAACGATCAGACCAGCAGATTTTGCGTTTGCCAAGAAACTCAATGCCTTGTATAGAACATTTCCTGCTTCAATATCCGGTGCAAGCAATATGTCGGCATCCCCTGCAACCACACTGTCTATTCCCTTTATCCTTGCTGATTCCTTGCTAACAGCATTATCCAAGGCAAAAGGTCCATCAACTATGCATCCAGTGATTTCTCCAGCCTTGTTCATATCAGCCAGTTCCTTTGCATGGACAGTTGCCTCCATCTTCGGACTTACCTTCTCCTTGGCCGCAAGAACTGCTACCTTTGGCTCTGCAATATCCAATGCATGGGCTAGCTTAACTGCGTTATCAATAATTTTCTTCTTTTGTTCCAGGTCGGGCGCTATTATCATTGCAGCATCAGTGACCATGAATACCTTGTGATAGGTTGGTACATCAAATACAGCGACATGGCTTATAACACTGTCTGTCCTCAATCCAATCTCCTTGTCAAGAACCGCTTTCATAATAACGGATGTATCGATTAAGCCCTTCATCAGAACCTGAGCCTTGCCACCACTTACCATGGCTGTGGCTTTTCTTGTTGCCTCAACTCCATCCTTTTCATCTACGATTTCCACTTTGGAAATGTCGAAGGACATCTCCTTGGCCAGTTTTTCAATAATTTCCTTGTCACCAACAAGAATCGGTTCAACTATTCCCTTTTCGTAGGCCAGCTTTATTGCACCAAGTACATCCTCATCCTGGGCAACAGCTACAGCAATTTTCTTTGGTCCCTTCTCTTGGGCAAGCTTGAATAAACTTTCAAAATTCTTTGCCATTATAACACCTCTTCCTCATATATCTTGTAGCTCTCTTCACCATCCAACACTCTTCTGGCACCCTTGTTCAAGGCCTCCATTTCATCTTCTCCGGGGTAAACAGTTATTGGTGCCATAAAGGATACCATTTCCTTGATGTAGTCAACCAGGTATTCTGAATACGCCAATCCTCCAGTAAGGATGATCCCTTGGATTTCTCCCTTAAGAACTGGACCGCAAAGCCCTATCTCCTTGCCTATCTGATATGCCATTGCATCGTATATTAGCTTTGCATATTCGTCCCCTGAGTCTATTCTTTTCATCACATCCCGGCCGTCAAATGTACCAAGGTAGGACATAAGTCCACCCTTGCCCTGTATCATCTTTTTCATATCCTGCTCTGTATAATCGCCCGAAAAGCACATTCTGACAACATCACCCACAGGTAATCCACCTGCCCTTTCAGGGGAAAACGGTCCCATCTGATTCGCATTGTTGGCATCGATTATTTTACCCTGCAGGATTGGGGAAACAGTTATTCCACCACCCAAATGGGCAACAATTAGGTTTAGCTTATCAACTGTTGTGTTGTTTTCATTTGCAAACCTGTGGCATACTGCCTTTATGTTCAATGCGTGAACCAGTGATCTCCTCTCAATTTCCTTTAATCCTGAAATCCTGGCAACATCCTGAAATTCATCCACAGCTACAGGATCCACTATGAAGGAAGGTATTTCCTCCTTTTCACCTATACCTCTGGCAAGAAGCCCTCCCAGGTTTGATGCATGCTGCCCTTGAACCCCAATCTTAAGATCCTTGGCCATTTCTTCAGTCACCTTGTAGGTTCCACTTGGCATTGACTTCAATAGTCCGCCTCGTCCCACAACACACTCCAGCTCTTTTAGATTTATGTTCTCCTCATCCAGCCAATCAAGTATTATCCTTAATCTGTACTCATACTGGTCAGCGATTGATTCAAACCTGTTCAACTCCTCCAATAAATGGTCCAGCTTTTTGGTTTTGAATTCCTTTTGACCCTTAAACACGGAAACCTTAGTTGATGTGGATCCCGGATTGATGGCCAATACGTATTTCCTTTCCATAGCATCCCCCTTGTCAATGAATATTATTCTTCGGTGATATCTATCTGAACTACCGGAGGCTCAACATTTCCGATAGACAGGTTTTCAAGTTCCTCCCACAATATTTCAGCTTCCTGTTCTCCAGTTCCATATCCTTCAAGATTCAGATATAGAGTAATATCCTCAAGTGTTATTTCTTCAAGCTCAATATCATAGCCTGTCAGCTCCAGTGTATAGACCTGACCCTGCAACAGTGGCTCAACGACAAGCCCTTCCTGAGTGTTTCTAATATCCAAGTCTTCAAAGGAAAAATCAAGACTTGTTGTAACCACTTCTCTTATCTGATAATTCACAGTTATCTCCTGGTCGGGATCCAGCAGGGTCACACCTTCCGGCAAGGCAAGCTCAACCTGGATACTATCATTTTCAAGCATTGAATTAATGTCTACCTCAACCGTCCTTAACTCAGTAAGCTGTGAGATTGAGTTATCCCCTTTGACAGCTACCTGTTGGGGGCTTATTTCAATATCTGTGATGGCATAGTTATCAGGCAGTTCATTTATTGTGACCAGCTCCACCGGAAGCTCGACAGTCCGGTATATTGGTAGTGTAACATCCACAAAGCCTGGTTCTTTTTCAAGTCCTCTCACTTCCTCACCACTGTCATTTAGGATCTTGATGGGCGTGGATACCACTGCGTTCTCGGTCCTGTCAGTTAGATCAACAACTCCCTGAGCCCTATCAACTTCATTTATCCATGTACGCGGTCCGCTTACAAGGATGCTCTGGGGTCTGGATAGAGCCTCTCCTCGTACATAGTTTATAGGCAGGGTACCCTGGTAATCAATGGTTACTGGTATTTCCCTGCTTACTATCCTGTCAAAGGTAAACAGCACTTCCTTGGGTTCGTGGTTTATCACCCTTATGCCTGAGGATTGGTCCAGGAGTCCAACAGTAATTGGAATCTTAACCTGTCCCTCACTGTAGCCACTAAGATCCACCTGCGCATATATCTTAGATGAGCTGAACTGGCTGAAATCAGATCTTTTTCCACTTACCCTGACATCTATCTTAACCTCTTCTGGCTCCATTATAACAAGTCCCTGTCTATCCAAAGCCGCTGTATTTGTATAGTTTACGGTAACATTCCTATATTCCTGGGTCTGATCCGGATCAGTCTCACTCATAACATAGCTCCAAAGGAATATTGCAATTACAAGAGTGAGAATCTTTGCTGTAACATCACTTTTCCCCATCTTCATCTTTATTCCTCCATCTATTTATAAATGACTGCTCACTGTTCTTGGGCTTGTACATCTCCAAAAGGATCTGCTTTAGAGTCTTTGCATCCAGGTATCTTGATATTGTACCATTTTCCGCTACTGAGATGGCACCTGTCTCCTCAGATACTATTATGGAAATACTATCAGACCGCTCTGATATTCCCAATGCAGCCCTATGCCTGGTTCCAAGCTCCTTACTCACCGAAGAGCTGTCTGTAAGAGGCAAAAAGCATGCTGCAGCCTTTATGATATCATCCTTTATTATTACTGCACCATCATGTAGGGGTGTATTTGGAATAAAAATGTTGATAAGAAGATCACTGCTCACTGTTCCTCCAATTTTTGTTCCCGTCTCTACAACCTCGTTTAGTCCCGTCTGCTTTTCCAAGACTATAAGGGCACCAATCTTCTGCCTTGCAAGAGAGGCTGTGGCTTCAACAATTTCATCAACTACTTTTGAAATGTTCTCTCCCCTGATCTCTATTAGGGATTTGGAGAAGAATCTGCTTCTACCTATGTATTCCAATCCTCTTCTAAGCTCAGGCTGAAAAACTATCAGGATTGCCAGTGTTCCAACCGTCATTGCATTTCCCAGAATCCAGTTTATGGTATATAGCTCAAGCCATTCACTGACCTCAGTCAGCACCAAAAGAACCCCTATGCCCTTGAGCAACTGCTCAGCGCGGGTTTCCTTTATCAAGGTATACAGCTTGTAAAGCACAACTGCAACTATTAAAATGTCAACAATGTCTCTGATTCTGATATTCATGAATAGATCGCTTAGGAATTGCAAAAAACCCCCGCCTTTTTTGTTTAGTCTCTATTCTTTATTATACCCTATAAATCTGTGAAATTGAATATAAAAAAAGCATTTGAATGTGTACTAAGGAAGCTTTTTATGATACTCATATACGGAAATTTAATTATTTGAAAATGTTCAGATTTCCTATTCGTATTAAAAAAAGCATTTGAATGTGTACTAAGGAAGCTTTTTATGATACTCATATACGGAAATTTAATTATTTGAAAATGTTCAGATTTCCTATTCGTATTAAAAAAAGCATTTGAATGTGTACTAAGGAAGCTTTTTATGATACTCACATACGGAAATTTCATGATTCAAAACTTGTATAAATTTCCTATGCGTATTAAAAATCAATTTTCCAGGCGCTTTGTGGTATCAGACAAGGACTTTTCAAGTCTCTCCATGGTCACGGGATCAAGCTTCAAATCCAATTTACCCTCAATTGCAGCTTCCACAGGTAGTATCAAGTATTCGTAGGAGTTGCCCTGCCAGTTTCTCTGTATCCAGGTAGGAATCACCCTGATATTCCTAATATAGCTTATCCCACTCATCAGGTCTTTTGTCACTTCAATCTGGACCATCATACCATCTTCAGTTGCTGACACTCCCATTGTATCGTATCTCTGATTAGAAATGAAATTTCCCATGGAATATGCAACAAATGTCATTTTAGTATCGGAATGGATTTCCTCGATTCCCTGGATCACATGAGGGTGCGATCCCAGTATGATATCCACACCATTGTTATTTAGAAATTCTGCCAATTCCTTCTGATCCGTAGAATAGCTTGAGTGATATTCATTCCCCCAATGCATATACGCAATAATCAGATCAACATTTTCCTCATTAAGAGCAAGGATATCCTCTGAAATAAGATCCCTGTCAATAAGATTGACCATATTCTCCCTCTCCTCCGCAGTCAAAAGGGAGTCCAAACCATTCAGTCCGTAAGTATATGAAATGATACCAATTTTTATGTTGTTAGCATCCATTACAACAAAGGGTCTTCTTCTATCCTTGCTTGTCCCAATATATTCCATTCCCCGGTCTCTGATAGCATCAATCGTGTTGATTATCCCATCCTTCCCCTTGTCAAGGCTATGGTTGTTTGATGTTACAATCAAATCAAAGCCTGTGTCCGAAATTGCATCAAGCACCGCCTCTGGGCTGTTGAACCTGGGAAAACCGCTGAAGCCAATATCATCCCCTGCTGTCACGGTTTCAAGGTTTGCAATGGCTATATCCGCATCCTTAATCTGTTCAGCTACATAGTGAAAAGGAGGGTTGAAGTCAAAGGAACCGTCATCTTCTCTTGCGGAGTTTATCTGGGGCATATGGAACATCAAATCCCCTACTGCAATAATTTTCAACGTACTAAATTCTCTTGCTTCCCTTTGTTTAGGTTCAACATCTCTACATTCTGCAAATGAGTCATCTGGAGTATTCGGTTCTGTGGTAACGTTTTCACCAGTATCACTCCCGTCATCAAAATAAACGGCACCCATGTCACCCTGAATACGCATGCCAGTCATTACCAATACCAACAAAACAACCAGTCCTGAAATTCCGATCCATCTTTTCATGTTAAAACCTCTCTCATTTGCCCTCGTCTATATTCTACCTCTAAATCACCTTCTCTGCAACGGTTGAGCAGAAGTCATATATTTTAGAATAATCAGAAATATTCCAGCAGCTATCAACAAATCCCCGATGCTGACGACTTTATATAGTAGGGGAACTATGTCAGAAAAAAAAGAAAAGCTTGTATCCTCTCCAATTAATGTATGTGTCACTATCCTGTTATCTTTCAATAGTTCCAGTTCCTGAAGCAGTCCCACTTTTCTAAGAGCCCATTCACTGACGGGCATTCTGCCATCATTCAGTGTCATAGGTATGGTATTCATGGCAATGCCTGCTGAAACCAGATTAAATGGCCAAATATTACGATTAAAAAACAGTGTCAAAAGGAGAAGAAGATTTGAGACAAGCTGTATATAGACAAAATTCTCAAACAAAATAACATTCCCTCTTGAAATGAGATATATGGACACATAGGATAAGATAAAGCTAGCTGGAATAAACCCCCACATGTTTATTGTGAGGTCCGAAAGGTTGCTTAATCTTCCACCCTTAAGCTTTCCGTATAAAATTGCCAGTAATAGTATTTCAACAATCATAACAATGACTCCCTGGTATTTAAATTATAATAGGACGCCCGAAGGCGTCCTTATTAGTAGGCTACAAATACAGATTTTTTTGCGTTGCAGATGGGACATGTTTCCTCTTCACCTGTAAGAGTTATGAAACCACAAACTGGGCACATTTCTATAACTTCAGCCTCAAGGTCCTTTCCATGATCTACAAATTTCTTTGCATATGTGTAGCAGTCAGCATGTACCTGCTCAGCTGCAACTGCATATCTCATTGCATTGATTGCTTCCTTTTCTCCCTGCATTTCTGCTACCTGTATGTAAGCTGGGTACATCTGAGTCACTTCATGCATTTCACCTTCTATACCACCAGCAAGATTCTCTGATGTTGTTCCAAGCCCAAACTCTCCACCAGATACTACAGAAAAAGCTCCGTGGACATCTCTTAAGGCTTTAAAGTGAAGTGTTGCATGAACCTGCTCAGCATCTGATGTTGCCATAAACAGTCTTGCTACAGTTGGAAAGCCATCTTTCTTGGCCTTGTCTGCCCATATTCTGTATCTCATATGTGCCTGGCTCTCTCCTCCAAAAGCTGACCTCAGGTTGTCTTGTGTCATTGCATTCATTGAAATTCCTCCTTTTTTGTCTTTGTTATTCTAGATTCACCTTTTAAAAGTGAAATCATTACAATTTACATTATACAGCATCTACCCATTTAAGTCCATAATCAGTTTGACCAAAAAGGCTTCTTGGATAGTATACCCAACATTGAGGATTTATCACATTATTGAATAACTTTCAAAATAACGCAAAAAGAACCGGAACCGATGCGTTATTTTAAAAAGCAGCCCCATTTGGGACTGCCCTCTAGTACTTTAAATATTATATAAACAGGTTTACATTTGAGTCGTCTGCAGAATCAAGATATGTTGCAACTCCACCAATTTCAACACCATCAATCAATTCTTCCCTAGTTATTCCCATTACATCCATGGACATTTGGCAGGCTACAATTCTGATTCCAGAATCTATGCCTGTTTGTATAAGTTCCTCAAGGGATGAGATGTTCTTGTCTGCCATGACCTTTCTGATCATCTGAGGACCCATTCCGGCCATGTTCATCTTTGACAGACCAAGCTTCTTGCTGCCCCTAGGCATCATCTTGGAGAACATTGTAGCCATAAAATCCTTCTTCACACTTACAGGTTCATGCTTTCTCAGCACGTTTAGTCCCCAGAAGGTGAAGAACATTGTTACATTGTTGCCCATGGCCGCAGCACCGTTTGCAATAATGAATGATGCAATGGCCTTGTCAAGATCTCCAGAGAATACAACCATGGTCTTCTCTTTTGACTTTACCTGTGCTGGTGCAGCTTCACCCTTTGCAAGGGGCTGAGCCTCCCTTCCCTTCTGGATTTCCACAACCCATTTGTTTGATTGTTTTTCATCACAGATAAAGGTGTTTCCTGTATTCTTGCACCAAGCCTTAATGTCACTTATGAATCCAGGGTCAGTAGCCGATACTTCAAGAACCTGACCATCAGTCAATGTCTTCATCTTTTCAGCCACCTGTATTATTGGCCCCGGACAGGAAAGTCCACAAGCATTAAGCTTTATGGAATCTCCTGCCGGGGTTACTGCTTTCCCACATTGGTTTCCACCATTCCTGAATCATTGAATGCCTTTGGCTCTTGGTTAATTGCAGTTTCACTTTGCATATACATGTTCTTGTAGGTATTGAAGCCTCCTGCAAGATTCATAGCCTTGAAGCCATTATCCTTCAGAGTTCTCTCTGCCAGATATCCTCTAAGTCCTACTGCACAGAATGCCACATATTTCTTGTTTTTGTCCAGTTCTTCCAGTCTGCCCCTAAGGTCATTCAGTGGAATGTGAATCGAGCCCTCAATTGTTCCAAGCTCCATTTCAACATCTTCCCTGATATCAAGAACCTTGTATTCTTCCTTGTCAAGCTCATCAAGCTCTCTCCAAAGAACCTGCTCAGTCATTCCGTTCATGATGTTGTCTGCTACAAACCCTATCATGTTAACTGGATCCTTGGCCGATCCATAAGGTGGAGCATATGCAAGCTCAAGATCTATAAGGTTCTCAACCTTTCCACCAAATCGGATCGCTGTTGCCAGGACATCTATTCTCTTGTCAACTCCCGCATATCCAACTATTTGTGATCCCAGAACCTTTCCGTCCATGTCAAAAAGTAACTTCATGGTCATTGGAAGTGCACCAGGATAATAACCTGCATGTGAGTTTTGGTGAATAAGAGCTATATTGTAATCCTTCTTGTATTCCTTGCCCATTCTGATGAGTGTCTTTTCATTAACTCCAGTGCTTGCAACATCAAGATCGAAAATCTTGGCGATGCTTGTACCCTGAGTTCCCTTATACTCTTGCCTTGTATCCCCAAGAATATTGTTGGCTGCAATCCTACCCTGCTTGTTGGCAGGTCCAGCCAATGGAATCATTGTTTGCACCTTGTTTACATAGTCCTCAACCTCTATCACATCACCTATGGCGTAGATTGAGTCATCTGAAGTCTTCATGTATTTGTCTACGATTATTCCGCCTCTTTGGTTCTGCTCAAGTCCTGCTGCCTTTGCCAGCTCACCGTTGGGTCTGATTCCAATTGATAGGATTATGATGTCCCCCTCAATCTTCTCTCCAGATTGAAGCGTGATGGTAGTAACTCCATCCTTGTATTCAAAGGTACTTACCCCATCCTTAAGGTGAAGCTTGACTCCCTTTGACTTCATGTGTTCATGCACAATCTGAGCCATTTCAAAATCTATTGGAGCCATAACTTGGTCCTGCATCTCTACAACGGAAACCTCCATTCCCTGGTCATGGAGGTTTTCAGCCATCTCAAGACCAATGAATCCTCCACCAACAACAATGGCTCTCTTTGGTTTCTCTTTGTCAACGTAGTTCTTAATCATATCAGTATCAGGAATGTTCCATAAGCTGAAGATATTTGGTGAATCAATCCCTGGTATAGGTGGCTTTATTGGACTGGATCCTGTTGATAGCAGCAAATAGTCATAGCTCTCTGTGTATTCTTCCCCTGTATTGCTGTTTTTGACCTGGACTGTTTTCGCTTCCCTGTCTATTGAAGTTACCTCTGAAAAGTTTCTAACATCAACGTTGTACTTTTTCATGATATCTTCGGGAGTATTTACTATCAAAGCATCCCTTTCCTCAATGGTCCCGCCTATGTAGTACGGTAATCCACAGTTTGCAAAGGAAATGTACTCTCCTCTTTCAAACATAATTATTTCTGCATTCTCATCCAATCTTCTAAGTCGTGTCAACGCTGTAGCTCCTCCGGCCACACCACCGACAATCAGTACTTTTTTACCCAATTCTACTCCTCCTCTGATTTAAATAATAAGTTGACGATTCTTCTGACCTCTTCATCCACAAGAGAATAATAAACCTCTGTTCCCCTTCTCTCATCATTCACAATCCCTGAAAGCCTTAGCTTAGCCAAGTGCTGTGACAAGGTTGACTGGGGCACATCCAGGCATCCCTGAATATAGGAGACATTCTTTTCTCCCTCCTCAGATAGACCCCTAAGTATGCATAGTCTAACGGGATGGGATATCAGTTTAAGGATTGATGCCTTTTCCTCTAAAACTACCTTATCAAATTTCATTTGACCCCTCCTGCATCTGTATATTTATATATTAGAATACTTGGATATTCTTGTCAAGAAAATATCTATTATTCCCCAAAAAAAGACACGGCTTGAGCCGTGCCTTTAGTCTCCATTTATCTTGAACCTAGCTCCCTATCCACCATCATCAATCCGTGGAAGTGCTTCTGTACTCCCTCAAGCTTGAAGATTATATCCTTCATGCTATTTTCCTCCTCCAGCTGCTCAGCAACGAACCACTGCAGAAATTGAACTGTTGGATAGCTCTTCTCCTCTTCAGCGAGCTTTAGAAGATCATAGATTCTACCAGTAACCTTCTTCTCATGCCCAAGGGCAGTTTCAAATACCTCAAGGAATGAACTGTAATCATTCTTTGGTTCAGGTATTGCCTGCATGGTAACCCTTCCATCCATATCATTAATGAAGTCATAGAACTTCATTGCATGCTCATATTCCTCTTTTGCCTGTTCAACCAGAAAATGTGCCATTCCCTTCATGTTTTCTGACTCACAATAGGAAGCCATTGCAAGGTAATAATACCCTGACAGCATCTCAAAGTTGTACTGGTCATTCAATGCATTCAATAATTTTTCACTCATAACTATCCCTCCAAATTTAATTTGATTTCACCTTCATTTAATACCCACATATTCGCAATATAATCACAAACTAAATTATTTGTAATGATTACATTTTTATCCCCTTTATAGCTTTGGGTTGTATACTGCATAAACACCATATATTGGGATATTGTTCTCAGACAACAGCTTCACCAGAATTGGTATGGACTGGGTCAGAATATCCACCTCAAAACCATTGTATTTATACATTACATCCTTCTCGTCAATTAGCCTGCTGCTTCCTATTAGGTCCATAAGTTTTCCTTCTACCCTTGGGAGATGAATTTCACCCACCTGAAAGAACACCTTCTGCTTTTCTCCACTGAAGTCCTTGTGATTGATTTTATTGACCAGTAAAATATCATTCATAGGCTATGCTCCTTTTCATATGTATCTCAGGTCTATATACCCCTAAACCTCTAAACTTAACGCAATTGTTATTTTTGAGTTACTTTTTTTTTTGAGGGTATAAAGAATCTGTTAAATAAAATGAGGTGATTTGATTTGAGCTATTCGATGAATGCCCTCTCAAAATGTATATTGTTCAATAGTCTTAGGGAGGAAGAGATAACAGAATTGATGGAGGGTGTTAATTACTCCATCAAATGCTACAGTGATAAGGATATAGTAGCAATTGAAGGCGACCCCTGCGATAGCATATCCATAATACTTTCAGGAGACATCGAAATCCATAAGCCTTTTTCATCTGGTAAGGTGGTCACCATAAGTCATTTCACTGCAGGGAATATCTTTGCTGAGTCCTTGGTCTTCTCCGACATGAAAACGTACCCGGCAACGGTTGTATCCTCCTCAAGTAGCTGTGTTATGAATATACCAAGGGTGGAGCTTGTACAGATGCTTGGAAGACATCCTCGGGTTCTGGAAAACTTTGCAGGTGTTCTTTCCAGGAGAATCCACATGCTCAATGACAGAATTACAAGCCTATCACTTGACAGCACCAGAAAGAAGATTGTGAATATACTTCTTCTAGAATATGGACGACAAAAATCACAGTATCTGCTTCTTCCATACAGTAGAAAAAAGATGGCAGAGCTCTTGAACATACCCAGGCCATCCCTTTCAAGGGAGCTTATCCGAATGAAGGATGATGGACTTATAGATTTCTACAAGAACAGGATCAAGATTCTCGATCTTAAGAATCTTGAAGGAGAATTAAAGTAAGTAAAAAATAAATGTTGACATTCCAACACTTTAGTGTAAAATATAGGGGTAAGATGAATTTTAACCAAGGGAGGCCATGAAGATGATAATACTAAACAGACTGACTAAAACAAACTTAACAACCTTGATGCGATACTATGGCCTATACCCGGAAGCCAGGTTTAAACCAGTTTCCATATAGGCATATGCCTATGATTATTTAATTATTGTAAATTTAAATGATACTACAGCCATAGGTTTTTACCTATGGCTTTTTTTTGGAGGAAAATTATGAGACAATTAAAAAAACTAATGCCCCTGCTTTCAGGGTACAGATTAATATTTACTTTGGCAATGATAACTGTGACGCTGTCTCAGCTGTTCTATGCAGCTGGGCCACTAATACTGAGCACTGCAATTGATTCAATAATTGGCAGCAATCCGGCAGCAAATCCTCTTGCAGCCTTGTTTATGGATTTTTTGGGAGGAAGAGACGCCTTAAGGGAAGGCCTTTGGATAATTGGTGTGATTATCGTCGCCAACACTGCACTTAGAGGTATCTTTCTATATCTTAAGGGCTACTATTCAGCAAAGGCATCAGAGAATGTATCCATGAATCTAAGGGACAGTCTTTATGACCACATTCAAAAGCTTCCCTACAGCTATCATGTGAAAACCGACACGGGCGACCTTATTCAAAGATGTACCTCTGATGTTGAAACCATAAGAAGATTCCTTGGTGTACAGCTGGTGGAGGTTGCAGGATCACTTTCAATGCTGTTTTTCATACTGTGGTCCATGCTGTCCCTGAACAGGGGAATGACCTTATACTCAATGGTTCTTGTGCCCGTGATATTTGGGTTTGCATACGCTTTTTTCAAGAGAATCCAGAGGGACTTCAAGGAGGCTGATGAGGCTGAAGCCAAGCTATCCACCGCACTGCAGGAAAATCTAACTGGTATAAGAGTCGTCAAGGCCTTTGCCAGAGAGGCCTTTGAGCTGGAAAAATTCGATGCAAGAAATTCATCTTACAGAGCATCAGTAAACAAGCTCATTGACAATCTTGCTGTATATTGGTCCCTTTCCGATTTTCTCAGCATGTTCCAGGTTGGTCTTGTTATTGTAGCAGGTTCAATAATGGTTATCCAGGGCAGAATAACAATTGGTGTTCTTGTGGCATTTATCAGCTATGTAAATATGCTTATCTGGCCCGTCAGGCAGCTTGGAAGGGTCCTTACAGATATGGGTAAGGCTACGGTTTCAATAGACCGTGTGGATGAAATATTGAGCATCCCTCAGGAAAATCTCATTATAAACGGTCAGGAGCCTAGGATATCAGGTGAAATAGAATTTGAAAATGTCAGCTTCTCCTACGATGGAAGCAAGGATGTTCTTCATAACATAAGCTTTCAGGTTAAAAAGGGGGATACCGTGGCAATAATGGGCCCCACGGGAGCTGGAAAAAGCACCCTTGTAAATCTGCTACCCAGGCTATATGACTACACCTCAGGCTCTGTGAAAATAGATGACATCGAGCTAAAGGAAATCGACAGACACTGGATTAGAAAAAATATTGCCCTGGTGCTTCAGGAGCCTTTTCTATATGCGCGAACAATCAAGGACAACATCCGCTTCACAGATCCTGACAAGCAGGACAAGTCTGTGTTCCAGGCAGCAAAGGTGGCTTCAATACACAATGATATCATCTCATTTGAAAAGAAGTATGAGACAATGGTGGGCGAAAGGGGTGTATCCTTGTCTGGCGGTCAAAAGCAGAGAATGGCAATTGCCAGAGCAATTATTACTGAAACACCGATAGTTATATTTGATGATTCGCTGTCTGCAGTGGATACGGAAACTGATATTGAAATAAGAAAGGCCTTGGAGAAACGGAGAAATATAGCCACAACATTTGTCATATCCCACAGGATTTCAACTGTCTCCAACGCAAATATGATAATAGTCCTGGACAAGGGCAAAATCGTCCAGTCAGGCACTCACAGAGACCTGATCTCCCAGGAGGGACTCTACAAAAGAATTTACGACATTCAGTCATCAGTTGAAATGGAAGTACTGAATGCTTAGGAGGAATCACCATGGATAATATAAATACTGATGCACCAAGCAAGTTAAGCTTGGGAATATGGAGGGACTTCTACACATACCTCAAGCCATACAAGGCTAGATTCCTAAAGCTTATCGTGTTGATGGTGCTCCTTGGAATAATGGATGCAACATTTCCGATACTTTCAAAATATGCCATAGATGAATTTGTAAGAAAGGAGAGCCTTGAGGGTCTTCCATTGTTCATTGGAATGTATCTGGCGGCAGTGCTGGCCTTGAGTCTTCTCATCCTGGTTTTTATCAAGATAGCAGGAAGGTTGGAGACTACAATAGCACATGACATCAGGAGGCTTGGATTCATACAGCTTCAGGAGCTTCCACTGTCATACTATGACAACAAGGCAGTGGGTTGGTTACTGGCAAGGATGACTTCCGACATAACCAGGTTGAGCGAGACCATCTCTTGGGGAATTGTGGATCTTGCATGGGGACTGGCAATAATGACAGGGATTTCAATCTATATGCTCATCCTGAATCCTTTCCTGGCAATTATAACCCTATCTGTGGTACCCTTGCTTGCTATTTTAAGTGTAGTTTTCCAGAAAAAAATTCTGTCAGCTCAGCGAAAAATAAGAAAAATCAATTCACAGATTACTGGTGCCTTCAATGAAGATATTCAAGGTGCGAAGACAACCAAGACATTGGTAAGGGAGGAAAAAAACCTGGAGGAGTTCTCCCGATTGACAGGTTCCATGAGAACCCAGTCAATTAGGGCTGCGATCCTGTCATCGGTGTACCTTCCCCTGGTTATAGGTCTAGGAAGCATTGGTACGGCTCTTGCCTTTTCCTTCGGATCTGGCTACATTATGGATGGAATAATAACCTATGGTACTCTTGTTGCATTCATTTCCTACACAGCCCAGTTTTTTGAGCCCATCAGACAGATGGCAGTTATCTTTGCTGAATTTCAAAGTGCCCAGGCCTCTGCTGAAAGAGTGTTTTCCTTGCTTAAGGAAAAGCCTGAAATCAAGGATGAGATGGAGATCATTCAAAGATTTGGAGACATCTTCCAACAGGAAAGAGATAATTTGCCAAAGATAAGGGGAAGTATCTCCTTTGAAAATGTTTCCTTCTCATATCAGCCCCAGGAGTCGGTACTGAAGAATTTCAGCCTTGAGGTCAGTCCAGGAGAAACCGTTGCCCTTGTTGGAGAAACCGGCTCAGGTAAATCAACAATTGTGAATCTCTTCTGCAGGTTTTACGAGCCAACAGAGGGACGGATACTTGTGGATGGCCTGGACTACAAAAAAATGCCCCTTCAATGGATACACAACAATCTGGGCTATGTACTTCAAAGCCCTCACCTTTTCAGCGGCACCATTAAGGAAAACATCCGCTATGGAAATCTGGATGCCACAGATGATGAGATTAAGGAGGCATGCAGGATTGTCAATGCACACGAATTCATTATGGACCTGGAGGATGGTTACGATACCCAGGTAGGTGAGGGAGGTGGAATGCTGTCCACTGGACAGAAGCAGCTAATATCCTTTGCCAGGGCGATAATCCGAAACCCCTCACTGTTTGTGCTTGATGAGGCAACCTCTTCCATTGACACTGAAACCGAAAAGATAATCCAGGATGCCATTACAAAGGTCCTGAATGGAAGAACCAGCTTTGTCATAGCCCACAGGCTTTCAACAATCAAGAATGCAGATAGGATTCTGGTTATTAGAAAGGGTGAGATTGTGGAGGATGGTACCCACAGAGACCTGTTGATGAGGGGTGGATATTACCATAGACTCTATACCAACCAGTATCTCGGGGATGAGGGTATCTAAAAGAATCAAAAGGGATTCCGCCTAGGCG
>JANKMX010000028.1:11053-28160 GCA_024649995.1 Gudongella sp. | reverse complement strand
ATGTCCTTCAGGAAGGAATCCCTGATATCGGCAAGGTAGAATACCGACAGCTTGGAGATTGCATTTGCTTTTCTGGCACCGACCTTTCTGTACCCCCATCTACTGAAATCAGGCCTTGGAATGAATATCCCCGTCAGAATTTCATCTGCCTTCAATTCCGTCTTGCCAGGTCCCTTTATAAAATCTGCAATCCCCATTCTCCTGACGCCTTCCAAGCTTTTAAGCTCAAGTATTGAATCAAGTGCATAGAGGAATGGAATTGTATCTCCAGCAGGTGATGCGTTGCAAATATTTCCTCCAATGGTTCCAAGGTTTCTGATAGAGGGTGATCCTATCCCCAAAACAGGAGCCTTGATATAATCAGGCAAGCCCTTCTCAAGGATCAGACTGGACAGGCTCACCCCAGCCCCTATTCCTATTCCATCATCCCTTATTTCAATGGCTTTCAGCTCATCCAGGCTTCCCAAATACAGGATGTCTCCTGGAAAAGCCGGCAAAGCTCCTCTTGTGGACTTGTACTTTACCATCAGGTCCGTTCCACCTGCAAATGGGATGACTGATTTCTCCATTCTGATTTGTATAGCTTCCTCAAGTGTTTTGGGACAATATGTAGCTACCATAGGCCATCACCTTCCCTTGAGGCTATCATGATCCCCTCTACAATCATGCTGTAGCCTGTGCACCTGCAGAGATTTCCCTCAATTGCCGCAATGATTTCCTCCTCTGTTGGGTGGGGATTCTGCCTCAAGAGGGCCTCTGCCGCCATGACAAATCCCGGGGTGCAAAAGCCGCACTGCACGCTTCCCGCTTTTTCGAATCCCCTTGAGATTGCCTTGAATCTTTCCTGGTCCCTGAACCCTTCAATTGTGAGAATATCCCTGTCCTCCACTGTAAAGGCAGGCACCATGCAGGAATTGACAAGCCTTCCATCCATAAGCACCGCGCAGGAACCACACTCACCCTCGCCACAGCCTTCCTTTGCTCCTGTCAGTCCAAGATTATCCCTTAGAACATCCAGAAGTCTCCTGGTGGGCTCATCAATTATGGTTACCTGTTCCCCATTAAGTGTGAATTTAATTTCCATCTTCCATCAACTCCCTAATGTATTCCGGGGTTACAGGAATTCTGCAGACTTTTTTGCCCAGAGCGTTCTGAACTGCACTTGCAATTGCAGGGGCCACTCCCACAATGGGCAGCTCTCCCAGCCCGCTAGCTCCAAAGGGCCCCTTCCTTCTGGGGTTTTCAAAGAGCCTGATGCTGGGCTTTGGAAAATCCCTGGAGGATGGTATGACATATGTGGTGAGGGACTTCTGTCTCGGACTGCCATTGATGCAGTCAAACTCCTCCATCAGGCCGTATCCAAATCCCTGGACAAGGCCACCCTCGATCTGCCCCTGTACTATCTTCATGTCAATTGGTGTTCCTATGTCATACACAGTCCATATCCCATCCACCTCAACCTTGTAGGTGGCCGGGTCTATGTGGATTTCCACCACATTTGCACCCCAGGAATACTCGGGATATGCATTTCCCATGAAGGTCTCATTGTCCCAGGCAAGGTCATGAGGATACCTGTAGACCTTGATTATTTCTACCTCTTCCTCATCCCACCGTTTTTTCATCTCCATGGCACATTCCTGGAGCAGCCTGCCTACTATGAGCACAGTCCTGGATGCAACAGTAGGTCCAGAATCAGGGCAGTATCTTGTATCCGGGTAATTGTGAACAACCCTTTCCAGAGGGATTCCAAGCTCCTGGGACACAATCTTACCAAGGGTTGTCTGGACTCCCTGTCCAATTTCGGCACTGGAGACAAAGATTTCAACTGTTCCATCAGCGTATTTCATTAGCCTTACCTTGGATTTCAAAAGATCCGCCTCTCCTGCTCCAGTAAACCCGCAGCCGTGATCGAAAATTGAAAGGCCAATCCCTCTTAAAGTTTCCCCCTCTTTTCCAGTTGATCCTCTTTTAAGCGAATATCCTGAATCTTTATCAACCATTTCAGCTATTTCATCAAGCTTGATCCTGTTGCGAAATTCTCCCTGGGTAGATGAAAGGTCTCCGTCCCTTAGGAAATGCTCTCTTTTGAACTCCAGCGGGTCCATGTCCAAAGCTAAAGCTATGTTTTCCATATGCATCTCAATTGCGAAGAGTGCCTGAGGTCCACCAAATCCCCTAAATGCACTGCTTACCACCTTGTTTGTGGCATAGGCCCCACCCCTTACCTTTAGGTTCTCGATGTTGTAGACTCCCGTTGCGGAGAATATGGTTCTCTGGAGTACCACGCTGGACAGTCCCGCATATGCTCCACCGTCAAGCCTGACATCTATGTCCATGGCGATGATACTGTTATTGGCATCAAGATAGCTCTTTATTCTTATATCAGAAGGGTGCCTTTTAGTTGTGGAGATGATATCCTCCTCCCTATCGTAGACAAGCTGCACAGGCTTTCCAGTCATTATTGCCCCCAGGGCACAGAGGATGGCTGGAATTGAAGGGTAATCCTCCTTGCCCCCAAAGCCTCCCCCCGTTGGCTGCTGTATGACCCTTATCCTGCTTTCATCCCATCCAAAAGCCCTTTTTATTCCCTCAACTACATAATATGGACACTGCATTGACCCATGAACGACTATATTGTCATCCACAACTTCACATGTGAAGGAATGGGGTTCAAGGTAGGCATGCTCCTGATAGCCCGTGTGAAACCTGTCCTGGAATACTTTTTCCGCCCTATCAATATGTAGGTCAGGATCCCCTCTTGTAAAGGAATACTCAATTTTGCTGTTGTCATCTGCAAAGCAGTAAACATATGGCTTAAGAATTGATTCCTCTATTGTATTGATGGCTTCCAGGTCTTCATACTCAATAGTTATCTCTGACATTATCCCATTGATGACATCCCGGTCCCTGCCCAGGACAAGAAGGATGGGTTCACCGATGTAATTTACCTCTCCCTCCGCAAGGAAGGGCTGATCGTCATAGACTATGGGGACCCTGTTTATCCCAGGTATGTTATGATAATCAAGGACCTCATATCCTTCCGGCAACCTTGGTAGTCTTATTTCCCTAATTCTTGCCCGCTGCCTTTGGGAACGGTATATCCTTGCATAAAGCATGTCCCTATCCCTGAGGTCCCCCGCATAGAGGGCCCGTCCCTCTATCTTGTCATCAAAATCATTTCTTTTGACTGAATCACTGATGTTTAACATTTTACCACCCTCCAGATTCACTTAAGTATTCTAGAGCTGATATGTAATCCTCGGGGGTGTCTATATCCCTGAGTATTCCAGGATCGTCCACCTGGACCACGGAAAATTTACTCTTCTCAATATACTCCTCCAATGAAACAGATGATGAGTCTTCTCTAATTCTGGCTGCCAAATCTTTGCTCAGAAGTACGGGATGTCCATGTACTCCCTCAAATGATGGAAGCAAAATGTCTCCCTCCATGGAAAGCATTTTTTGAAACACCTCCCGTCCCACAAAAGGGCAATCTCCTGGCATCAGGAAAATCCTATCCCCTTTTGCAGCCAAAAGCCCTGCTTTTATTGATGAGAACATTCCCTCTTCATATTTGTCGTTTTGAACAAATTCCAAATTATCCATGTGTCCGATGCTTTCAACTATCATTTGCGGATTGTGACCTGTCACTACAATTATTCTTGAACAGAAATCATACAGGCTTTCAATGGACCTTTCAATTACGGTCTTACCATTCAGATCCAAAAGAAGCTTGTGCTTGGGGTACATTCTTGTGGATTTTCCAGCTGCTATAATAATTCCCTCAACCTTCATGGGACATCCCTTCCTCTATCCAAATCCTTAAGTAATCTTAATATTTATACCCGCATTTTATCGCATTAATGCATAGCTGTATCCCCTTAGGCATATTTAAAAGGCCCCTGTTCAAGGGACCCTTTGGTGTTTCAGGTATGGTACTGAATCAATTGACAACTAAATGGGTTCTAAAGAGGCCAAAACACAAGTATCAGGGGTGTTCCCACAAGTAGGACAAGGATTGTTACAGGCAGTCCCATCCTCCAGTAGTCCCCAAATCTGAAGCCTCCAGGACCCATAATAAGGGTGTTTGACTGGTGACCAATTGGGGTCATGAAGGCTGAGGATGCTGAAACCGCCACGGCCATAAGCATTGGATCTGTTGATACTCCCATCTTCATTGCCAGACTCATGGCTATTGGAGCCATTAGTACGGCTGCAGCAGCGTTGTTTATAAGGTTTGTAAGTAGTATTGTCGTTATCATCAGTACAGTCACCATAAGAGAAGGGCTCAGATAATCCATTGCACCCACCATGACATTTGCTATTGTTTCTGCACCACCTGTTGACTGTAGGGCATCCCCCACTGGAAGGAGAGATCCAAGCATTATAATAATTGGCCATTCTATTGCATCATAGAACTCCCTTGGTGTTATGATGTTTAGCAGAACCATCAGTAGTGCACAGGCTGCAAATGAAATCTGAACACTTAGAATTCCTAGAGTCGTCAGGATGATTGATGACATGAACAGTACCAGGGTAATAGCCTTTAATGATTTTCTGTTGCCCTTTCCAACCCTTAAGCCTCTTTCAGCCAGGGGCAGGGCCCTGAGCTGACCCAGTACATCCTGGATGGAGTCGCTTGGACACTGTATAAGCAGTACGTCACCAGGCTTGAATAGGAAGGATTGAAGCCTGTGGTAGGAGGAGATTCCCCTTCTTGAAACAGCGACCAGGTTCACTCCGAACCTGTGCCTGAGATTCAGGTCTATGACGGTTCTTCCGATCGCAGGGGAATCATCCTTAAGTACGATTTCAGCCATGACAAGGCTGCTGTCCTTTAGGACCTTACCTGAATCGTTGTAGATATACTTGCTTCCCTTGAAATGAAACCCCGTTCTTTTTACCAGATCAGCAAGACCTGAATGGTCGGCCCTTATGACAAGGTGGTCCATCTCCTCCAAAAGCTCAGTTGCAGCAGGCGGGACAATGCTCCTGTCTCCCCTGATTATGCTAAGGATGTTTACATCCAGATTAAGGTCTCCAAGTAGCTCCTCCACCGTTCTGTTTGAGTATTTGCTTCCCTTGGGAATGACCACCTCAGACATATACTCATCAATCCTGAAGAAATCGGACTGTCCCTCATCACCCTTTCTTTTGGGTATCATACGCCAACCTATTGTAGAAATAAATATGATCCCAACCAGTGTGAGTCCAACTCCCACGGGTGCGAAATCAAAGAAAAGGAAGGGCTCAGCTCCGATACTTCCCCTGTAGGTTGAAATTATTAGATTTGGTGGTGTTCCAATCTCCGTTATCAGCCCCCCAAGAAGGGATGCAAAGGCAACCGGCATCAGCAGGTAGGATGGTGAAATCCTGTGATACTTACCCACTTGTATTGCTATTGGCATAACAAGAGCAAGGGCTCCAACATTGTTCATAAAGCTTGACAGCACCGCTGTCATTATCATAAGTGCGGCAATTTTTATGCTGATCCCTCTTCCGCTTCTGTTGAGTAGCTTCACCAGCTGATCGAGTACTCCTGTCTTCAATAGGCTGCTGCTTACAACAAGTATGGCTGCCACGGTAACAACCGCTGGATGGCCAAAGCCAAGGAAGGCTTCATCAGCAGGGACTATTCCTGTGACTACAAGCACAATCAGGGCTCCCAGACCAACAAAATCATATCGTATGCTTCCCTGTGCAAAAAGAATGAGTGACACGATAATTACTGAAAATACTATTGCCTGTTGTAGCATACAATCACCTCTCCCAAACGGTTTAATGGCGTACCTTTAATTGTTGCATAATTCACAAGTATTATACCCATTTTTCCCTTCCAGCATAGGCAAAAATCCTATATTGATTGTTTTCCCAATATTTATTTATTAAATGTAAATGTATTGAGGTATACTATAGTTAACAGCCAGTATCAAATTCAAAGGAGGAATCGCCTTGTCAGAAATATTATTGAATGTAACCAGAGGAGACAGAGTTGAGAACATTCACAGGGGGGACATTGCCGTTGTTGACTTCAAGGGAAATCTCATAGCAAGCCTTGGAGACCCCTACAAGAGGACCTATATGCGTTCCAGCGCAAAGCCTTTGCAGACCCTTGTGGTCATTGAATCAGGCGCTGAAAACACCTATGGCATAACAAGGAGGGAGCTTGCAGTCATGTGTGCCTCCCACTTTTCCGAGGATTTTCATCTGGATGCCGTAAGCTCGGTCCTTAGAAAGCTGGACCTGGGAGAGGACGACCTTCTTTGTGGACACAGCTATTCCCGTAGTGACAAGGTTACAAAACAGATGCTAAGAGAGGGTAAAACTGCAAGAAAGATCTACAACACCTGCTCAGGCAAGCATTCGGGAATGCTTGCTGTATCCAGGAAGCTGGACCTGCCCCTTGAAACCTACAACCTGCTGCAGCATCCACTTCAGCAGATGACCCTGGACACAATTGCCCAGGTATGTGAAATGGATGTGGATGATATTGGGGTTGGAATCGACGGGTGCGGAGTACCGGTTGTGGAAATGCCCCTATACAACATGGCCCTTTCCTATGCGAAACTTGTGCATTCATCGGTCTTTGATGAAAAGAGAAAGATGGCGGCAGACCTTGTTGTTGAATCAATGATGGAATATCCTGAGATGGTTGCTGGAACAGGAGGATTCTGCACAGAGCTTATGAAGAACACAAATGGAAAGCTTATGGGTAAGCTTGGAGCGGATGGTGTGTATTGCATTGGCATGGTGGATCAGGGTGTTGGAATTGCAGTGAAGATTGAGGATGGCAACATCAAGGCTGTTGAAAGTGCAACCATGGAGATCCTGAAACAGATGGGTTATCTTGACCAGGAGGAGCTGGAGGCCCTAAGGCCCTTCCATATCGTTGAGAACATCAATACATTGAGGGACAAGATTGGGGAGACAAGACCTGTTTTTAAGCTGGAAAGAGTATCAAGTTCCAATGATAAGATTGTAGAAGGTCTAAATACGCCAGTTGATGACTGTGTTTCTGAAGACAATGTTGAGTGGTAATTAATTATTAATATATAAATGAAACTGATAATGCACCTGGAAAATCCCAGGTGCGTTTTTATTCCATGAAATTAAAGTAGATATTCCAGCTGGCAGTCATAGGGTTCCCTATCCAAATGGTCCTGGCTGTATTCCTTTGCTTCCACACAACCCAATGACCTGTAGAAGCCCTGGGTTTCAATGGATGAATGGGCAGATATGTAGAGCTTTTTGGCTCCCTTTTCCCTTGCCCAAGTGGAGACCATTTGGAAGAGGACCTTGCCAATTCCCTTACCCCTCATGTCCTCTGAAACATGCAGGCTTGAAAGGTCCAGGTATTCCTTGTCAGAGCCCAGGAAATCCGCCTCAAGGGATGTGAAGCCCTTAAGCTTGTCCTCTTGGAAGGCTCCAATAACAATGCCTCCAGTTTGTGAGGTGTTTTTCAGGTATCCAACAAGAAGAGAGTATTCCTCTTCGGACCAGTCATCAATAAACTCTATATCCTTGATTATCCATTCCCCTTCAACTTTCCTCCAGCATTTTGTAACCTTCTGATGGCGGATAAAGCCCTTGAACAGGTCGATTTTTATTTCATCCGCAGTCAGTTTTCTGTATTCCATTAGGCTTCAACCCCCAGTCGATCTTCAACCTTCTTAAGCATCTTTATTATGGGAAGGTTGTAGGGGCATCTGGTTTCGCAGACTCCACACTCGATGCAGTCCTTTGCACTTATTTCAAATCCTCGGTATCTGTCAACCGCCCAGTCCTGAAGATTGTATCTTGAATAGTAGCCCTCTAGGATAAACTGGGTAGGGATGTCGATTCCAACAGTACAGGGAGCACAGTAGCCGCACCTTCTGCAGAATTCCTCTCCAAGTGTGCCAGCTTCCTCCATAAGAGCCTTTCGTTCATCCTCAGTAAGGCGTCTCATTTCATTTCCTGCCCTGGCATTTTCAATTACCTGTTCAACAGAATCCATTCCAGGTATTGCCACTGTCACGTCCTTGTTCTCCATTATGTATCTAAGTGAAAGCTCACCCTTTGAAATGGCTCCACCAGCAAGAGGCTTCATGACTATTACTCCAAGGTTGTTCTCCCTTGCCTTTCTGAATACTGGCTCACCCTGGTTTTCCACAGGGTTGTAGGGATATTGGATTGTGCTGAACTCACCAGTGTCAATTGCTATATGAAGAAGGTCAACACTGTGGCTTGTTATTCCGATCTCCTTCACTACTCCCTTTTCCTTATACTCCTTGATGGCCTTGAGGGCTCCATTCTCTCCCATTACGGTTTCAAGGTCCTCCTCCTTGCTGACATTGTGAAACTGGAACAGGTCTATGTAGTCTGTCCTGAGATTTTTTAGACTTGTCTCAAACTCCTCAACAACAGCATCGTAGGTTTTGGCCATTGATTTTGTTGCCAGGATGAACTTGTCCCTTCCTATCCTTTCCAGGGCACTTCCCAGAAGCTCTTCGCTCTCCTTGTAGCCTCTTGCTGTGTCGATGAAATTTATCCCCTGCTTGTGTGCTTCCACAAGGAGCTGATAAGCCATCTCTTTATCAACCCTTTGAATGGGAATCCCACCAAATCCAATTACAGAGACCTCAAAGTTTGTTCTGCCCAATATCCTCTTTTCCATTCTCCAATTCACCGTCCCTTTCTATTCCGAAATCCAGGAATTTCGGTACTTATGGGAATATTATACCATACACAAACCCCCTGCTGAATATATTCCTGCAAGGGGTTGTGATAAATGGTCCCATTGATTATGTTCTATGATTTTCTAGGTTCATCCCTGACAATTTCAAAGGTTTCTGAAGCAAGCTCAATCCTGTCAGGATACTTTTCAATCTCCTCAAGTAATCTTGTAAAGAGTCTGTCTCTGATAATCCTCCTTTTCTTGATGTCAACAACATACCTTAGGGAAAACTCAACCCAGTTGTCATCAAAGGCCATAAAGGTCTGATGTTCAAGGGTTGCATCCTCAAGCTGAAACCTCTTTCTCATATCATACCAGGCTTCCTTGGCCTGGGTGGATACCTCTCCAATAACCTCATCAGCCACATCATCAAGGATTTTTCGAACAAGTGCATTGTCGCTGCCAAAATGTATGGGAATATGTATCTCATCCCAGACAAACTGGAAGTTGGCCGAGTAGTTGTAGACAGGTGATGTGAAAATGAAGCTGTTTGCCACCCGTACAATCCGACCGTTGTACTGGTCTCCATCAACCCAGTCCCCAATTTCCATGAGGGTTGTCCTGAGGATTCCAAGGTCCACCACATCTCCCTTGATTCCTCCAAGAAGTACCCTATCCCCAACCTTGAAGAAGTCCCCGAAGAGAATGGCAAACCAGCCTGCAAAGCTTACAATTACCTCCCGGAGGGCGAAGGTGATTCCAGCACCTGCAAGACCCAGGGTTGTATAGAAGCCTTCAAAGCTGTCACTGAAGGTGAACACGAATATGAGGAAGATAATCACATAGATGGTGTTCATGACAATCTTCTTTGTGAAATACCACTTTTGCTGCTCCTGCAAAACCGGGTAAAAACGGTTCAGAATCCTCTTTGCTGAAAGGTACAGGAACAAGGCTACTATTATAAATATTGCTATCTGGGTGTAGATTGGGTCTATTGTATCTATAAATTCTCTCATGGTATCCTCCTGGTCCGGCTTATCTCATATGTTTTTTATACCCAATTGGCCGGTGATAAGACACCTGAGTTTAGATGCGTTTTGTCTATCAGATAATAATCTCAGTATTCCTTTTCCCAAACCTGTTATCACTGTTGGCATCACAGATCATCTTGCCATAGGCAGCTGAGCTTGACTGGGTTTCAACATGCACACCACAGGAGATCGTCTTGTACTTCTCTGGACTATGAGCATATTCAATTGCCAGGTCAGTCATTGTCATGTTATAGGCTGCAGCTGATTCCATGGTGCAGAAGGTGACTGGAACGCCTGAGTTAAGTAGAGATTCCATCCCGTATGGATCCTGATGAATTGACTCTTCGGCATAGGGAGTGGCATCCCCTCTTTTCAGTGTCCCTCCTGCATAGATTATTTTCTTGACCTTCTGTGTCAGATTTGGCCATACCTTAAAGGCAAGGGCTGCGGAGGATGGTCCTTCAGTCAGGACAAGAATAATGTCCTCTTGCTCTTTAAGCTTTTTCCACTCCTTGGGAAGAGGACCCTCTGGATTAAGAAATGTACCCTTTATGGAGGGCAGGTCCTTTCCGCTAACTAGTATGTTCATATCTAAGCCTCCCTTCCAGTGAAATGTTCCACTGCTTTTATCAGCTCTTCTATAAAGGCTTCCCGATCAATATTTAGAACAACCTTGCCATTGAAGTTTTCTTTATCTTCAAAGTCAGCAAGAATTCCACCTCTTGCGTGGAGTCCCTTTGTTTCAACTTGAAGATAAGCTTCCCGGATTTCAAACATGTCCGGCTTGATCAGGGACAGAACAGCGCATGGATCATGTAGTGGCCACCCCTTGTAGCCCATGGCTGCATGGGTTTCACCGAAAAAGTCCAGCCAGCTGGATACGATATGTCCCATTGGAGTTCCGATCTCTCGAATACGGTTAACATCCTCAGGATAGACCAGGGCTTTTTCCGTTACATCCAGTCCGGACATAATTACAGGGATACCGGATTCAAATACAATTCTGGCAGCCTCCGGATCCACCAGAATATTGAACTCTGCTGCCGGTGTCCAATTTCCATTTTCTATTCCGCCGCCCATGATGTAGAATGCCCTTATCTTATCCTTCAGGTCTTGCCTGTATAGAAGGAGGGTTGCAAGATTTGTCTGTGCACCAGTTCCTATTATTACAACAGGTTCATGGCTATCCTCCAATACCTTCACCATAAGCTCAACTGCGGAGTATTCGCTTAGGGTCATATCTGACGGAGGAAGGTCCACTCCATCAAGTCCTGTCTCACCATGGAAATCGCCTGCTGTGATTCCCTCAACAACCAAGGGACCGTGAGCTCCTTTGCCTATTGGAGCCTCAATATTAAAAAGGGAGCAGACATTCAGTGTATTTCTTGTTACATTTTCTATATCCTTGTTTCCTGCAACTGTTGTAACAGCCTTGATGTCAAGGATGTGTGAGGCAGCTGCCACCATCCAGGCGATTGCGTCGTCGTGGCCTGGATCTCCATCTAGGATTACAGGGATTCTTTTCATACGGTTATGCCTCCTTCTAAGAAAAAAGGACCCTAAGGTCCATTTTTGTTTTGATATTTAGGGGAGTTACTCGCAGTAGGATACACTCCCATTCGCGGTAGATCATGGATTCAAGCTTCGCTCATTGGCTCGCTTTCATCTCCTGATCCTCGCCGAAGGGCTACCTACAGCTCTGGCTCACAAAATGAGCCAATCGCTGGGTAGTCGTAAAATTAGGACTACAAGTCCTAATTTTACTCCCATTCAATAGTCGCTGGTGGTTTGTTTGTAATATCATACACTATTCTGTTTATGTGTGGAACTTCGTTTACTATCTTTGTTGAGATGTCTCCAAGTATTGACCATGGAATCTGGGCAAACTCCGCTGTCATGAAGTCTGTTGTCTTTACTGCCCTCAGGGCCAATGTGTAGTCGTAGGTTCTTCCATCTCCCATTACACCTACGCTTCTAAGGTTTGTAAGGACTGCAAAGTACTGGTTAAGCTCCATGTCCATTCCAACCATCTTTATCTCTCTTCTGAATACGTGGTCCGCTTCCTGAAGGATCTTTACCTTCTCCTCTGAGACCTCGCCGATTATCCTTATGGCAAGTCCTGGTCCAGGGAATGGCTGCCTGAAAACAAGCTCCTTTGGAAGTCCAAGCTCAAGGCCTGCCCTTCTTACCTCGTCCTTGAAAAGGTCCCTAAGTGGCTCGATGATTTCCTTGAAGTCTACGTAGTCTGGAAGTCCGCCTACGTTGTGATGACTCTTTATTACAGCTGAGTCGCCAACACCACTCTCTATGATATCAGGGTAGATTGTTCCCTGAACAAGGTAGTCCACTGTACCGATCTTCTTGGCCTCTTCCTCGAATACCCTGATGAATTCCTCTCCGATGATCTTTCTCTTTGTTTCGGGGTCCGATACTCCCTTAAGCTTGTCATAGAATCTCTGCTGGGCGTTGACCCTGATGAAGTTTAGGTTGTAGTTGTTTGTAAAGACCTCTTCAACCTGGTCTCCCTCATCCTTTCTAAGAAGACCGTGGTCCACGAATATGCAGGTAAGCTGCTTTCCAACAGCCCTTTCTATCATGACCGCTGCAACTGAGGAGTCAACCCCTCCTGAAAGTGCACAAAGGACCTTCTTGTCCCCCACCTTTTCCTTGATTGCGGCAATTGAGTTTTCAACAAACTCATCCATCTTCCAGTCTCCCCTGCAGCCTGCAACATTGAAGAGGAAGTTTGAAAGGACCTTGTTACCTTCCTCTGAATGCTGTACCTCTGGGTGGAACTGAACTCCATAAAGGTTCTTCTCGCTGTTTTCAAAGGCTGCCGTTGGGCAGGATTCCGTTGTTGCAGTTACATGGAAGCCCTCTGCAAGCTTTTCAACATAATCGGTGTGGCTCATCCAGGTTATGGATTTTTCCTTAACATCCTCAAATATTGGTGACTTCTCCTCCACATGCAGCTTGACCTTTCCATATTCCCTTGTTGTGGCAGCCTTGACTGAGCCACCAAGGGTATAGGACATAAGCTGGGCTCCATAGCAGATTCCCAGTATAGGAATGCCCATATCATAAATCTCTTCGCTTATTGATGGGGATTTCTCCTCATATACGCTATTGGGTCCACCTGTAAAGATGATTCCCTTTGGATCCATTTCCCTGATCCTGTCAAGACCGATTGTGTATGGGTGTACCTCGCAATACACGTTCAGGTCCCTTACCCTTCTTGCTATCAGCTGGTTGTACTGACCACCGAAGTCAAGTATAAGTACCATTTCCCTTTCCATTGACATTCCTCCCGTTTATTTGTTTTCCAATAGATCCTTCATGGTCTCCTGGATAAAGATATCCTCAAGACCCCACATTTCCTTTAGCCTCTTGTATTCCTCAACCTTCTCACTTCTGAAGGGTGAATGCTTTTTTATTGCCCTGATCATAATGTTCTTTGGGGTATGCTCCATGTCTATGAATTCCAAGAGCTGGACCTGGTAGCCCATTATCTCAAGTACAGAGCCCCTAATGCTGTCTGTTACAAGGGAGCTTAACCTCTCCCTTATGATTCCATGCTTGAGCATACCTGAAAGATTATTATTCTTGATTTTATCATAAAGCTCATGCTGACAACAAGGTACAGATAAAATAACTTTTGCTCCCCACCTTACAGCTTTTTCCAGGGCTATATCGGTTGCCGTGTCGCAGGCGTGCAGGGTTACCACCATGTCAACATCCTCTCCTGACGTGTGATCCTTGATATCTCCACAGATAAAGTGGAGTCCCTGGTAATTTAGATCCTCTGTCGTCCTGTTGCATAGGTCAATGACATCCTCCTTAAGGTCAAGGCCTGTGATCTTAACCTTCTTCTTTTTCATGTTGACAAGATAGTGGTAGAGGGCAAAGGTCAGGTAGCTCTTTCCACACCCAAAGTCGATGATCCTTACTTCATCCTGGTCCATAAGGACCTCCATGGATGAGTCAACTAGCTCAAGAAACCTGTTGATCTGCCTGAACTTGTTGTACTTCTGCTTGTAGACCTTTCCTCCAGGGTCCATTACTCCAAGGTGAACCAGAAAGTCAACCGGCTGGCCCTCCTCAATGATGTACTGCTTCTTCCTGTTATGGCTCTTCTGGACCCTTGTTATGGCTTCCTGGTTCTCGATTATTCTCTGCTTGCCCTTTTTGCTCACAAGTATCTGGTATTCCCCTATTGAGGTCTTAAGTACCACCTGTCTGAAATCATTTGAAATGAGGTCAAGTATTCGTTGGAGGGCCTCATTCTTTTCCAGGTTCTCATGGAAGGCCTTGTTATCAACATGTGATTCAAGCTGGTACATGAGGGTCCCCTTCACTGTAACGGGATTTACCATGACCTTGCCGGGCAGGGTATCATCCTTGGTTCGTCTGTTACTTAAAATTGCCCTTGAGAGTTTTTCCCCATCTATAATCGTTTCCAGTAATTCCTTTGTCTCCATCATATTCTCCTAACCGCATAATCCAAAACTTCACCTATGCTATCTCTTAGTATTAGGGTTGCCCTTCCATCATAGCCTGTTGCTGTCTTGTTTATAAGGACAAGCTCACGTCCCCTGAAGTATTCCACAAGCCCTGCTGCAGGATATACGTTAAGGGATGTTCCTCCAACTATGAGCACATCCGCCATTCTGATGTAATCAACTGACCTTTCCATGACATCCATATCCAGGCCTTCCTCATATAATACAACATCCGGGCGAACAATTCCACCGCATTTGTCACAGGTGGGAACTGAATCAGAACTAATTATCTTCTCCCTTGGGTAGGTTTCATGGCAGGAAAGGCAGTAGTTCCTGTGGACCGACCCGTGTATTTCAAGGACGTTTTTTGAGCCTCCCAGCTGGTGGAGTCCGTCTATGTTCTGGGTTATGACCGCCTTTAGCTTACCCATCCCTTCCAGCCTTGCAAGGGCAAGATGGGCCTTGTTGGGCTTTGCATCCGGATATAGCATGTTGTCCCTGTAATAGTTGAAAAACTCCTTCTGATGGTCTCTGAAGAAGGAGTGACTGAGAAGGTATTCAGGTTCATAGCCATACTTGTTTTTGGTGGAGTAGATTCCGGTTTCACTTCTAAAGTCGGGAATGTTGCTTTCAGTTGAAACCCCGGCTCCTCCAAAGAAAACAATATTGTTGCTGGTCTTAATGATTTCTGCCAGTCTGTCAATTGACATTCCTATCCCTCCTTCTGGTCCTCTTTCTCTTCAGTCTTTATCCTGAATATGAAATAGTAGTGCTTGAAAAGATCAATCCCAATGAGCATGGCCTTAAGATAAGGCTTGTCCACCATAAAAACGCTAAACCAGATCATGGATGATGAAAGGGCTGTGATACTTAGCTTGGTCTTAAGTGTCATGGATCTGTTCTTTTCAAAATCCTCCAGATTGTCCCTATATAGCTTGGTCCCCTTCAGCCAATCGTTGAATCGGTCGGATCCCTTTGCCAGGAAGTATGAGCCCAGCAAAAGAAAAGGCGTAGTGGGAAGCACTGGAAGCACGGCCCCTATTGCCCCAATTCCTACTGAAATAAATCCCAATGTAACAAATACTGCCTTCATAGTCCATCTCTCCTGGTCCTGTTTCTTAATATAATATATTTCTTTTTTCCTATTTAATCAATACCTTCGGCAAATCTTTACGGTCCTTAGGGAGATGTTGTCCTTTTGCATCTGGAGCTCCATAAGGGTCCTCCAGATTGACTCTCCATAATCTCCCAATGTATCATGGTCAAAATTGTATGCGTATATCCTCAGGTCCTCCCTTAGTGTTGAAAGTACGTCGTACATGGCATCCAGATTATTGCCGTGATAGCCCTTAAGATTCAGCTTGATCTTGAAGTATTTGTGAAAGTCCCTGTCCTTCATCCTGTTTGCATCTATAAGTACTGTTCTCATACCCAACCCCCTAGTAAAGCTGTTCAAAGGACTCATAGTGATCCCTTGTGTAGAATATCAGTCCGTCGTTGGAGTAGACAAGCCTTTCAGCTCCCCTATAGCCGCCTTCATAGTTTACATCAGCCTCGTAATACTGCCTTCCCTCAGCCTCAGGTAGCAGCCTTTCCCTGTTTCCAAACCTGTTTCCACCTATGCTCATCCTGTCGGTTACCTCCCAAAGGTTGCCCTCCTGGGCATCCCAGCCAAGGTCCATTGCATCCTCCTTGGTGATATAGTTGTCTGGAAGTCTATTGTAGGTGTGAAGGTAGAGAGCCACCTCCTCAGGTGAATTGTAATAGCCATCCTCGGCGATTGCCTCCCCCGGCTCCTCCTGAGGTGCTTCAACAGCCGGTTCCTCAACAGCTGGAGATTCAGCCTCCTCAACAGCCACCTCAAGACCTGAACATCCAGTAAATCCAATCAGGAGCAGTGCCATGACCAGGGTTAGAATGGTTATCTTCGTCAATTGTCTCATGTTTTTTGTCCTCCTTTAAGTACTAGTCCTTAGATACCCCAATATTGTCTGGAGATTCAATTTGTGTTAATATTGAATGGTTGAAATGGAGTTGATCTTACTATGAAATATTCAAATATGGTCCAGGGGACCTTCCTTAAAAGGCCAAACAGGTTTATTGCCCACGTCCTTATCAATGGTCGGGAGGAGATAGCCCATGTCAAGAACACCGGCAGATGCAGGGAGCTGCTCCTTCCAGGGGCCAGGGTGATCCTTCAGGACCACGGCCCTGATACCAAAAGGAAGACAAGATATTCACTTATATCGGTCTACAAGGAGGATATGCTTGTTAACATGGATTCCCAGGCTCCCAACAGGGTTGTGATGGATGCCCTTGTTGATGGAAAAATCCAGGGCCTGGGTGCGCCAGAGCTGATCAAGGGGGAGCAGAGGTACGGCGACTCCCGATTTGATATCTACTACAGGGATGGTGACAGGGAGGGCTTTATTGAAATCAAGGGAGTGACCCTTGAGGTAGAAGGCCTGTCAAAATTCCCCGATGCTCCTACGGTCCGTGGAACAAGGCATATCATGGAGATGATCAGTGCCGTCCAGGAGGGCTATGAGGGTAACATCCTCTTTCTCATCCAGATGAAGGGGCCCAAGACCTTCACCCCAAACAGGGTCATGGACCCGGCCTTTGGAGAGGCGCTGGATATGGCCATAAGCAGAGGAGTCAGGGTTCATGTCTATGACAGCATGGTCACCTTTGATTCCATCCAGATTGGGTCAAAAATACAATACAGGGAACAGGTCCTATAGCCTGTTCCCTGATTTTTTTATCCTAATTAATTCTTGCTCAGTTCTATTCCAGTCTCTTCTCCGTTAAGGTCCTGCTTCTCAAGACCGGTGTCATCCACGAATTGGATTTCTGTCGCCAGGGTCTCTGACTTGATGAATTCTTCGTATTCAGCTACCGCATCCTTTATGGCATCGCTT
>JANKMX010000028.1:0-11043 GCA_024649995.1 Gudongella sp. | reverse complement strand
CTTCCGTTGTACTTGATTGTTATTTTGTCAAGGATTTCATATCCGTTTGACTTTCTCATCTGCTGTACCTTTGATACGAACTCCCTTGCATAGCCTTCGTTTAGAAGCTCTGGTGTAAGGGTTGTATCCAGGATAACAAACAGGTTGCTTTCCATGACAACGTTGAAGCCTTCCTTTGATGAGATCGATGTCTGTACAAGCTCGTTGTTTATTTCGAACTCCTCCCCATCCAGGTTCATCTTAAGGGTTTCTCCGTTTTCAAGCTTGGCCACTGCCTCTGCTGCATCAAGCTGTGATAGGGCCTTGCCGAAGGCCTTGACCTTGGAGCCAAGAACAGGTCCTGCAACCTTGAAGTTAGGCTTAAGTGAGAAGTTCATAAACTGTGCAAGGTCCTTCTCAAAGACTACCTCCTTGACGTTGAGCTCCTCCTTGATAAGTGGGATCAGGTCGTAAATCTTGGATTCGTACTTGCCGTCGATCACAACGTCCTTTAGGGGCTGTCTAACCTTGATCCTCACATTCTCCCTTGATGCCCTCCCAAGGGTTACAAGGTTCCTTACAAGGTCCATCTTCTCCTCAAGATCCTTGTCAACAAGCTCTGGCTTGATTTCCGGATACAGGTCTATGTGGACTGATTCCTTGCCTGTAAGGTTTCTGTAAAGCTCCTCTGAGATGAATGGAACAAAGGGAGCAATCAGCTTGCACACATCCACAAGTATCTCATAGGTCGTATTGTAGACGGCTTTCTTGTCATCATCCATTTCCGTTGACCAGAATCTTCTTCTGTTCCTTCTGATATACCAGTTTGACAGGTCCTCTATTACAAACTCCTGAATTGCCCTAACAACCCTTGTAAGCTCAAACTCATCCATGTTGGCCTTTGAGTTTTCGATCAGGGTGTTGAACTTGGAAAGGATCCATCTGTCTATTTCAGGTCTCTCCTCATATGGCACGAAGAATTCCTCCGGATCTATACCATCCGTATTTGCATACATTGAGAAGAAATTGTATACGTTTCTGATGCTTCTGAAGAACTTGGACTCAACCTCTTTAAGTCCGTCCTCGTCAAATTTTGTCGGTGTCCATGGTGGTGATACATGGATCAGGTACCATCTCAGGACGTCAGCACCGTAGTCATCGAAAAGTCTGAATGGATCTACAGTGTTTCCTCTGGACTTGGACATTTTCTTTCCATTCTTGTCAAGTACAAGGTCATTGACCAGTACGTTCCTGTATGGCGACTGTCCCTTCACAAAGGTTGATATCGCTATCAGTGAGTAGAACCAGCCTCTTGTCTGGTCGATACCCTCACATATGAAGTCTGCAGGGAATAGGGTGTCGAAGTCATCCTTGTGCTCGAATGGATAGTGGTGCTGCGCAAATGGCATTGACCCACTGTCGAACCAGCAGTCGATTACTTCCTTCTCCCTAGTCATGGTTCCACCGCATTCAGGACACTTCAGGTGGATGTTGTCAACATATGGTCTGTGAAGGTCGATGTCCATTGTAACGTCGTCCTCGATTGACCTGTCTATAAGCTCCTGTCTTGAACCTACGCTGTCCAGATGACCGCAATCATCGCATCTCCAGATCGGGAATGGAGTACCCCAGTATCTGTTCCTTGAGATGGCCCAGTCATTTACATTCTCAAGCCAGTTACCAAATCTCTTCTCTCCGACAAACTCAGGGAACCAGTTTACGGAATTGTTGTTCTCCACAAGCTTGTCCTTAAGCTTTGTCATCTCTATATACCATGATGGCTTTGCGTAATATAATAGTGGTGTGCTGCATCTCCAGCAGTGTGGATAGTTGTGGAGCATCTTCTCCTTCTTGTAGAGCTTGTTGTTGTCTATCAACCAGTGGATGATGTCATGGTCTGCATCCATAACAAACTGGTCGGCCCATGGGGTCTCTGTGAATTTCCCTTCCTCTGATACAGGATTTACAACAGGCAGGTTGTATTTCATACCAGTGTTGTAGTCATCCTCACCGAATGCAGGTGCAGAGTGGACGATTCCCGTTCCATCCTCTGTTGTTACGTAATCTCCAAGTGTCACATAGAAGGCCTTGCCCTTTACGTCGATAAATGGAATCAGCTGCTCATATTCCATGTATTCCAGGTCCTTGCCCGGCATTTCCTCAAGTATTTCATAGTCCTCACCAAGAACCTTGTCTGCCAGCTCCTTGGCCAGGTAATATACCTCATCGTCCTTTCTAACCTTGATGTAGACAAGATCCGGGTGTACGGTGACACATACGTTTGAAGGCAGGGTCCATGGAGTCGTGGTCCATGCAAGGATGTATTCGTCCTTGTCCTTTACCTTGAACTTTACCGTTACCGTTTCTGTCTTGATCTCCTCATATCCAAGCGCAACCTCGTGGGATGCAAGCCCTGTACCGCATCTTGAACAATATGGAAGTATCTTGTGTCCCTCATAGATATACCCTTGCTTGAAGAACTGGTCCAATATCCACCATACTGATTCGATGTAGTCGTTGTCCAGTGTGATGTATGGGTCATCAAGGTCAATCAGATAGGCCATTCTCTCCGTCATTTCCCTCCAAAGCTTCTCGTAGGTGAACACGGATTCACGGCATGCCTCGTTGAAATCCTCAATTCCCATATTTTCAATGTCCTGCTTGTTGTGAAGGTTAAGCTTCTTCTCAACCTCGATCTCAACCGGCAGTCCATGGGTGTCCCATCCAGCCTTCCTCTTTACCTGGTAGCCCTGCATAGTCTTGTATCTGCAGGTAAGGTCCTTCAAGGTCCTGGCCATTACATGATGGATTCCAGGCTTGCCGTTTGCAGTGGGAGGTCCCTCATAGAACACGTAGGGGTTCTTTGGATCCCTTGTTTCCACTGATTTGTGCAGAAGGTCAATCTCTTTCCAGTAGGCGGATATTTTCTGTTCCCTATCCTTAACCGGTTCATTTGATAACTCATTAAACCTTTTCACTGATCATCTCTCCTTTAAAAAAAAATAAAAAAAGCTTCCAAAATGTATTAAGGTAGCTTTTTTTGATACTCACGTACGGAAATTTCATGATTCAATGGATGTTGAAATTTCCTATTCGTATTAAAAGTCCCTAAGTCAATTAGACTTAGGGACGAAAATTCCGCGGTACCACCCAAATTACAGGATCACTCCTGTCGCTTCATTAAAGTATAACGTCTTCACGTAACACCCTACTCTCTTCAGGTATCAAGCTTACAGGTGATCTTCAACAACCCTTCCATGGCGACATCCCACCGTACTGCCACCTCTCTTGAATGGTCCAGACTGTCTACTGTCCTGATCATAGCCTTTATTTGTTTACACTTGTTTAATAATATATAGGATTTACAGGCTTTTGTCAAGGAGTTGTTTACTTGTCCTGCAGCTGTCTAAGCTTGTAAATCTCAGTGTCCGTATCCAGTTCCACCATGCTGTTTGTGATGAACTCATCCTTACCTATATCAACCCTTGCCCTGGCGTTTCTGTTTATAAGACCTATTGGCAGGAGGTCCTCCTGTTTTGCCCTTGTGTACTCCTCTATGCTTCCATAGACGGTCTCCTCACCGATGCCGTCAAAGTACTCGCCCTTTTTCATGTCCTTCTTGGCCCTTGTTATGACCTCAGCAACAGGCTTGTCTCCCATTGGGACTATTGATGGCTCCCTGTAGATGTGGGCCTTGGCGATTGTTATTGGCGTCTCCAGGCTTGTGAGATGATAGGGTCTGAAGAGCACATAGTTTGGTCCATCCCCCATCTTGAGGAACTTCATTTCGTGGTGGACCTGGGGCAGGTCTGTTGTTACTATTGCATAGACTCCAGGTGCCGCCCCGAAGGCAAAGTCAACTATTCCATACCTGTTCAGGATTCCACCCTGGCTTTTTAGGCTATATACCTTTGGCAGGTCCTCAACGGTTGTGTCAGGGCCGTGTCCTCCCCTGACGTCCGGAACAAAGCCAGATGCATTGGCCATTGCAGCCATCTCAACCATTGTATTTGTACCGTCAATAAAGGATGCAAGCCTCAGTGGCTTGAGCCCGGACTTTTCAGCTTTCTCTCTGACCATCTGTGGCGTTACGTGATGATCCAGGGGATTGTTCTTCCCCTTTCCAAGAGCAAGAACCTTAAAGCCCGTTGAGACCGCGAAATCGTAAAGCTCCATGACGGCTCCCGGCTCATCTCCAGCTGAGCCAGTATACACCACGCCCTCCTGTTTTGCCAGACGGTTCAGGTATGGTCCAACCACAACGTCAGACTCCACGTTTAGCATGACCACATCCTTACCCTCCATTATGGAAGTGGTAGCGATCCTGGCACCCGTATCAGGAACTCCAGTGGCATCCACCACAACATCTGTCATGCCAGACCTTACGGCCATATCCCAAAGGTCTGTGGCCACAAATTTCCCTGCCCTGACCGCATTGTCTATATCACTTGTATTTCTTGCTATTACAATATCCGAGCTATGGATTCCAGCCATTGTATATGCATCCACACAATCCTGGACCTTGTTGCTGACAACCATAGAGGGTGTCATTCCATCAACCCGCATCAGCTGACTGACAAGTCCCTTGCCCATAAGTCCTGCACCTACGAGGCAGACCTTTATGGGGTTTCCGCTTTCCTCCAGCTCACCTAGTCTATTCCTTAATCCAAACATTTTATCCTCCTGCACCGCTTGATTTTCATTCCCTGCTACGCCATGAATATTTTAACATATTTAATCTTCGATTTCACATTAATTTGATCAACTGACAGGTAGGGTTCCAGCTGAAAGTCCGGCCAGGTATCCGCTTGACCAGGCCCACTGGAGATTATATCCTCCACAATCCCCGTCAACATCCAGAACCTCTCCTGCAAAGAAGAGCCCCTTAAGGAGCCTTGATTCCATTGTATCGGGATCTACATCCCTTGTAAGGATTCCCCCGGCTGTGGTCTGGGCCTGTCCCCAGCCCTTGTTGCCGGCAACTTGAAACTCCCAGCCTGTAAGAAGGTCTGCCATTGCACTTATCTCCCTGTTTTCAAGACTACCAACAGCCTTGCTCTTATCCAGGTTCAGCTCCTTTATGATTGGCAGGATCAGCCTCTTGTTGATAAAGCCAATCAGACCAAATTCCAGAGTCCTTTCAGGCATATTTTCAAACCTCTCCCTAAGGTATGAAAATACCACCTCCTTGGACTTTTCACTGATTATTGAAACCTTGACCCTGGTGTCCCTTCCAGCCTCCTGGGCCCGGATGGCCTCCCTGCTGATCTGAAGTACGGGCGGTCCCGATATCCCATAGTCCGTGAAGAGAACATCCCCAAAGTCTTCCTTGACAGGTTTGCCGTCAATATGGAGGGATACCCTGCCCACAAACCTTACTCCGTTTATCTGCTTGAATTTGTCTCCCTTCAGCTTAAGCTGAACAAGGGCGGGCGTGATCCTGTTTGTAACATGCCCCAGAGGCTTCACAAGGCTGTAGCCGTTGCCGTCGGACCCACTTACAGGCATTGCCTTGCCTCCGGTTGTTAAAATGACCCTGTGGGCCTCTATGGCCTCTCCTGTTTTCAGTCTTATGATGAAGTTCTTCCTCCTTGTGATCTCAACCACATAGGAGTCCGTAAGGACTTCAACCCCCATCCTTTCCATCTCGTATCTCAGGACATCAAGCATGGACGAGCTCTGGAAGGAAAGGGGAAATATCTTACCGTCTCCCTCGTTTGCCGGTGTGATTCCAAGCTTCTCAAAAAAGTCCAGGGTCTGGTCCCTGCCAAACTTTTCCATCACCTTCTCTATAAACTGGTGGTCCTCTCCGTGGAGAAAATCCATCCTCATATTCTCATTTGTATAGTTGCATCTACCGTTGCCTGTTGCAAGAAGCTTCTTGCCCACCCTGTCGTTCCTTTCCAGGAGTACAACCCGGGCACCCGTGTAGGCACAGTTTATTGCAGCCATCATGCCGGAGGCTCCTCCTCCAATTATTGCTACCTTTATGCTCATGCTATCCCTTCTTCCAAAAATAATAAAAGACTATGATATATTATACCATAGTCCCTATTATTCTTAAATTTTCTCTTGTTCTATGCTTCTTTTCTTATGTTCAGTACTGCGTTCAGGATGATTCCAGCTAGGGCCGCAAAGCTTAGTCCGCTTATGCTTACCGTTTCATTGATTGGAATTCCTATTGTCAGTCCAGTCATTGCTGAAAGCTGTGTGCTGAAAAGTCCAAGTACGATTATGGTTCCCATGACTATAAGGTTTTTGGCGTTCATTTTCACTTCATTGTTCTTGATTGTCTTCACGCCTATAAGTGCTATCATGGAGAACAGCATAAGACTTATTCCGCCCATTACTGATACGGGTATGGAGTTTAGAACCGCTCCGATCTTTGCAACGAATGCCAGGACTACTGCGAACATTGCCGCTAGTCTCAGTATTGATGGGTCGTAGTTCTTGGTTATTGCAAGAACTCCCGTGTTCTCTCCGTAGGTTGTATTTGCAGGTCCGCCTATCAGTGCTGCAAATGTGGTTGCAAGTCCGTCTCCAAGAAGTGTTCTGTTAAGACCAGGCTCCTTGATGAAGTCCTTTCCGACAACCTGTCCGTTTGTTGTTATATCTCCAAGGTGCTCCATGAATACTGCCAGTACAACCGGTGCTATTATTGCAATCGCTCCCATGTCAAACTTGGGGAAGGTGAAATCGGGTATTGCAACAAGGCTTGCATTTCCAACTATTGTTGTATCAACAAGTCCCATTGAGTATGCCACTGCATATCCTGTCACTACTGCAAGCAGGATTGAAAGCTGCTTTATGAAGCCTTTGCCCAGGAAATTTATTCCAAGAGCGACTCCCAGGGTTATGCCTGCTACCATAAGATTTCCGCTTGCCATTCCGTATGCTACTGGAACCAGGTTAAGTCCTATTACTATAATCATTGGTCCTATTACCTGTGGTGCAAGGAACTTCTTGATTCTCTCCACTCCTATTGATTTGATCAGGAAGGACATTAGGACATAAATTAATCCGGCTACAACGATACCCCCTTGGGCATAGGCCAGATCTCCATTATATAACTCTTTAACTGTAAGTATTACCGGGATAAAAGCGAATGATGAGCCTAGGAATACAGGTACCTTACCCTTTGTGCAGGTGTGGAAAATCAATGTACCTATTCCAGCGGATAGTAGTGCTATTGATGGGTTCAAGCCAGTGATCATTGGTACAAGAACCGTTGCACCGAACATTGCGATAAGATGCTGTAATGCCAAAACTGATTTCTTTGCTCCTGCCAACATTGACACAGGCGCAGAAACTGAACCTTTCATTACATTGTCAGTCATAGTATTCTCTCCTTTCCAGCCTCTCAGGACTGAGTTAAAGTGTTTTTTCTTACTTCTAAGAAGTATACCACTGGTGTGGTTGAATTTCAAGATGTTTTTTCTTTCCACAGAGGATTCATTTTTTAATCACTAGGCATTCAATTTTTGTGATGAAAATTAAAACCTCTGTGGACTATTGGTTTTCCAATACAGACAAGAAAACAACCTGTTATACTGAAACTAAAGGACAAACTATTCATACTTCCAGGAAGCTACAAAATCCTTTTTTTCTTTCCTGCATATTCTCATTATTGTATCCTTTCCTGTAATGACCGCTACAGGCAATCCCCCTGGAGGCTGTAGCCACTGACCGCTCAGTAGCATATTGTCCAGACCTTTTATATTCCCTGTATGAGCCAGGGGCTTACCACTGATTGTGGGCCAGAAACCCATAAATGCTCCGCGATTAGCATTGCAGTAGCGCACATAGGTTTGTGGGGTGGCCACATCCAGAAGCTTTAGCTTCCCTTTCATGTGAGGAAAGCGGGTTTCCATTGCATGGATTACTTCTTTCCCAATTCGAATTTTTTCGTCGGAATAAGCTTTCTTATCACTAGCCAAAGCTTCCCACTCATCAAGCTCTGGCTTGAATTGATTGATTGCAAAGGTAATCACCGTATGCCCCTTTGGGGCAAAGTCAGGCTCATATCCATAATGGGTCATCTGCAGGTAATCAATTGGTTTTTGATTTTGCAAAATATCTATAGATTCCACAGGAAATTTCAGTGTTCGTGGAATATTGTTCATTTCCCCTTCATAGCCCACCCCCACATAAATGTTTGATGCCAAGGGATATATCTCTGGGTTATTATATCGTTTCTCAAACTCAGGATCATTATAGAGTCCCTTCAATAGTTTCTCATATAGAACCTTTGGATCACAGGCGGCAATGAAGTAATCCGCATCAAATGATTTTCCGTCATTACACTTAATTCCTTTCACAGCAGCTCCCTTTATGTCCAATTCAACAACCTCGCAGGAGGTTTCTACTTTTCCACCCAAGGATATGTAGCGCTCAAACATCCGATTTGCAAGAGCCTTTGAGCCTCCTTTTGGAATAGACGACTGCTCACTGGTAAAGGTACCAAGAGGAAAAAGGACAGATATAGCACTATAATCTCCTTCAGGCATAAATGAAGCTATTGCCTCTCTTAAGGCAGGGTGAACAAACTTGTTGGACAGTTCCTTCACACTTATCTTTCCGTATTTCTGCATAATGGGTCCAATGTCTTTCATTGAGACAAAGTACTTTATTTTTTCAAACGGATTCATCATGTCAACAGGCTTCCCGGAGGGTACTGAAAATGAATGCAGCTTCTTTATATCACTACAAAAGTCCTCTATTTGATCTTTGTCTTCAGGGGAGATTTCAATCCAGCTTGAGCTTAATCGATCAAGGTCACGATAAAAGTTAACTGTTACTTCCCCATGCTCTACTGCCATAAAGCTTTCAGGATGATAAATGTCAACTCCGTCAAGAGCTCCCACGGTGGTCCAAAGATCATGTATTTTTGTTCCCTCTTTCGTTCCCACAAGCCAGTGGATACATCCGTCTATATGATAGCCTTGACGGTTCCAGCCAGTACATTCACCACCAAGGATTTGGTTCTTTTCAACTATGATACTATTGAAGCCGTTTTTCTGAGCAAATATTCCAGCACTCAAACCAGCAACTCCTCCGCCGATAATCACAATTTTTTTCATTGTACGCTCTCCCCTCGTTTAATTCCTTGAAGTATTAACAGCTCCTCCCCAATTTCCATAAGCAGGTCTTCGACATCCTTTTCATCAAGCCACTTCGGGATATGGTCATTGGCTACCATTGCTGATAATCCAGTTTGAAATACTCTCATCTTAAATAAGAGTCTTCTTTTTTCTTCCATTGTCCATTCATTCATTGCTTCCTCTTCACCCATGGCCTCAAGCAAGTTCTTTTCCAGAGTTTCATAGGATTCCATGTACTTATTTGGCTGCATGATCAGTTCACGGAAAATAACCGGATATTCTCTGGCAAACTGTATGCTTGCCCTTCCAATGTTTTCATAGCTATTGGGTCCTGTTTGATTTGCCAAAAGTTGATTGGAGATGAAAAATACATGTTGAACCAATGCCTCAATCAAATCCTCAATTGTTTCAAAGTTAACATAAATTGGAGCAACCGAGCTGCCTAGCCGCCTTGCTACACTACGGGCCGTAATTGCAGAAAACCCATCTTCTTTGGCAATTTCGAATGCAGCATGGATAATATCATCCTTACTAAACCTTGTTTTAGGTGACACGGAACAACCTCCTTTTGTATAACGCTTGTTATATAACTATAGTTATATAATAGATTTATATGACACATATGTCAAGCATTAATTTAAAAATAATCTCTTTAACCATACAATGTTTGATAATCTGTACAATCGTTTTTTTGGAATATACAAAAGCACCAGCCAAGGCTGATGCTTTCATTTTGTAATTTTACTTTAGCCAGTCCAGCTTTTCATTGTTGATGTTTTTCCTGTACTCCATTGTTCCATATTTCTCAAGAATATCATGTCTATTTTCAGGATCCTCGTAATACTTCTCAAGGTCTTTCTTATCCATTGGCAGGCTGAATGGGCATACGGCTACGCAGATTCCACAGTCCGTACCAAATTCCATCCATTTCCTGAAGCATTTCCCCTGGTCGGTTTGCCATCTTTCCACCCCGTCTATTTTCTTGGGCGAATCTGCTGAAATTGCCTTTGATGGGCATAAAAGTGCACACCTACCACAGGCTTCACAGAATTCTCTGATCTTAAGAGGTGACCTTTTGTCAGCAAGCAGTGGCATATCGGTAGTCACAGCACCCAGCCTTATCCTTGAGCCGTATTCAGGAGTCACCAAAAGACCATGCCTACCTATGTCGCCAAGTCCTGCAGCTCTTGCCGCAAGGGGCATTACCATGAGGTAGTTGCCGTCCATATGATTTCTTGCCCTATACCCCATTGATTTTATGTAGTAGGTCAGAATCATTCCAATAATGGCAGCATCAACATATCCCTTGGTTACTGCTATGCTCTGTGAAAGAACAGGAGCCGTGTTTATGTAGTCCTTATCCGTTTCAACTGCAAACACAAATGTATAGGGCAAATCCGCTTCAACCCTTTGACCATAGACCTGGTCTGTCCTCCCTCTGTGTGTGTAATAGTAGCTATCATCAAGCAGTGCCACACCTGTAAGACTTGCACCATAAAAGGAAGCCAAACCCCTTAGCTTGTCTGTAAATTCTTCAGGCAGAGCCTCCACCTTCTCTGAAGGCGCTTCAGGCCCATCCACCAAGCCCCTGATGTCAGACAAAAACCCAAATGCAGCATCCACCATTGGAGAATCAAGAGGATGAAAGAATTTTGTCGTTTGACCATTCATGGGCGGCATGCTTCTGAGAGCATCATCGAATTCCTTTTTCTCTGGATTCCTGGTGTAATAGTCCTTATATTCCTTGGTTCCTTCCACCCGGGTAATTCTTGAGAACATTACATCCCTTTCATCTATCCGTGCCATACAATCATCTCCATTCAGAATTGAAAATCAATGTATCCTTGGTCTTGCACCTTTTTAAATTATACCATTGAATTGATTGGTCTGAAATAAAAAAAAGACCCTGTTGAATAATCAACAGAGCCTTTGCTAAGTATATAGACTGGCAACTTCCTACTCT
>JANKMX010000027.1:27870-28576 GCA_024649995.1 Gudongella sp. | reverse complement strand
ATATTGGGGTATACTCTAATATAGAGTATTAGGACCAAAATAAACATAAGGGGGAGATATATATGGGTCTAGTTACATCAACCGAATTATTCAAAAGGGCACAGGAGGGCGGATACGCCATCGGTGCATTCAACGTGAACAACATGGAGATAATCCAGGGTATCGTTGATGCCGCCAAGGAGGAAAAGTCAGCTTTGATTCTTCAGGTATCCGCTGGAGCGAGAAAATATGCCAACTCAATCTATCTTAAAAAACTGGTTGAGGCAGCAGTGGAAGACAGTGACCTGGACATAGTGCTGCATTTGGACCATGGGGAGGATCTGGAGATTGTAAAGCAATGTATCGATGATGGCTTTACTTCAGTTATGATAGATGCATCACATTATCCATTTGAGGAAAATGTCAGAATCACAAAGGAAGTTGTTGACTACGCCCACGCCAGGGGAGTTGTTGTTGAGGCAGAGCTTGGTAAGCTTGCCGGAGTTGAGGATGCAGTAAGTGTTGCCAAGGAGGATGCAACCTACACAGATCCCGATGAGGCCGTTGAGTTTGTAAAGAGAACCGGAATCGACTCACTTGCAGTTGCAATAGGTACAAGCCATGGGGCATACAAGTTTAAGGGAGAGCCTAAGCTTGACTTTGAAAGACTGGAGAAGATAGGGATGATGCTTCCTGATACTCCTTTGGTACTTCACGGTGCGTCAAC
>JANKMX010000027.1:0-27860 GCA_024649995.1 Gudongella sp. | reverse complement strand
CTGGAGCCCAGGGTGTGCCTGAAGAGATGCTAAGAAGAGCGGCTCAGATGAACGTCGCAAAAATAAACATAGATACTGACCTGAGACTTGCAATGACTGCTGCAATAAGACAGTTCATGGTGGAGAATCCATCAGAATTCGACCCAAGAAAGTATCTTGGACCTGCCAGAGCAGCCATTAAGGGAATGGTGCAGCACAAGATAAAGAACGTTTTGGGATCAAGTGGATCAAACCTTTAGAATCAAGGGGCTAAATGCCCCTTTGATTTTGAGCAGGAGTTGGTAATATGGACAGTTTTCCAGAAATTGACCGGGTACACCAGATGCTGGATGAGATTGCCGAGACCCTTCCTGTTGAATTCTTCAACAGGTTAAACGAGGGTGTTGTTCTTCTGCCTCAGCACAAGTACCATCCAAGAAGCCGCAATGACAGAAGGCTCTATGTAATGGGGGAATACCATAAAAGCTTTACAGGAAGCCACATAAGAATATACTATGGCTCATTCAAGAGGGTTTTTAGAAACATCTCCGAGGAAGAGCTCAGGAAGCACCTGGAGCACACTCTATTGCATGAATTCACCCATCATCTGGAAACACTTGCAGGTGAAAGAGGCCTGATCATTAAGGATCAGGAGGCACTTAGAAGATATCTTCAGGAATGATACAAATTGAAAAAGGATGAAACCCTTATTGTTGGTTTCATCCTTTTACTATGCTATTCCATGATTTCCTTCACTGCTGACTTGACCGCTCCCATGAGAAAACCTGCATCCATGTTAACTGCAACACCCTGATATCCCATCTTGAACATATTTTTTGCAGAGTCAGAATCTGGGGAGAATATAAAGGCATACTTGTTGTTATCCTTTGCAGCCTTCAAAATCCTATGGAGTGCAGCCTTGAACCTTGGATCCTCAAACTTGGCAGGAATACCCATACCTATGGAAAGGTCAAAGGGACCCACAAAAATTCCATCCACCCCATCCATTGACATTATCTCCTCAATGCTTTCAAGACAACCAATTGTTTCACATTGGGGTATAAGTAGTGTCTCCCTGTTGCAGGTGTTAAAATATTCGTCAAGGTTCTTTGCAAAATCCTTTTCTCCATAGCCTGCCGACCTTGCCTTGAAGTAGCCCCTCTTACCCACTGGGGTGTATTTGGCCCATTCAACCAGCTTCCTGACCTCATCCACAGTCTCAACACAGGGAACAATGAGTCCCTTTGCTCCAATATCAAGATTTCTCAGAATTGATGGTCTGGAAATGTCGCTTACCCTAACCATTGTAGTCAGACCAACCACCTCGGCCGCTCTTGCGAACCTTGCAGTGGTCTCAACATCGTATGGTCCGTGCTCAGTATCAACAATAATAAAATCCAGCCCGGTGTATCCAAGTGCCTCGACAACCTCTTCGCTTCCAAGCTCAAAAAAAGTACCTAGTACATTCTTGCCATTATCAAGCTTCATCCTTACATCATTAAACAAAAACATCACCATCCTTTCATATAATTACTTTACTGTTATCTAGTGTAAAAGTCAATATATGGGAGAACAATGAAAGAAACCAATAAATTAGGGTAAAAATCCACATGAAAGGAGTGATAGCTTTGATAATCAAGACCTTGTTGGAGAACAGAGCGATAGGAGAGGAATTTGAAGCAGAGCATGGACTAAGTTTATTTGCTCATGTAGGTGAAAGGAAAATACTGTTCGATGCAGGTGCATCTGATGCCTTCATGAGGAATGCAAGTAAAATGGGTGTCAAGCTTGAGGATGTTGACATGATGATACTGTCACACGGGCATTATGATCATGGGGGAGGTATAAGAGCCTTCATGGAAATCAACAAAAAGGCCTTGGTCTATATCCACAAGGAAGCCTTCCGGCCTCATGGTTCAATAAAGGAGGGTGAAATCAAGGATGCCGGGATTGACCTTTCCCTAATAAATCAGGACAGGGTGAGATTGGTGGAGGATGATCTGTATTTTGGAGATGAATTGGTTTTTTTTCCCATATCAAAGGGGATAAGATGGTCCCTCGAGGAAACAGTCGACTGTTGATGGAAAAGGATTCGGAGTGGATAAGGGATGACTTCCATCATGAGCAAAGCCTCCTCCTAAAGGAAGGAAAAAAGAGGGTTCTTCTGGTAGGCTGTTCTCACCGAGGAATAGTCAATATTTTGGACCAGTGTGAGAATAGTCTTGACAGACCTTTGACTGCCGTCATAGGTGGATTTCATCTGTACGACCTGGATAAGGACAAGAAGGAGGACATGGAGTTTTTGAGGATGATTGCAGACAGGCTAATGGAAAACGATGCAGTCTATTATACAGGACATTGCACAGGCTTTGATCAATTCTCTCTTTTAAAAGAGATGATGGGAGATAGAATACATTATCTTGCAACCGGCTCAATTATTGAAATTTGAACTCATTAAAAAGATTTACCATAAAATTCCTTTTAATCATTGAAATTACAGGATTTGATTTATTGAAAAAATTTCAAATAATTAGTGTAAAATAACTAATAATCGAGTATAATTGATATATAGAGTGACAAAATATATCGAAGACGAGGGATAATATGGCAAGGGAAAAAGAGAAAATCTACGGATGTCTCCTCGGTGGAGCCATCGGAGATGCTTTAGGTTACCCTGTAGAATTTATGAGCCACAATAGAATCATTGAAACCTATGGTGATGAGGGAATAAATGACCTTGAGAAGGGAAAAGCCTTCATTTCAGATGATACCCAGATGACACTTTTTACCGCAGAGGGAATTCTGTTGACCACATCAAAGGAAAGGGTGGTTGACAACATTTACCTGGCCTATTTGAGGTGGCTATCAACACAGGGCTATAATATTCCAGTTGTTGAAGAGGGCTGGCTGATACACGACAATAGGCTTCATGCGAGACGGGCTCCTGGAAATTCCTGCATCTCTTCACTTCAAAGTGGGAAAATGGGTACAATAGTCAACCCAATAAATAACAGCAAGGGCTGCGGGGGCGTAATGAGGGTAGCACCCTTGGGCGTCTTGTGTCCACCAGATGAAGCCTTTACATACGGCATGGAAACCGCTGCAATAACTCATGGACATCCATCAGGATACTATCCGGCGGGAGCACTTGCCAGGATAATTTCCTTGATACTAAAAGGTGAGAATATGGTTCAGGCAGTTGAGGATACCATGAATTTTCTTAAGGAACACGAAGATAGCGAAGAGACACTGCATATGCTTCAAAGAGCCCACAGGCTAAGCCAGGAGGAAACTGGCACCTTGGAAGCCATAAACAGCCTTGGTCAGGGCTGGGTTGGTGAGGAAGCATTGGCCATAGCAGTTTACTGCTCACTTAAATTCAAGGATGACTTTAAAAATGCATTGATAGCAGCTGTAAACCATGATGGTGACAGCGACAGCACTGGAGCCATAACCGGAAATATCATGGGGGCAGCACTGGGAACAGAGAAAATTCCAGAGCAGTGGGGCTACAGAGTCGAGCTCAGGGATAAGATAAATATGATGGCTGAAAGACTACTATATAAACATGAATTGTATTACATTTAATTAGCTAATACCTCCCAATTATAAATTTCCCCTGCAAGGATTTTGATTCCATTTGCAGGGGAAATTGTTTTCATTTGTTAAATTTCCATTATATACTTGCCTAAAGCAGAGGGATATTCTAAGATGAATATATAAATAAAATAAAGGCGGTGGTTGTCATTTCCGATATTAAAAGAGTCTATGTTGAAAAAAGAGAAGGCTTTGACGTAGAAGCCATGCATATGCTCCACGAAATCAAGGAGTCTTTGAAGGTTGGCGGAGTGGAAAGAGTACGGATTCTGAACAGGTATGATTTCAAATGCAGGGATGAGGAGAGCTTTGAAGAAACGGTAAACAAGATCCTATCGGAGCCAAATGTCGATGTTGTACATAATACGGATCTTCCGGAATTTCAGGGAAGGGCGCTGGCGGTTGAGTATCTGCCCGGCCAGTATGATCAGAGGGCTGACTCTGCAGAGCAGTGCATTCAGATACTGCTTGGGGATATGGATGCAAGGGTCAAGTCAGCCAAGGTATTTTTGATGGTAGGAAATATTGGGGATGTGGATTTTAGGAAAATCAAGGATTACCTCATAAATCCAGTTGACTCCAGAGAGGCATCAATGGAGATTCCAAGCTCCCTTGAGGACAGGACAGTTGAGCCTGAGGATGTTAAGATTCACAAGGGCTTCACAGACTACTCCAATGAAGAGCTGGAGGAGTTCAGAGCTGAAATGGGCTTTGCCATGAGCTTTGATGACATATCCCTTATTCAGGGATACTTCAAGAATGACGAAAAAAGGGACCCTTCCGTAACAGAGCTTAAGGTTATTGATACCTACTGGTCGGACCATTGCAGACATACCACTTTCTTTACGGAAATTCAGGGTGTCAGGATCCAGGAGGGAAAATACCAGGGTGTATTCCAGGATGCACTTGACAGGTATTACGGCTCAAGGGAGAAAACAGGAGTGAAAAAGCCTGTTAGCCTTATGGATCTGGCAACAATAAACGCTAGGGAGACAAAGCAGAAGGGCATGCTCCAGAACCTGGACATTTCAGATGAAATAAATGCCTGCAGCATTGAAATCGATGTTGATGTGGATGGAAAGACTGAAAAGTGGCTCTTGATGTTCAAAAACGAGACCCACAACCATCCAACGGAAATCGAGCCCTTTGGTGGTGCTGCAACCTGCCTTGGAGGAGCGATCAGGGACCCTCTTTCCGGGAGAAGCTATGTCTATCAGGCAATGAGGGTGACAGGAAGCGGTGACCCAAGGACCCCAATGGAGGAGACAATTCCAGGGAAGCTGCCCCAGAGAAAGATCACCAAGGAGGCAGCCAAGGGCTACAGCTCCTACGGCAATCAGATAGGTCTTGCAACGGGACAGGTTACTGAAATCTATCACCAGGGATATATTGCCAAAAGGATGGAGGTTGGAGCGGTAATAGCAGCAGCCCCAAAATCCAATGTAATCAGGATGGCACCAAAACCGGGAGACATTGTCCTGCTGGTTGGAGGAAAGACCGGAAGGGATGGTATCGGTGGAGCAACCGGATCATCAAAGTCCCACACAGAGGAATCATTGGAAACATCAGGAGCAGAGGTACAGAAGGGAAACGCACCTGAGGAGAGAAAAATACAGAGGCTGTTCAGAAAGCCTGAACTTGCAAGGCTGATAAAGAAATGCAACGACTTCGGAGCAGGTGGGGTATCCGTTGCAATAGGTGAATTGGCTGACAGCATAACCATTGACCTTGACGTAATCCCCAAGAAGTATGAGGGTCTTGATGGGACAGAGCTGGCCATTTCAGAATCCCAGGAGAGGATGGCTGTTGTGATAGATCCCAAGGATCTGAAAGCCTTCAAGGAGCTTGGCCGCCAGGAGAACCTTGAGGTAACAAAGGTGGCGGATATAACTGATACGGGCAGACTTGTGATGAACTGGAGAGGGAAGAGCATACTGGACATCAAGAGGGAATTTCTTGATACAAATGGTGCAAGACAGTTTGCAGATGTCATTCTCGGTGCTCCATTGGAGAAGGAAGAGCCAGCAATGACCTTCCAGACCTTCAAGGAAGGCATGGAAAAGACAATGTCTGACCTTAATGTATGCTCCCAGAAGGGCATGAACGCAATGTTTGACAATACGGTGGGCGCTGCAACGGTCCTTATGCCTGAGGGAGGGAAACACAGATTGACCCCGATCGAGGGCATGGCTGCAAAGATACCGGTACTTGAGGGAGACACAACAACAGCAAGCCTTATGACCTTTGGGTTTGATCCTGAAATATGTGAATGGAGCCCATATCACGGTGGTGTCTATTCAGTGGTAGAGGCAATATCAAAGCTTGTTGCCATGGGTGGAGACTACAGAAAGGCAAGGCTAAGCATGCAGGAGTACTTTGAGAAGCTTGAGAAGGACCCGCTTAAATGGGGGAAACCATTCAGCGCACTCCTGGGAGCCTATACAGCACAGGATGAGCTTGGTATAGCAGCCATAGGAGGAAAGGATTCCATGTCTGGAACCTTCAATGACATATCTGTACCTCCGACCATAATCACCTTTGCCGTGGCAACAGAAAGCACAGATAAGATCCTTTCTCCTGAGTTCAAGAAAAGTGGCTCACAGGTGTATCTGGCAGAAATAAGGGCTGATGAGAATGGACTTCCTGATTTCCAGGAGCTAAGGGACATATACGGAAAGGTAAAGAAGCTTGTTGACCAGGGGGCAATCCTGTCTGCAAAGACAGTTTCAAAGGGAGGAATTGCTGCAGCAATAGGCAAGATGAGCTTCGGAAACAAGATTGGCTTCAGGTTTGAAGGTATTGACAGTATAGATCTGTATGGGAAGAAGACAGGAAGCATCCTGATAGAAATAGATCCAAGGGATGCGGAAAAGCTTTCAGACAGCTTTAGAAAAATCGGTGAAACCGTACCACAGAAACAACTTGTCTTTGGGGATGAGTCTGTTGAACTAGACAGCCTGATAGAGATCTGGCTGGGTACACTTGAGGGAGTTTTCCCAATCAAGCTTGATGTAGACGAGAAAATCAGAAATCTTGAAAGCCATGCGGAGCCTAAGCCATATGGCGGTATAAAAATAGCCAAGCCCAGGGTTTTCATACCTGTATTCCCAGGAACAAACAGTGAGTACGATTCAGTAAGGGCCTTCCAGAAGGCTGGAGGAATTGTGAGCAGCACTGTCTTCAGAAACCAGAACTCACAGGACATAAATGATTCCCTCAAGGAATGGGCAGAGGAGATATCAAGGAGCCAGATCCTTATGATTCCAGGTGGCTTCAGTGCAGGTGATGAGCCTGAAGGATCAGGAAAGTTCATCGCAACCATATTCAGGAACCCATACCTTACAGAAGCGGTTATGGACCTTCTCAAGAACAGGGATGGCCTTGTACTTGGAATCTGTAATGGCTTCCAGGCACTTATTAAGCTTGGACTATTGCCAAATGGAGAGATAGGTACCATAGATGAGAATTCTCCTACAATCACCTTCAACAGGATTGGAAGACACATCTCTCAGCTGCAGCCAGTAAGGATTGTGTCAAAGCTTTCCCCATGGTATGCCAATACACAGGTAGGGGAGATATACACAATGCCCCTTTCCCATGGAGAGGGAAGGTTTGTAGCCAAGGATGATGAGCTTAGGAAGCTTATAGAAAATGGTCAGATATCATCACAGTATGTTGACCTTGAAGGTAATGCCACCTATGACGGCTTTTTCAATGCCAATGGTTCACTGATGGCCGTGGAGTCATTGACAAGTCCCGATGGAAGGGTCCTGGGCAAGATGGGTCACTCGGAAAGGATAGCGGGGGACATCTACAGGAACATTCCCGGAGAGAAGGACCAGCGACTGTTCAAGGCTGGTATTGATTACTTCGGGTAGTAGAAGTAGAATTTATAAGGACAAACAAAATGAGGATAGCTTGATTTCAAGCTATCCTCTTATTTTAGAGTCTGTCCTGGTCCTTTAGCTCCTTTAGAAAATACGGCATCTGGACTCTCCACCAGGGCCAGTCGTGGTCAACATCCTTGCCCCAATAGTCTATCCAGGCTGGAATGTCCTTGCTCTTGAGAATCTCCTCCATTGCCTTGGTGTCGCGAATTGTATCCTCTTCCCAATTGCCAAGACCTGTACAGATTATAATGTTACCGTTCCTGTACAGGTGTAGGTATTCCTCGCTTTCAATGCTTCTGAGATAATCCACCGGAGAGTTGAGGTACACGTCAGTATCGGAGGTATTGTCGCCCACAAAGAACCTAGCATCGTAGATTCCGCTTAAGGCAATCAAGGTATCGAATACGTCGGGATGCCTGAAATAGAAATTTGTGCTGTGATAGGCTCCCATGCTGCAGCCAGTTGTTATCATTGGACCCTGCCACCCGCTGTGGTCCCTCACAAAGGGAATGAACTCGTCAATGATGTATGAATCATAATCATTGTGCCGTCTTGCCATGTCTCCGGGCCATGCCCCTTTGTTGAGCCAGGATTCACTATCCACGCTGTCAACGGTATAGAACCTTACATAGCCTGCTTCAATGAACCTCTGGCAGGCCTCAATCATGCCAAAATCCTCATACTCATAGAACCTTCCACCAGATGATGGAAACACAATAATCGGTTTGCCTGCGTGGCCGTATGTCTTAAATGGCATATTCCTGTTCAGCTTTTCACTGAAGAATTCATGGTATTCAATATTCATAGTAACAACCTCCCAAATTTAATAGCATCAGCTGTTGCTTAGAATAAACTCAGCAGCCTCCTTTACCTCATCAAAGCTTTCTGACCTTAGGATATAGGAATAGTCTCCCAGAGCGGCAGAAAATATTGATGAAATGGGTCCGTCTGTGACGATTATATGACCATGATTTTCGTGTGCCAGATTCCTGACCCAATCAAAGTCAGTGTCGATTTTTTTCTTTATACCCACAAAGCCGCAATAGTATCTTGTTTTTGGGAAATCGCCAATATCTTTTCCAGAAACCATCAAGGCGTACTTGTGGAAAATGTCCATATCATTTGCATAGTTGAACATATCGATGGATAGGCCACCAGGTGGTCTTACATTGACCTCAAGGGCTATAAGCTTACCTTCCGGTGTTCTGAAAAATTCGATATGAAAGAATCTTTCCTTCAATCCGAATTCCTTCACTGCCTTGATTCCAAACTCCTTAAGGTCGGATGGAATTTCCTTCTGGTTGTAGTAGAATTGATTAAGACCATCATTCACAGTCTCCATAACCCCGGTTTCAAATATGAAGGAATTCATAAACACAATATTTCCATCCTTGTCCGCAAGCCCGTCAAAGGTGTGTATCTCGCCTGTGATAAACTCCTCCATGATGTACTCAGTTGATGGCTTTGTGGCATAGAAACTCTCAAGCTCGTCGTCATTCTTGATCTTGTAGGTGTTGGCTGCACCAACTCCATTGTCAGGCTTGGCACAAACAGGGAAGCCAACCTCCTTTATAAAGCCCTTTGCATCCTCGATTGTGGGAATCACTTTACCCCTTGCGACGGGGATCCCTGCGTTTTTGAAATGCTGCTTCATTTTAGACTTCATCTTAATGGAAGGGATGTGGTGGTTTTTGAACCCATCAACATTGAAATCAGTTCTTAACCTGGCATCCTGTTCAATCCAGTATTCATTATGTGATTCTATGTAGTCCAGCTTGCCATATTTGAAGGTGAAGTAGCCACAGGCCCTTACCATCTGGTCATAGTCTTCCATATCATCAACCCTGTAGTATTCAGTGAGAGAGTCACGCAGGTCCTGAGCAAGTGAATCGTAGGGCTCAGATCCCAGACCCAGTACGTTTACACCCTCTTTTTTAAGTGCAATGGCGAACTGCTTGTAATTGGTAGGAAAATGAGGTGATATAAATACATAATTCATAATGTGCTCCTTTCTGCAGCATCTGCTTTGATATTTTAAGGTTTATTATAACAGTTACAAATATGAATTGCTACAATTATTTGAAACTTCAGATAATAAATTTTTGCAACTTTTGTGGTCATAAGCCCTTAAAAAGCTAGAGAAATCACAAAATATGTCATAAAATGTTAAAAACATCAAAAAAAACGTGATTATCCGAACAAATGCAGTATAATAGAGTAAAGGGTAAAACTAACCATTACAAAACGGGAGGTTTTCATGGAAAACATTGAGATTGTAAAATGCTCAGAGGTATCGGATGAAGACATATACCTGGCCTTTAAGGAAGGATTTTCAGACTACATAATAAAATTTGAATTAAGTAAGGACCAATTCCTTAAAAGATTTTTTGGAGCCGAGGGAAACAGGAGAGACCAGTCCCACATAGCCTATGATATGGATAGGCCAGTGGGGGTTGTTCTTGGTGGCGTCATAACCTATGATGATATCAAGACCTTCAGGTGTGGGACACTTTCAGTGGTTCCTGCATATAGGAGGCATGGGGTAGGTCGGATGCTTATGGAGAGACATGAGGAGATTGGAAGAAAAAATCGTTGCCAGATGATGATGCTGGAGGTTATTTCAGGAAATGACAGAGCTGTTGATTTCTATGAAAAGCTTGGCTATGAAAAGGCCTACTTTCTAAGGTACTACACACTTAAGGAGCTACGGAAATTTCCCGACAGAACTATTGAGGTTGAAGAAATCCGACCGGAAATCATCAGAAGGATCAAGCCCATTCTAAATGAGACCCACATCAATTGGCAAAATTCCCTGGATTACATTGATAAGCTGGAGGGAATCAAGTACTTTGGAATAACAAGCAGATCAAACCTATACAGCTTTATAATCTTCGACGATAAGGGGAAGATATACAGAATGTGGACACATCCCGGACATAGGAGAGAAGGCCATGGAGTTGCCATGCTCCACAAGGTCATAGAGGTGACAGGAAAGCAGGAACTCTACATGAGTGTTTCAAGCAATGCTGGGATTTCAAACTTTCTTAGAAGATTTGGTTTCCAGAAGGACAATCTTTATCAGTTTGAGATGATCAAGCCATTGATATAAGTAAGGGGGCAGAAAATTCTGCCCCCTTTAGTTCACTTCAAATTACTTTACTCCCACCATTGAACTACACTGTGAAGTGCAATCCAGAATGGACCTTGTACATCTTCAATGAAGACATTTGCTTCAAGTCCATCGGATGAGATGTGTGGATCATAGTTGAATTGTCCAAGTGCATTAGTCATCTTGCCGTTCTTCATCATTGGCAATGGAGTGTCTCCAATCCATACATGGGCTTCATCCAACCAGTAATCATAGTCAAGATCTTCGTCTATGATATAAGTTACTTCAACGTCGAACATACCTTCTTCAGATCCTTCTGCAACCTCAACCTCAACTATGCCAACCTTGAATCCATTGGACAGAATGTTTTGTCCAGCAGCTGCATATAGGTCAAATTCGTAGGTTCCGATTTCAGTGATTTCAGTTGTCCAACCCCAGTTATTGGTTTTTACATAATCCCAAATGGCGTCTGATTCACCAGGCAGGTATCCCCATGCAGTCTCATCCATCAGTATCATGTTGTAATCGTTGTTGATTTCAATTTCAACTGCATCCTCTTCAGTTCCCGCAACAACCTCTATGCTGCTGCCATATGGGTAGCTGGTTGTCCAGCCTTCGATTGACACTTCAGAAACGGTGTAGGTTCCTGGAGGCAATGGTCCGAAAGTATCTTCCCAATCAGGACCGAATAATTCAAAGTCTTCATCATAGCCATAAGGGCTAGTGATTGTACCGGTTACGCTATCAGGATAGTCATCGAATCCCTCAGGTTCACCAGACCAGGTTTTTATCAGCTTCAGGTAACCCAGATCAAAATCGTTTATAATGCTCAGACTAACAGCCTCAGATTCTTCACCTGCAAGTACTTCTATAACGCCATCAGCAGGGATAAGAGTTGTGCTCCAGCCCTCAACATCATCTTCAGAAACAGTGTAATCTCCTGGAGGCAGTGGACCTATGATTTCCTCCCAAACACCAAACTCATCAGGAGTGATGCTAAATGTTTCATCATAGCCATAAGGGCCAGTGATTGTACCGGTTACGCTATCAGGATAGTCATCGAATCCCTCAGGCTCACCAGACCAGGTTTTAATCAGTTTCAGGTAACCCTCTTCGAAATCATTATCAATCTCAATATTTGCTGTCATATCTGCCATAACTTCCACTGAACTACCCAATGGATAAGAGGTGGTCCAGCCTTCAACATCATACTCTGTTACAGTATAGGTTCCAGGCATTAAACCTGAAAGGGTTGCAGTCCAACCATTGCCCATGTTCAATGGAACATCTTGGCTATATCCCATACCATTTGATACATTAACTATAACCTCTGGAAGTACATATCCCATTGGATATCCTGAGAAGTTCTTTGTTATTGTCAATGCACCTTTTTCAACTACTCTAACACCCCATTCTTCAAAACCAGCATCAGACTCGCTATGCTCAACATAAAGAACAAGATATGCTGTTTCTGGAGTAAGGTCTTCAAATTCTACTCTGTCATTGTACTTTTCTAGTGCATCAAAGAAGTAATGCTCTGGAATAAGAACTCTGTAGTCAGCGGCACCGCTACCAGAGTTAACCAGATAATCCATTATAAGCTGTCTGTCAATTGATACTTCTTCACCGAAGTCCCAATCGATTTCTCCAATCCAAACAGGTTCTTCATTTTCTGAGTTCCATTGAGTGTCAGGTCCTACACCTGTTGGTAGATAACCAGTCAGATTTGGATCGCCTGTTAACCAGAACTGATACTCGTCAACGTTCATGATAGATTTTGGAGTTGTTTCATTTATATCTATCATAAACTCAAAACCTGAATAAGTCATTTCGTTTGGACTTCCCTCATTCACAGTAGCTGTTCCATAAGGGATTTCACTCATTGTTATTGCACGGGTCCAGGTACCGGTTTTTGTATCAAATTCAACAGGACCATTTGTGTTATAGCCTGCTTCTTCTCCATTGCCCTGGATTCTTAGGAATGAATCAAACACTCCAGTACCAGCTGATCCTTCAGGTCTATTAACCTCCCAGAAAACGCCATCAAATTCAGCCCAATGATAAAAAGTATCTGGATCATCACCATCTTGGTATGACAAATCATAGGTGTTTTCAGGAAGAGCAGCAAAGCTTACCGTGGTGCCCATCATCAGGACCAATGACATTAGTATCGCAAAAATTCTATTGTACTTCAATTTTAGAATCTTATGCCAATACATATGAATTCTCCTTTCTTTAATCTTATTTAAACCAATTAACTATAGGAATCATCTATAAATTTTGTATCACTTAACTCTAGCAAATCACCTCCTCACAAAGTATTTAGCTTCCAGATCCCGTCATCCGCATCACCTCCTTGAAGTTTTTTCTATTATCGATTGATTGTAAATGGCTAAATATAGTATAATAAAAGCACAACAAACCAAACCTAAAAAAGGCTTGGGAGTTGCAGGAATCCGGTATAGCTGTCCAGGCACCCCGGATTCCTTCTTTATTTTAGCTGGATCTTACTAGAATGAAATCTCAAAAAACTACAAAACCGACCAAACTTGGTCGGTTACGCTATTGGCTCATAAAAGGAAAAGCGTCCACAATAATTCCCTTTAATCACGGCCACCAAAAATACTACATTTCAGTTATACTATACCCCTATAGAACTTTATTATTCTATATTGATTATGAAATAATTGTAAAAATATTTAAAAATAATACACATGGTTGTTTTAATAGAATGAGATGAGAAAAGTCGGTGCCTTATTGGAACCGATCAAGAGTAAAGAGAGGTGGAAGTTAGGTTCCACCTCTCTTTAGAATACTGTGTTATTTGCTGATGTTCAGTTCCTACTATTCTGGCATAATTTCTGGATGTGGGAATCCACAAGGGACATATGAATCAAAGTGGATTGCAATAAACACCTCATCACTGTAGTCAGTGTTTGGATCAATAATAAGCTTACCAGGGGCATTGGTCATTGCACCTCTAAATATTGGCAATGCTGTATTACCAACCCATATCTTTGTATCTACAACCACCACATCATCGTCAAAGTCGAAGTCAAATTCAAATTCTGAGCTGTTCCATGTGATTTCAACTGAGCCAATGAGATATCCCTTGCTTAGGTCACCCTGAGCTGCACCTGCATAGATGTCCTGAGTGAAAGTTTCTCCCTCTTCAAGGTTATTAGGAATTCCCACTGCTAGGCTCCAGCCCCAGTTATTTGAGGTAAGTCCAAGATCCTCAATGAATCTCAGATCACCAAACATCCATGCGGTCTCACCGGTATGGCATAGGTTGTAGAAGTCAAATGATTTTTCTACTGGAGGTGGTGGGCATTCGCAGTCAATTGAGATTTCGCCACAATCGCCACATTCCATACCATCCTCAGGCAAGCTAGCAAATATATACTTGCCCTCTGGACCTACCTGAAGCCAGTACTTGCCGTTCATCATCCAGAAGCCATCCTTCTCAGCGTCTGCCTCTTCTGATAATCTGTACTCTCCTGCTGGAAGATCAAGGAAGCAGTATTTGCCATTTACGTTGGTTACATCTCTGTCAAACTCAACCCAACCATCCTGCTCAAGTTTTTCAAGGATAATTGTCCATCCTTCAAGAGGATTGTCAGTTGGCCATGGATCCATCATGAAGCCAGCATAGTCCAGACCATACTTGAATCCGCAAAGGTCGTAGAATTCTTCTTCCATGTTCACGAAATGCTTACCTGTTGCTCTCACACCGGCAGCGAGTTCAACTGTCCAGAATACCTCGGCAGGATGTGTTTGTACCCAACCATCCTGCATCAATTCATATACATAGTATGTGTCTGGGCATAGGCCTTCAAATGCATAGAAACCTTGTGAATCAGTGGTTGTCCACATGAAAGCATCTGTTTTGTTTGGTTCATCAACAGCTGGCTCACCTTTATAAAGTAGGATTTCCCAACCTGATAGGGTAGTACCAGTTCCAAGAGTATCTTTAAATTTTGTACCCTGAATTTTACCTCGTCTGTTTACAAAATCCTGATCAACTGCATTGCCATCATTACCTTCAGCAGGGAGAGTAACCTCTATCATACCGCTGCTTGGCTCAAATGGAGCATAACAGTCATCAAACATCTCATATACATAATAGGTTCCGGCAACTAAACCGCAGAAGCTGTAATCACCAAATTCATCTGTCATAGTTGATGCCAGCAATCCTTCAGTTGCAACACCTGGTATCTCACCAGCCTCCAGTTCTCGATCATACAGATAGATTGAAAAGCCTTCCACTGGAAGTCTTGTCTTTAATCCTCTCCAAAAATCTTCTGTCTTTGTACCTTCGATGCAGTATCTTGGTACGGGCATTACAAAGTCACCATAGGCATATGGTCTATAGCCGACTCTGATTGAGCCCTGAGGGCTTTCATCAGAAGGATCAAATGCCACAAGATAACCACCAGCTGTAACACCGTCTGTACGACAAACTGCCCACATCAAACCTGCCTCATCCATTCCAACACCTACTGGTGTGGTACCGATAGGCAATGTGACATATCCACTTGTGCCAGTTCCAATGTCAAACCAGCAGACTCTGTCACCTCCACTGCCTCCTGTTGTGCTAGCTATCCAGATTTTGCCCAATCCGTCAAATGCCATACCACGGAGATTTTGTGCTCCTGAGATAGCTACGGTTCCAGTACCTTTTATCCATAATACATTACTGTAGCTTGTAGCATACACCTGACCAGAATCTGGATCAATTAGCAATGAATATGGAGAATCTACATTCCATTCTTCAGTAAATATGCCAGTGTCTGGGTTAAAGCTCCATACACCAGTATTTCCTGCTCTTGCAGGCGTAGAATTTCTGCTTGAAATATACAAAATCCCATCAGGTGCGAACTTCATTTCATAGAAATTAAGCTTATTTCCTTCATTGAAAATAGTATCTCCTACTTGAGTCAAATCGGTTCCGTCAAATTCAAATTTCATCAAAGCTCCGCTACTGTAGAATCCTATCCAGATGTACCCGTCCTCGTCAATAGCAATGGCCCTTGGCATATCACCCAGACCACCGACATTGAACACCTTAACGGCTTCGTCTTCACCGAAGTCAAGCACTGGAGCAGGATAAGCATGTGTTATCAAGCCTGTAGTATCAGCCTGAATTCTTGCAACAGAACCCTGCAGATTTACTCCATCTGCACCGGTATTAAGTACCCAGGCATTTCCATAAGCATCCATGGCAATACGTGAAGTCCGCCAATTGTAGTCAGCTGTCGGGCTTACACGTGGTTCTGTATAATACCTGGCTACTTCAGTCTTATTAACCAAGTCAACCTTTGATACACTTGCTTCACCTGAGTTTGGAACGAATCCAAAGTTAGGCTCAACAATTGGCTCTAATTGAGCAAATGCGTTTGCAGGAATCAAGGCCAGCATCATGGTCAACGCAAGTAACATTGAAAACCACTTTCTCGGTTTCATCATTTTTCCTCCTTATAATCTTATTGTTACCATTAATTTAGGGAATTTCTATTAAGTTTGAATTCAATCAATTATTATCAGATCACCTCCTCGAAGAGTATTTAGCTTTTACAACCCATCATCGGCAACACCTCCTGAAATTTTTTATTTATGATTGATTTAGAATGGCTAAAATAGTATAATATTGACACAACAAACACACCTCTAGCGAGGATTGGATGTTGTAGGAATCCGGCTATGCTGACCAGGCTCTCCGGGTTCCTTCATTTTTTGACTACATAAATAATGGATGTAATAAACACAAAAATACCGACCTGACTGGTCGGGTACGCTATGGGCTCATAAGGGGGAAAGCGTCCATATTAGTCCCCATTAATCAATGCCTCCATCTATTTATATGTAATTCAATTTTATTATAGATATCTCGATAATAATATACCCTTAAATTACTAAACTACCACTATAAATTGTTAAAGAATTTTCAAAATTTTATTTTAAAACCATAATAATTTACCAAATACATTCCAGAAAATTTTAGGGGGTAGAAATAGATGGACTCTTCCTGTACAATGTAAGGAGGGAAAAAGAGAAAAATACCTAAAACTGGGGGATATTAAAATGACCAAGGAATTGAGATCAAGTCTCTTGCTGCTCTTGACGGCTGCAATCTGGGGTTTGGCCTTTGTGGCGCAGAGAATAGGAATGGATTATTTGGGAGCTTTCACCTTCAATGCACTGAGGTTTGCATTGGGAAGCCTTTCCCTGATACCTGTAATATATTTTGTTGAGGGATCAAACAAGAAAAAGGGAATAGCTGAGGACGAGGGAGAGAATGACAGGAAGAAGATCCTCAAGTACGGATTTATAGCCGGAAGCGTTCTTTTCACAGCTGCAGCCCTCCAGCAGGTTGGACTCATATATACCACTGCAGGCAAGGCAGGCTTTATAACCAGCCTTTACATAGTCTTGGTACCAATACTTGGACTTTTCATCAAACAGAAGTCCAATGCATTTATCTGGGTTGGGGCAATAGTTGCCGCCATTGGGCTGTACTTTCTAAGTATAAACGAGGATTTCACCATCCAGTTTGGAGACCTCTTGCAGCTTATCGGGGCCTTTTTCTGGGCAACCCATATACTTGTGATCGGGCATTTTGCATCAAAGGTCAATACCCTGAAGCTTTCATCGGCACAGTTTGCAACCTGCTCCCTACTGAGCCTCATGGTTGCACTTGTATTTGAGGAAATCCAGATGGCAAATATAATCAGCGCCGCAGTTCCGATTCTCTATGGAGGATTGATGTCTGTTGGTGTTGCATATACACTACAGGTTGTTGCACAAAGACATGCAAAGCCATCCCATGCAGCTATTGCATTGAGTACAGAGGCTGTGTTTGCAGCTCTTGGAGGAGCGATCATCCTAGGTGAGATTATGTCGCTCAGGGGATATTTCGGAGCCTTCCTTATGCTTGCGGGTATGCTGATCTCGCAGGGGGACAACATATTGGACAGAAGCAGGAGGAAGAAGACAACAAGTTAATAGATCGAATAAATACGGCCCATGGGCCGTTTTTTTGTATAAAAATAAAATTGTCATAATCAGGTCACATTTATGTTCCATAATAAAGACAAAGATTAGATTAGACGAGGAGGAATTGTGATGATGATAATTGTCGCCTTGCTTATTGGAGTGGCCATCTACTACCTGGTTACAGGGGATAATCCTGTTGGCAGAGGACCAAATGGAGGAAATGGTCCTGAGGATAAGCTAAAGGAAAGGTTTGTACAGGGAGAAATCAGTGAAGAGGAATATGTAAGAATGAAGGAAGTACTTAGAAAATAGGGGGTGTGGACCATGATGTTCAATAGGGGTTTTTACAGATTTGGACTTGGAAATTGCTGTGGCTCCTTTGGAGGCTGGGACCTTCTGATTGGGATAGGTCTGTTACTTGGAGTAATAGCACTTGTCCTTTGGCTAAGGTCAAGAAACAGCAGCGGCAAGGAGGATTCATATCTGGAGGTATTGAAGGACAGGTTCGTTAAAGGTGAGATAACCGAGGAAGAGTATCTGAGCAAGAAAAATACATTGGAAAGGAAGTAGATGTGATGGTGAAAAAGACAATAGCAGTTTTATTGATATTGGCGGTTGTGTTTACCGCAGGTGGGGTCTTTATGAGATATAGGACCTACGCCATGGGATTTGGAGGCTACTACGATGACGGTCAGCAGGAGGAATTCTACAGGGGCAGGATGCCTGGAAGGGGCTATATGAATCCCTATTGGGACGATGAGGAGTACAGGGTGCCTGTAGAAGAGGATGAAGATGTGAATGTATGGCCATACAGAGGGTATCAATATCCTAATCATCCAATGTGGAGGTATTATGAAGACGGTGAATATCCCCAGTGGGAAGACTTTGATGAATATCAGGGCTATTACAGGGGATGTCATGGATACTTCTACAGGGATGAAATCATAGAGAAATAGGATTGAGGGTGAAGTGATGGATTTTAGAATACTCCTTGTGGAGGATCAGGAGGAGATCAGCTCCATAGTGGCGAAATATCTCAGCAGGAACAGCTACAATTATGATATTGCAAAGGATGGCTTTGAAGCCCTGGAGCTTTTCTCCGGGGGCTCCTACCATCTTGCTGTTCTTGATATTATGCTGCCTGGAATCGATGGGTTCCAGGTCCTTCAGGAGATCAGAAAGACCTCGGATATCCCTGCCATCATGCTGACTGCCCGTGAGCAGGAGGCTGACAGGATCAGGGGCTTTGATCTAGGGGCAGATGATTATGTTGTCAAGCCATTCAGCCCAAGGGAGCTTATGAAGAGGATCCAGGTCTTGCTGAAGAGGGTATACAATGAATCCAACGAGGTGGTTCTGGCTGTTGGGGACCTTAGGCTTTACACTAGGAGCATGAGGCTATTAAAGGGGGAGTCGGAGGTTGAGATCACATCAGCGGAGTACAAACTCCTTCATACCTTTATGAAGAACAAGGGCCTAATCCTCACACGAGACCAGCTCATTGAGAAATCCTTCGGCCATGATTATGAAGGCTATGACAGGACAATCGACACCCACATTAAGAGATTGAGAAGGAAGATCGAGGATGATCCGAAGAATCCTGAATATATTGTTACAAAGTATGGAGTGGGCTACCAGTTTGGAGGTGAAAGGGCATGACCATTAGAAAGCTTCTACTGATTGTGATGGTCCTTGTGGTGGTGCTTTCCGTTGGAATAAATGCAACCATCCTCACCTCCCTCACGGACAGGTATTTTGTGGACTATCTTGATGAAAGCTACGAGAACCACACTGGTCAGATCATTGAGTACACAAGGGCTGCCCTCCAGAGGGAGGACCTGTCCTACACCCAGATGAGCAGGGAGCTGAGCTCCCACCTCATAGACCCCATAATCAGGATCAGGCTCCTTGATACTGAGGGAAGGCAGCTTGTTGATGTGAGAGCTGATATTCCGATGATGGGCGGACATATGATGAACAGCAGAATGTATGAAAGGTTCACAAGCAATTCTGCAAAGGAACTCATGTATCAGGTCACATCCGAGGGCGAGATTATTGGTAACCTTGAAATCACCAGATTTGGAGCTACGGAAAATACAGCCGGTGCTCTGCTTTTTAAGTCGGCCCTGATCAGGAACAGCATTCTTTCAGCCCTGATAGCCCTGGCTATTGCGATTGTAGTTGGCTTTATGATAAGTGGACGCATGGCAGGAGAGCTTAAAACAACTGCCAACCAGGCCACAGCCATACAGGAGGGGAACCCGTCACCTGTTGAGAAATCCTTTATACAGGAGATAACCAGCATAAGGGAGACCCTGGATGCTCTGAATGTAAGGCTTAAGCTAAGGCAAAAGAGCAGGAAGGAGCTTACAGACCAGCTGATTCATCAGACCAGAACTCCCCTTACCATACTTAAGACACATCTGGAGGCAATAGACGATGGTATGGTGGAGGTGGACCAGGACGAGATCAACATCCTGGAGGATCAGATACAAAACATCACTGCAATCATATCCAACATGAGCGAGCTGATAGATGCTGAAACCACAAAGGGTGAAATAAGCCTTGAGGAGGTGGAGATAAATCAGCTGATCAGAAAAATCATGGCTGGACTCAAGCCCCAGTATTCCAAAAAAGGAGTCAGCCTTAACCTCCTCACAGGAGAAAAGGTGACCCTAACAACAGACAGATACATGCTTAGTCAGGCCATCTACAATATCATGACCAATGCCTACAAGTACACCAATGAAGGCGGCAAGGTTGAAATCAGATATGGCATGGAGGATGGAAGGCTGGGTATAAATATAAGTGACACTGGAATCGGAATATCGGATAGGGACAAGGAAAAGATATTCAATGCCTACTACAGCGCAGAAGCAGATGGCGTAAGGGTTGGAGAGGGTATCGGACTCTATGTTGCAGCAGAGAACCTGAGGCAGCTTGGAGGAAGGATAAGCGTCCAATCGGAAGTGGGTAAAGGAAGTAGGTTTATGGTTGAGTTGCCACTAGATAAAGGGAGAGGTTAGATGAAGAAGCTTAAGGAAAAGTTGAATGAATTTATAGAGAAGCTTGCAAAGGCAAATGAAAGTGAGTTTGGAAACAAGAAGCTGGACTGCTGCCAATTGAATAAGGCAAATAAATAAGCTAAGTTGATAAAAATGGTGTTCCTGGGGAAAAGGAACACCATTTTTTTCGGCTATCAGTGATTTTTTCTTGGTAAAAAAGTTCCAGTAGGGTATAATAGAGTAAAACAGTTTTAAATTCATCTGGGAGGGTCCTAAATGCTCTTATTGGTTAAGGTTCTACTGGTTTTACAGATGCTTGTTGCTAATCTTCATATGACGATTAAAAGCTCAAGGCTTAGAAAGGGTATCTGGGCGACAATAGGCGTGCTTTTTTTTGTTACTCTATTGTTCCTGGTAGCTTTTTATTCAGCGGCAGAGATCCTTCCAGAGGAATATTTGTTTAGAGGTGACGGTTTATACCTGGTTTTTATATTGATTTATTATATTCCACTTAGGTTCCTTACTGACCAGCCAATAAGAAATACAGTAACAATAATGGCCACAGCTTGGGTGTACACAATGTTTATCTACATAATCTCCCACAGGATTGCTTTTCAGCTTAATTCAGACAACCTTCAGCTATACTCCCTGATACTTCAGACTTTGCTTTATCTGGTCACATACAAATTATACTTCAGATTCATGAATGAAAAATTCATATATACCATCAGAAACATGGATAGAGTCTCAATTAACATCCTTATGACCCTAAGCATTTCCACCGTAAGCCTTTTGTTTCTAATGAACTACTCCTACGTATATGGGCATTCCCTTTTCAGTGAAATGTTTGAGCCGATGCTATTGATAATAGTATCCACCCTATCCTTGCAGCTTGCCAGTTCCTTTGTCAAATCCAGCAAGGATGCGGAATCAATTGGAAAGAGGATTAGAAAGGATCCCTTGACAAGGCTTGGTAATAGGGAGGCCATGATGGAGGACGTCAATAAGAGAATTACAAGGGATGAGATCTTCGGATTGATTTTTGCTGATCTGGATCAGTTTAAGCATGTTAATGATACCTACGGACATCAAGCCGGAGATGATTATCTTGTTGCATTTGCCAATACAGCCAGGACCTTCCTTGGTCATGGGGACAGATTCTACAGAATATCAGGGGATGAATTTGTTGTTGTTTGCGAGTATAAGAATTGCTATTCCTTAATGAAAAAATTTAATGATTTTAAATTTCTGAATAAACCAAGAGGTATAGATTTTTTAGGCTTGAGTACTGGTCATGCAATATATCCAAAGGAGGAAAGGGATTTGGTTGACCTCTTGTCAAAGGCTGATGAGAGGATGTATCAGGAAAAGAAAAGGAAACATAAAAAACAGACTAATTGATTGTGGAAGGGATATCTGATCTGTGATAGAATAAGTACATAAAATTGTTAATTAATACCCTGAATTTAGCGCTTCAGGGTATTTAATCGATAAAATGAAATTTGGTGATACTTTGAATAAACAGATTAAATCCACCAGGGTTAACAAAAAAATAGTCATTCTTCCATTTCTCTTGATATTCATAGCCTATCTGCTGGTTACCATTACATCTGTCAACAGCAGGATTGAATACTATAGGGACCACCTTATGGAGGACTCCATGGAATATGCAAAAAGCTATGCCATTGGAATAAGTAAATCTGCAGAGGCAAGGGATACCCTGAACGAGCTGTTGGAGGAAAGGCTTCTTGTTGCATCCAGATCCACAGTGCTCCTGCAGGGAGAACTTGATAATGATAGGCTTTCGGAAATGGCTGAAAGATACAGGGTGGATGTATTGTATTTTTATAACCCAGAAGGGGAGATCCTTTACTCAAGCAATGGTGAATACATTGGCTGGAAAGCCTCTGAAGGACATCCCGTGCATGAGTTCATGAACAATCCCCTGGAGTTTTATGCAGAGGAGATCAGGCAGGACTCAGAAAGCGACCAGTATTTCAAATACGGTTACTTCCAGAGGGAGGACGGCAGCTTTGTTCAGGTTGGAATCTATGCTGCGGAAATATATGACTTCATAGGCAGCTTTGAGATGCAGCAGCTTTTGGATGAGATTAAGGATGCTGAGCTTGTCCACAGTCTCTATTTCATAGACGAGAGCCTTGAAATTGTTAGCTCAACTTCGAAGGATTTCATAGGAGCCTCAATCTCAAATCCAGACCTTGTGGATGCAATAAGAAGAAGCAGGGAATACAATTCCACAGTGGAGATAGATGGTGAGGAGCTTTACTATGGACTGGTTCCAATTTACATTGAAGATGACAAGATTGGAACCCTTGCAGTTGCACAATCAACTGAGGATATGGATCTGGTCATAAACGATGCGATAAGGAATGGGATATATAACCTGACAAGTGTATTTATTGTAATTGGAATATTCGCAGCTTATGTACTTAGAAAAAACAAGCAGCTTGTTGAGATGGCATACTATGACAGTCTGACGGGTCTACCAAACCAGGAATATCTTAAGGAATACATCCAGGAGGCCATCGGGGAAAAGAAGGTGGAGGACAAGGCAATACTGCTTGTAAACACCGAAAACTTCAGACACATAAATATGACCTATGGCTATGACTTCGGTGATGAGATCCTTAGGGAGATAGCAAGGAGGCTAAAGTCTGTAATCGGGGACAGGCACGTTGTCACCAGGTTCACATCAGACAGATTTGTGGTCTTCGTTGAAGGCCGATGGAACAAGGGTCAGCTTATTGACCTTGCTGAGACAATTACAGAGGTTCTGGACAAGCCCATCGAAAACAGCAGGAACAGGCAGTATATAAACAGTCAGATAGCAATTGTTGAGTCCATAAGGGATTACTTTGATGTGGACAACCTTTTAAGGGAGGTATCCATAGCTCTTGACCACCTGCCAAGGGAATCAAGCGTCAACTACATTTTCTTCAGTGAAGACATGGGAGAAAAGGTGAGCAGGTGGGATGCAATTGAAAATGAAATCAGGGATTTTGTACTAAATCCCGACTCAAAGACAATATATCTTGAGTACCAGCCTAAGGTTGAGCTGGCAACTGGAAAAATATCAGGATTTGAAGCCCTTGCAAGGATGGACTCTGAAGAACTTGGAAGGATATCCCCCATTGAATTTATAGATGTTGCTGAAAAGAGGCTCATCATAGCCCCACTTGGCTACAGGTTGCTTGAGATGGCCGTAAGATTCGCCAAGGGGATGGACTGCCAATGGTGCAAGGATGCTACCATAGCAGTAAACATTTCCGGAATACAGCTTTTGAGGGATGATTTTGTCGACCGGATAAAGGGTATAATTGGCAGGTATGAATTGGAGCCTGAAAGACTGGAGCTGGAGATAACAGAATCCATTCTTCTTGATAATTATCATGTAATCAATGAGAAGCTGAAGGTCCTTAGGGATATTGGGATTGAGGTTTCCCTTGATGATTTTGGAACAGGCTACTCGTCCCTTTCAAGGCTTGGTGAACTTAATGTTGGAGTAATCAAGATTGACAGATACTTCATCAAGAAAATTGACGATCAGACTGAGGACAGCCACCTCACCCACGATATAATATCCATGGCACACAAAAGCGATCTCAAGGTTGTTGCCGAGGGTGTTGAAACGGTTGAACAGCTTGAATATCTGAAGAAAAACGACTGCGATTACATGCAGGGCTACCTTTTCAGCAGACCTGTATTGCCTGAGGATGCCATGAAGCTTATGGCAAGTACGAACAAGGACAAATAATATTGAACGGTGGTAATATAATGAAAAGAAAAGGATTTGTTTTCCTTTTTGCTATAGTGGTGATCATTGTATCAACTCCATTGGCTCAGGCAAGTGATGCACCTGATTTCTATGATCTTGTGGACAGCCATGGATCAATGATGATATTCATAGATCCCAGCAATGGTAGGATAGTTTATGCCAATCAGGCTGCAGTGGACTTCTATGGATATGAAAAGCAAATGTTGGAATCCATGGATGTATATGATTTGAGGACAGGAACCAGCTATGATAAGGTTCCAAGATGGAGTGAGCTGAGCAGCAGGGACAGAAACACCTATTCAGTCCAACACAGGCTTGCTGATGGGAGTACAAGAACCCTGGAGGTACAGTCCTATCCATATGAATATGGAGGCAAGACTGTTCTGTTCTCAATTCTTGAGGACATAACCCAAAGGACAATACTTGAGGCAAACAACAGGCAGCAGACAAATATCATAATCAGCGGAGCACTAATAAGCATTGCGGTTCTTTTGTATATAGCTGAAGCGAGAAGAAAGATGAATGAGGATATTGAGGAGATAAACACCCAGCTGAACAGCAGCAAGGATGAGCTGCAGCTAATTCTTGACTCAACTGTGGAAGGCATTTATGGAATGGACAGGGATGGTGTCTGCACATTCATCAATCGAGGCGGTCTTGAAATACTTGGGTACAGCAGCCAGGAGGAGCTTTTAGGTAAGAACATGCATTTTCAGATACACCATTCTTACAGGGGTGGAGAACCTATGCCGGTTGAGGATTGTAGGATCCTTAAATCCATAGATGAAGGCAAGCCTGCATTTGTGGATGACGAGGTTTTCTGGAGAAGGGACGGATCCTGTTTTGATGTTGAGTACGACTCCCATCCACAGCTTGAGAACGGGAGCATTGTAGGTGCCGTGGTAACCTTTACAGACATAACTGAGAAGCGGAAAATTGAAAAGAAAATCCAGTATCTCAGCTTCCATGATCCTGTGACGGACCTGTACAACAAGACATTTTTCCAGGAGGAGCTGAAGAGACTCGATGTGGAAAGAAACCTCCCCATATCTGTGATTGTTGGAGATATCAATGGTCTGAAGCTTACCAATGACATCCTTGGCCATGAGGCTGGAGATGTACTGATAAAGGCAGCTGCACAGACCATGGTGGAGGTCTGCAGGGCTGATGACATAATTGCACGTACAGGGGGAGATGAATTTACAATACTTCTTCCCTCCACAAACCTCCAGGATGCTGAAAAGATATGTGAGCGGATAAAGAAAAGCATTGAGTCCAAGAAGATAAACATATTCAAGGGTAGCATTTCCACAGGATGCGCTGAAAAAACTGAGACAAATGAAAATATCGAAGATATATTGAAGCTGGCTGACAAAAGGATGTATCTGGACAAGACAATGAACAACAACACGGTATCAAAGGACCAGCTTAAGAACCTTATGTGTACTTTGCACGAAAGAAGTGCCAGGGAGAAAAGCCATGCAGAGGAGACTGCAAGAATAAGTGGATTGATTGGCAAGTCCCTCAATTTGAGGCCTGAAATACTGAAGAGGCTTAAGGATGCGGCCTATTATCATGATATTGGGAAAATAATACTCTCAGATGAGATTCTTACCAAGAAGGGAGAATTGACAGAAGAGGACCAGCTGGAGATGGAGCAGCATCCCATTGCAGGCTACAGGATACTGAACCTCTTCAATGAAACTGTAAACATTTCAGAAATTGTGTTTGCACACCATGAGAGGTGGGATGGGCAAGGTTATCCCAAGGGACTGAAGGGCATAGAGATACCGGTGCTTTCGAGAATAATATCCGTATCTGAGGCCTACGATTTCCTAACTCGGGACAGGAATGGAAGAATGTTGACAAAGGAAGATGCCATCAGGCAGATTGAGGCAGATGCCGGAAGCAGATTTGACCCTATGGTAACTGGAGCCTTGGCAAAAATCAGGGATGAAATTTAGTAGTGGGAGAGTTTACAGCTCTCTCTTTTTCTTTGCCCGAAACTGTATAAATGTTAGAAAACAGGGTATCTCTAATAGAGGAGGTGTGAGATGCTGGATAAGTGTATTGCTAGAGCAAGAAATGCTGAAATATATTCCTGGGGGAACAATCTTGTCCTGAAGCTTTTTTATGATTTTATCCCTGTGGAGAAGGTTGATGGAGAATTCTCCAAGACCCTAATCATAAGGGATAAGACCCGGATATGTCCTGAAATATTTGACAGGGTCTCACTGGAGGAAGGCGAGGGAATTGTTTTTGAAAACATCCAGGGCAAATCCATAACCTACAATCTATTGAATAATCCTCTCCGAGTGAGGGAACTGGCCACAGTTATGGGCCATACACACCGAGACATACATAATATTGATGCTGAAGAATTGTCAGAAGTAAGGGATGAGATTGGGCTTAGAATAGAAAGGTCAACCATTTTGGATGAGAGCCAGAAGCTTAAGCTGAAGAAGGTCTTGGGTTCCTTGCCCGATGATGTTAAGCTGTGTCACATGAACTATCATCCTGACAGCATTTTTATAGTTGATAATGGGACAAGGGTAATCGATTGGATGGACTCTGGCAAGGGATATCCCTTGATTGATGTTGCAAAAACAGTAGTTCTCCTCAGGTTTTCATCCTTACCCTTTCAAAACCTACTCTTCAGGGGTGTGGTTAAAATGAGCCGGGAAATTCTCATAAAGGAGTATCTGGAGGCCTATTTCCAGGGTGAGGAATACAATGAGAATGAATTCAGGAAATGTATGCTTCTTGCTGCTGCAGCAAGGATAGATGAAAAGTTGCCTGAATCTGAAATTGAAAGGTTAAAGACCTTTATTCAGGAGGAGCTGTAGATGATCAGAAAGTATAGGATGGACGACATCCCGCGGATAATGGATCTTTTCAGGGAACATCACCCCATCAGGGAGGATGAGGCTGTCGAGCTTGAAAATGAGTTAATAAGCGGAATAAACCTAAAGTTGGTTGAATCTGAAAATGGGGTTGAGGGTATGTACAATCTCCATCTCTGGAACAGCCCTGAATGGGGAAAGTCGGGTGAGATACTCATTTCTGCCTTTGGAGACCTTGAAAACAGAACAGAAGTGCTAAATAAGCTGTGGAATAGGGCTGAAAGTGAAATCGATACAAATTTGCTGGATTTTACAATGGCCTCACATAAGAGGGAGGACCATGACTTGGAGCTGCTGTATTCCAGAAACCACTTTAAAGAATGGTTCTCTGTACTTGGGATGGTATACTCAGGAGGAATACTACCTGACTCCAGTCTGGTGTCAAGATTATACACCAGTGAGGACTTCGAGGCCTACCATAGGACCATGGGTGATGCCTTTGAAACCATGAGAAGGGAAATCGATGTGAGGCCTTACAACATCTTTGAGAGCGGGGACCATGAAAGGATGGAGGTACTGCAGAAGCAAATGGAGGATATGGCTGAAAATACATATATGTTTTTCCATGGTGATGCCTGGGTAGGC
>JANKMX010000026.1:3073-30144 GCA_024649995.1 Gudongella sp. | reverse complement strand
AAAATAAAAAAAGTGCTGAGATGAATTTCATCCCAGCGCTTTATTTTTTGTTTCAGTTTTTCAATAATTAGTTGTTAAGAGCTTCCATAAGCTTGTTAAGGTCTAGTCCGTGTACCATGGCTGCTTCTTCCAGACTTTCCATCTGGCTTGAAGGACATCCTACACAACCCATGCCGAATCTAAGTAGAATCTCTATAGATTCAGGCTTTTTCCTAATTAGCTCACCGATAAGCATATCTTTTGTAACTTCCATCGATACTTCCCTCCTTTTAATCCTTAGTAATATAGTAGCATATAAAGACTGATATTGCTACATTTATTTTTGAACTTTTTCTATGATATTGATAACCATTTATGCATTCGAGACGCCAGGGACGGTCCTTTTGAGACGCCAGGGACGGTCCTTTTTGTCCCACCGAATCCCCATGGAGGTTTCTTATTTGATTGGCTTCCTGACACCCCGGATTTCCCATTGTTTGAATATGTCAAAAACCGGATATATATAACTGAGGAGGGGTGCTTATGAAAAGCAGGGGTATATTTGCATTGCTTATAAAGATTCTGGTGTCTGCCGTTGTTCTTGGGATAGCTGCATTTTTCACACCAGGATTCTCCATAGCAGGTGGCTTTGGGACACTTTTTATTGCTGCTGCTGTAGTGGGACTTCTTAGCTGGGCTGCAGTTGAGTTTCTTGGAGTCAATGCTTCACCATTTGGAGCGGGACTGACAGGATTCTTGGTAAGTGCAGCAATTCTTTATCTGACCAGATATATAGTCGATGGATTCTCGATTACCTTGTTTGGAGCTCTGCTGGGAGCTTTCGTACTGGGTATCGTGGACTTCATAATTCCAGGTAGACGATTCAAATAATTATTATAAATTTGACTTGACTACAAAAATATTATATTGTAGAATAGAAAATGAAATACCGTATAGGGGTATATAGAGAAGGAGGAATATAATGAATATCGAAATTACAAGTACAGCCAAGGATGAGCTTAAGAAGGTGCTTGCAAATAAGAAGAACGAAGACAAATTGTTGAGGATCTATATCGCAGGCTATGGTTGAGGTGGCCCTACATTTGGATTGGCTCTGGACGAGCTAAAGGATGAGGACATTGAGGTTAAGGTTGAGGATTTCCATTTTGTAATGGAAGACCTTATCACTGAGAACTTTGGAAGCTTTACTGTTGATTTCAGCGACAACTGGTTAAGACGTGGATTCAGCGTTTACCCAGATGGAGTTGCATCAAGCTGCTAATTTGATTTGAAATAGAGGACAGGCCATTAGGGTCTGTCTTTTTTTGTAATCGAGTATGGAGATTGCCTATGATAAACATGGAATAATGATGCTATCCAGTATTCATAAACGTAACTAATGATTATTTGACAACACTTTAGTAGTCATACTATACGAAATATTCTGACTAACCAGAAGTTTATTATTGACATCTACTTGATCAATGTGTTATTATCAGTGACAATAACTTAATCAAAAAAATCCTCATCCTTTCGGTTGGGGTAGAGGCGCGGTCACTATAAATACCAATGCAGAGGATGGAATCCCATGAAGTATTGAGAAAGGAGCTACCGCCGAAGCTTCAGGCACCAAAGCCTGTTGCTGGGGTTGCATCAAACAGGTGCAATACTGTCATCCTGGTACTAAGCTCAGTGCTTGGATGTTGTGCTATCTCACACAAGAGCAAGAGAGGGGAGGATAACCTATGGCATTGCCATGTAGAAAATCACCTGACTTACTTGTCAGGTTTTTTGTTTTTTAGAATCAGATTGAGTATTATTTGAGGTTTGACATTAGAGTATCAAATCAAACTATCGAGTGTCATAGCCTAATATATAATGCTGATAAATTTGGGGAGAATGATTCTGTATAAGAAGATTAATAAGTCTATATAGCATTACTCTAGCCAAAATGGTAGTTTAATTATATTATTGATTGGAGGAAGAAATATGACAAAAAGAGTTAAGATTTCATTGATGCTGCTCCTTGTTCTAGGTGTGGTGATAACTGGATGTTCAGGAGACACAGGCAGTCAGGAAAATGCAAACGGAGAGGAAGTTATTACACTGAGGATTTCACATGTCCTTCAGGAGAATCACCCATCTCATCTTTCCATGGTGGAGGTACTTAAGCCAGAAATTGAAGAGAATTCAGATGGTAGGATCAAAGTTGAGATATATCCAAACGCCCAACTGGGATCTGATAGGCAAGCAATAGAATCTGTAAGCCTGGGATCACTTGAAATGACAATGCCGGGAGGAGCAGTCTTGGCAGGTTTTTACGAGGAGTACATGATATTTGACCTGCCATTTCTCTATATGAATAGAGAAGAGGCCTATGCCGCATGGGATGGAGAACTTGGAGACAAGCTTAATGAAGGTCTAGCATCACAGAACATGATGATTCTGGGATACGGAGAGAATGGATTGAGACATATCACAAATAATGTAAGACCAATATATACTCCAGAAGATTTGTCTGGTCTAAAAATAAGGGTTATGGAGAATCCTATTCATCTTAAGACCTTTGAATCCCTAGGTGCAAATCCTACACCTATTGCTTTTGGAGAGCTATTTACAGCACTGCAGCAAAAGACAGTTGATGCTCAAGAGAATCCATTGGCTATAATCAACTCCTCAAAATTCTTTGAGGTACAGGATTATTTGTCCCTTACAGGACATGTATTTGGGAATGCACCTTACCTGATAAACATGGATTTCTACAATGGTCTTGATAATGAGCTTCAGGAGGTTGTCAGAACCGCAGTAAAAAATACAGAAACCAGACAAAGGGAAATGTTGACTAACCAGGAAGCTGAGGACATGCAGGCCTTAAAGGATGCAGGAATGCAAGTTAACGAACTTACACCAGAACAAAAGCAGGTTTTCATTGACTCGGTAAAACCATCCTATGATTTATATATTCAAAAATTTGGGGAAGAGTTATTGCTTTTAGTTGATGGATATAAGAATTAGATTTAATGCCCTGGCATACTTGCCAGGGTTTTTTTGACCATCTTCCACAAACAACCCACCTATGACAACTATTCTCAACAAGGCTGATTGTTAAGCCGGTGAAAACTGTGTTATAATAAAAGGTAGACTAATATTCGAAAGGAGTGATGATCGTGGAATCGAGTCCGTTACCTGACAGTTGTATAGCAACATCTTGGAGCCATGGTCAGAGCTTTGACCGGAGGTTCCTCCAACAATAAACATAAAGGAGGAATAATATGGATGAAATTAAAACAATTGATGAACTGCTGGAGGAGATTCTCCAGCTCATAGAGGACAAGAAATACTTCAGGATCAAGAAAATCCTAGAGGACCTTAACGAGGTTGACATTGCCGAGATCCTGGATGAGCTGGATCTGCACAACACACTTCTAATTTTCAGGATGCTGCCAAAGGACCTGGCGGTTGAGGTATTCGCACACTTTGAGCCTGAGAATCAAAGGGAGATAATCGAGGCGATTACCGACAAGGAGGTCAAGAACATCGTAGAGGAGCTCTTCTTTGACGACATGATCGACCTTATAGAAGAGATGCCTGCAAACATAGTAAGCAAGGTACTTAAGCACTCCACAGCAGAGGAGAGAAAGCTAATAAATCAGTTCCTCAAGTATCCACCTGATTCAGCCGGTAGCCTGATGACAATCGAGTATGTGGAGCTGCGCCAGTCCATGACCGTCAAGGAGGCCATGGAGCACATCAAGGAGACCGGACTTACAAAGGAAACGGTCTATACCTGTTATGCCACAGACAAGAACAGGAAGCTTGAAGGAATAATATCATTGAGACTACTTGTAGTATCCCCTGAGGATGCGGTCATTGCAGACCTGATGGAGGATGATGTGATATATGTTGAAACCCACGATGACCAGGAAACGGTAGCAACGGTCTTCAGAAGATACGGATTCCTGGCACTTCCCGTAGTGGACACTGAAAAAAGACTTACAGGTATAATCACGGTGGATGACATCATGGACGTTATGGAGCAGGAGGCCACAGAGGACTTCCAGAAGATGGCTGCCATGGCACCATCTGATGACCCATATATGACATCCAGCGTTTTCGACCTAGCCAAACAGAGAATAGTATGGCTCCTGGTACTGATGGTTGCAGCGACAATATCGGGATACATTATAAGCAGCTACGAGGGAATCCTAAGCTCGGTTGTTGTCCTTGCATCCTTTATGCCCATGCTTATGAACACTGGTGGTAGCTCCGGTAGCCAGGCCTCAACTCTTGTTATCCGTGGTATGGCAACAGGAGAGATAGAGCTTAATGATGCTGCAAAGGTCCTTTGGAAGGAATTCAGGATCAGCATCATAGTTGGTGTTGTCCTTGCCATGGTAAACTTCGGAAGGCTTATGCTTATAACCAAGGCAGGACTCCTGGTATCCATGACAGTGTCATTGACTCTTGTGGTTACCGTAGTAATAGCAAAGCTTTTGGGTGGCTTGGCCCCCATGGCTGCAAAGGTTTTTAAGCTTGACCCTGCCATAATGGCTGGACCCTTGATCACGACATTTGTCGATGCAATAAGTTTGATTGTGTATTTTTCAATAGCTACAATGCTATTAGGATTTTAGGTTCCACCCTAAGGTGTCAAGAATAAATATATTAAATATTTTTCAAAAATAAATATAAAGCGTGTAATTGACAAATTAGGGGTATAATAGTATAATAATTCGTTTGCTTGACAATACCTTCCAATTGTGCTATACTATTCACATGATGGGTGTCCCTAACACACTCCTTCTGTCCCCAGAGTTTGGGAGAAAAAAATGGAAGGTGGTTCTCAAACCGTATGAATAGTGTAGCTCAGATCAAAAAAGACCTGGAAGGTTGCATAGGCAAAAAAGTAAGACTCAGAGCAAACAGAGGTAGAAAGAAGACAACAGTGAGAGAGGGAGTACTTGAATCAGCCTACCCAAGCTTATTTGTAGTTAGGATAAGCAACGATTACGACAGCACAAGGACAGTTTCATATACCTATTCCGATGTGCTGACATCAACAGTTGAAGTAACAATCTGCGACGAAGCAGAAAGACTTATAAGTATTTCTTAAGACAACCTACCGGAAGGTAGGTTTTTCTATGCCAAAATATATTTATAATGCAGTCTTTATGGTATAATAATTTGGAATGAATTTAGAGAAAATGGAGCGATTCACATTGAGAATAGAAGAGAACGCCTACGGTAAGATCAACCTTGCCCTGGATGTCCTATACAAAAGAGATGACGGTTACCACGAAATAAGCAGCATAATGCAGCAGATAAGCCTCCATGATACGGTGATCATTGAGGAAGGCGGCAAGGGTGTGGAAATAGAATGCGACAACCACCTTGTCCCCCTTGATCACACAAACCTTGTTCATAAGGCCTGGGACGAGCTTGCAAAGCTCACTGCTACAAATACCGGAATTAAGGTTAAGATCCACAAAAGACTACCAGTTGCGGCAGGGCTCGCCGGTGGCAGCTCCAACGGAGCAGCCGTTCTAAAGGGTCTGAACGAAATATGGGATCTTGGATTGTCTGTAAAGGACCTTATGGAAATTGGAGCTAGAATAGGGGCAGATATACCCTTCTGCATCCTTGGAGGGACGGCCCTTGCAGAGGGGATTGGAGAAAGGCTCACAAGCCTGAGATCCTTTAATAATAAGCACATACTCCTTGCAAATCCTGGCATAGGAATATCAAGTGCCTATGCATACAGCAGGCTAACAATTCCAAAAGACCATAAACCTATGGAACCCATGCTGCAATGCATCGGGAAGGACGACCTTAAATGTCTTGCTGAAGAGATGTTCAATGTATTTGAAGGGGCAATAATACCAGAAAATCCAATTATAGGGGAGATAAAGACAACAATGGAGAACAACGGAGCCCTTGGAGCCCTTATGAGCGGCAGCGGTGCCTCGGTATTTGGACTTTATGACGATTTGGACAAGCTTGAATTTGCAAAGAGAAAACTTCAGAAGAATATACCATACGTATTTCATGTAACCACAATATAGCTAGAGCCTTAAAGAAGCTGAGTGATTGTATAATCAAACAATTGCTCAGTTTCTTTTTGTACATATCCACAAGAGTACAAATAATCATTTGATTTTTATAGGAAAACGTTGCTGCTTTTATGAGAGAATGAACTTGCAAAGATAATAACTGAGAAATGGAGGGATTTTAGTGAGTGATTATTTACAAGTAGCAAATGACCCCATGCTGTGGTTAATGGCAGCCCCTGGAATTGCAATTGTAGCACTGCAAGCAGTTTTATTTTCAAAGAAGGCATTCAATGCTGGGAAATATGCAAGCCTTACAAGATCGGAAGCATGGAAGGCCTTTAAGGTAGGTGCCATTTCAGCCATTGGACCTGCTGTTGCGGTTTTCATAGTTATGCTTGGAATGATGTCAGTCGTAGGAGCACCTATCACGTGGATGAGACTTGCAATGATAGGAGCGGCACCAACAGAGCTTACAGCTGCTACCATGGGAGCGCAGGCTATGGGTGTTGAGTTCGGTGGACCTGGATATGGCGTAACCGAATATGCAGCATCTGTTTGGACAATGTCATTGAATGGAATCGGATGGCTACTTTTCTGCGGTCTGTTCACACACAAGCTGACTGGAATAAGGGACAAGGTATCAAAGGGAGATGACAGACTGACTGTTGAAATTGGTGGCGCTGCAATGCTTGGTGCGTTTGCATATCTGGTTGGAGGACATCTGGTTGCAGGTGGAGGAAGACTTATAGCAGCAGTTGTATCTGGTTTGGCAATGATAGCTCTTGTATATATCTCCAAAAGAGTGCCCAGATTACTTGAGTATAATCTAGGAATAGCAATGGTAATTGGAATGATAGCAGGAGTAATGTTTACATAAAAAAGGAGGGAATAGAATGGATAATGTAGCTGAAAAAGTAACCAATGATCATGAAAGTTATGAAAGCTCGTTTAGCAAACCCATAATAAAGACCGGAAGATGGACCTTGCTTATTGCAATACCACTTTCATTCTTGCCGGCAATATATTTGTACTTAAACTATGGAGCCATTCCACCAATAGGTAGAATACTGACAGGTTGGTTTTTGATAGTTTCAATCTATGGTTCATACTATGTAATTGAGCCAGTATCTTTCTTCCCAGTGCTGGGTGTTTCAGGAACCTATATGTCGTTTCTAGCTGGAAACATAGGAAACATGAGGCTTCCCTGTGCGGCAGTAGCCCAGGAGGCATTGCAGGTCGAGTCCGGAAGCAATAAGGCTGAGCTTGTTGCAACTTTGGGAATAGCAGGGTCTATTATTACAAATCTTATAGTTATTACGATTGCTGCAGTTGCAGGTAATCAATTGTTCAATTATTTCCCTGAGCCAGTGATCAATGCGTTTGACTTCGTACTACCGGGAATATTTGGATCAATGTTTGCAATGTTTGCCATAAAGCATCCTGTGTATGGAGCATTTGCTCTATCGATCGTACTTATTATGCTTGGTGTAATAAAGGTACTTCCAGTATATGTAGTTATACCAGCTTCAGTATTCCTAACAATAGCATTCGCAGTAATATCATACAAAAGAAAGAAAAGTGCATAAACACAGGAGGAGATTATAATGAGAGACAAGAAAGTTCTTGACTATGTGGATAAGGATAAAGCAATAGAGCTTCTTCAAGATATGATAAGGTTTAAGACAGTAAACGCACCAGGAGATGAGCTACCTCTTGCTGAGTTCATTAAATCAAAGCTTGATGAAGCAGGGGTGGAGAATTACGTAGATGACATAGGGGACAACAGGGGAAACGTAGTGGGTAGAATCAAGGGAACCGGCGAAAGGGAAGCTCTCTTTTTCAATGGTCACCTGGACACTGTACCACCAGGAGACATAGAATGGGAGCATGGACCATACAGCGGTGATATTTCTGATGGAAAGATTTATGGTAGAGGCTCGGCCGACATGAAGGGTGGTCTTGCGGCCATGCTGACCGCTGTTAAAGCCGTCAAGAAGGCAGGATGGGAACTGAAGGGTGACTTTATCTATTCTGCTACTGCAGGTGAAGAAACTGACAGCGTTGGAGCTGTTAAGTATGTTGAGGACGGTGGCCTGGATGGTGTTGGAGCAATAATTATCGGTGAGCCCAGTTCAAATGGAGTAAATGTTGCTGAAAAGGGAGCCTTCTGGGTTGAGATAACTACCTACGGAAAGACTGCTCACGGTGCTTTTCCCCATAAGGGAGTCAATGCGGTTGTTCACATGAATGCTCTTTTAAGTGAGCTTATCAGCTACAAGTTCAAATTTGAAGAAAACGAGCTTGTTGGGTCACCAACAATGAACATCTCAACAATAAATGGGGGAGTTAAGACAAATGTAGTCCCTGACAAATGCTCCATAACAGTTGATATGAGAACTGTACCTGGACAGGTCCACGGGGATATAGTCAAGGATTTTGAAGCCATCATAAACAAACTGGCTGGGGAAATAGAAAACTTCAAGGCTGAGGTTAATGTACTCAATGACAGGCCAGCAGTTGAAACCAAGGTTTCAGATGAATTCGTCAGACTGGCTGTTGATACTGTCAAGGAAGAATTTGGAAAAGAAATTGAACCAAAGGGTGTTAATTTCTACACAGATGCATCGATTTTCCTTCCGCCAAGTGGATTGCCTTGTATATTCTATGGACCGGGAGATGCGGATATGGCACATCAACCCAATGAGTTTGTTCCAATAGACAGCTACATGGAGTGCATTCACTACTATATAGCAATGATAGAAAACTATCTGGTTAAATAAAGGAGGACTTAAATGAGCTACCTTGACAGATCAAAAGAGGTTCAGGAGGATGTGGTTAAATGGAGAAGAGCTCTTCACCAAATTCCTGAGGTGGGGTTGGATTTGCAACAAACTTCAACCTATATCATGCAGCAGCTTGATGAAATGGGTATTCCATATAGAAAGAATGTAGGAGTATCAGGCATTGTGGGCCTAATTGAAGGAGGCTCACCTGGAAAGACAATTGCTCTTAGGGCGGATATGGATGGGCTACCTATCGTGGAAGAAACTGGGTTGTCTTTTGCATCAGAGAATGGAAACATGCACGCATGTGGGCATGATGCCCATTCAGCAATCCTTCTAGGTGTTGCAAAGGTATTGAATGGAGAAAAGGAAAACTTGAAGGGAAATATCAAGCTCATCTTTCAGCCGGCAGAGGAAGGACCTGGAGGAGCAAAACCCATGCTTGATGACGGTGCCTTTGAAAACCCTAAGGTGGATGGTGTCCTGGGACTTCATATAGGTGGTCTGACAGGAGACAGCAAGGATGGAGAGGTATTGGTATCCTATGGGAGCATGATGGCTTGTCTGGATAGATTCAAGATGACCATAAGGGGAAAGGGATGTCATGGTGCATATCCTGAAAACGGAGTGGATCCAATTTCCATTGCTTCGCAGGTAATTGCAAATGTACAAACAATAATCAGCAGGGAGGTAAGCCCCACTGACCCCGGAGTCATAACCTTTGGGATGATCAAAGGGGGGTCACAATACAATATTATCTCTGATACCGTTGAATTGGAAGGAACCTGCAGGGCAGTCGACCAGGATGTAAGGGAATATCTGGCAAAGAGGCTTGAGGAGATCTCCAGAAGTGTGGCAGAGGGAATGAGAGGCTCCATCGAGTTTGACTATACCTTTGGTTATCCTCCATTGGTAAATAATGAAGATGTCACAAAATATTTTGTGGAGTCAGCAAAGAAACTGATTCCAGAAGAGGACATAAAGGAAATGAAAAAGCCTGTAATGGGTGGAGAGGACATGGCCTACTTCATTAATGAAGTTCCTGGAACATACATCTTTCTAAGCTCACATGAGCCAGTAGATGGTGCACTCTATCCTCATCACAACAGCAAGTTCAACATCAATGAGGATATTATGCAAAGAGGAGTGGCGCTTATTGCTCAAGCAGCTACAGATTGGCTTCAAAGATAACTAAATATCCGACACTGAGCCCCTGATTTAAAAATATCAGGGGCTTGTTATATTTGGATAATGTGATGAAGTCATTGATTGTCAGAGCTATATTCCTATATAATAGGAAACAGGACATATCGGAGAGGTGATATAGTTGGGAATACAGATAAAAGAGATTCTAAATGACAAATACTTCAGGGAGTATGGTGTGATAGCTGGAGAAGATGGACTTGACAGGGAGGTTCAGGCAGTTGCCCTGTTTGATGCACCAGACGGATACCTGTGGTTCAAGGGTAAGGAGTTTGTACTGACTACAGGATTTCTGTTCACTGGAAAAACTGATTACTTTAAGGATGTAATAAGATTCCTTCATAAGAATGGCTCTGCAGGAATGGGAATAAAAAAGGATAGATATCTTCATGAAGTATCTGAAGAGGTGATAGCTTTGTGTAATGAGCTCTCATTTCCTTTAATTAACATTCCTTATGATGAAGCCTGGATTGATGTTATAAACGCAGTGAATTCAATTGCAATAAATCGTTTTATCACAAGAGTGATTGATAAGCCCTCAACTCAAAGCTCAATTACACCAAAGGACCTAAGAATGAAGATACGGGACATCATTCACAAGCTGAGTATTGAGATTAAAATGCCTGTGACAATCATCGATGTAATAACAGGGAACTCCCATACATATCCTCCGATTTTTGAGAGCACACATCACATAGATTTTACAGAAAATATTGGAGATTATGATTTTGATTTCTCAAAGGAAACGATATGTGACAAGCTTAATATTACAAGAATAACACCCCTTGATTCCCACAGGTGCCCTTGGATATCCATACCGGTTGTCCTAAGGGGAAGATTGGTTAGGAAAATCATCATCTGGGAGTCTGATGAAAAGATCGATTACTACAGCCTGCTTTCAATAAGAATAGCAACAGCACTGCTTACGGAGATTTTGGAACAGCTATATATCTACCAAAACTTTGAGGGAAGGTACTATGACGATCTTGTCAAGGCTGCAATAAACGGTGAACTTGATTCATTTGGTAGGGTTAAGGAGTTTTTAGGAAATATTGAAAAGATACGCGTAGCGGTGGAAGATCCATTTATTGTAAGCTGCATACATAGTGAAGGCGGGAACATAAATCTCATAAACAAAAGAGAGGAAATCTACAAGAGTGTTCTTTCCATACTTGGCCATAACAAGAATATATATGGAATAGTGGATGACGATAAGATTGTAATACTTACCCAGGTTGATGATACTGAAGGTCAGATAAGAAAAATGAAATCCGACTATAAGATGATACTTGATAGGCTAAATGAGAAACTGGGAGAATGCAGTTGCAGAATTGGAATAGGGACCTCCGTATCGGATATACTTTCATCAAAAAGGAGCTTTATTGAGTCTTTGAAAGCTCTTGAGGTTGGGAAATATATATATGAGGACAGAAAAGTTGTGGCTTTTGAGGATCTTGGTCCATTCGGTCTTTTGAGGCTTGAAAACATCCAGAGAAGGGATTTTGGAAGCAACTTCGACAAGATAATGCCTCTGTTGAATCACGACAATAGCAAAGAACTACTGGAGACCCTAAAGGTATATCTGGAAAGCGAATCAAATTTCAATGTAGCATCCAACAAGCTTTTCCTCCATACAAACACCGTTAGGTACAGGATAGCGAAAATTCAGGAGATGTGTGATATAGACCTTGATGATCCGGTTGAAAGGTTAAAGACGGAAATAACCCTCAAATTTCTTGAGCTAATCAGATGAATAATGTAGAACCCCTATTGACATCACCGGTCAAGGTGTCAATAGGGGTTCTCTCTATTAATTAAGGGGGTATACCGATATTATCTTATTCTCCAATTCTTGCTATCGCAACAATTCAACCAAAGTCATTGATAGACCAGGTACAAATGTTACAAGCAAAAGCACAGCAACATTTGCAATTAGGAATGGTACCAGATATTTTGTCATCTTGTCTATAGGCTCGCCACTTACCGCGGAAGCAACAAATATGTTGGCTCCATATGGCGGTGTTGAAAACCCGATTGCAAGACTCATTGTAAGAATTACACCAAAGTGGACCGGACTAATTCCAAGATTGGTCACTATCGGCAACAGGATCGGTGTAAGTATTATTGTTGAAGAGATATTATCTATAAACAAACCGACAATCAACAGGATTCCAATTATTAGTAAAAGGATTACAACCTTATCGTCAGATACATTAAGCAGGAATTGTCCTACCTGATAGGGAACCTGCTTCATGGTCATATATGCTGCAAATGACATTGAAAGACCAACCATAAATGTAGTTGCTCCATTTATCAGTACGGTTTCTTTAAGGGATTTTACTATGCCCTCCCATGTTAGAGCCCTGTTAACTACAACTCCGATGAAAAGACCGTAAACAACTCCAATAACTGCAGCCTCTGTAGGTGTGAATATACCGGCATAAATTCCTCCAAGGATAACTACGGGCACTGAAAGTGAGGGGATGGCTTCGATAAATGACTTAAAAAGAGGCGGCCTCTCAACATTTCCCACATAGTTGTACTTCTTGGACAAGAGGAAGTTTGTTACCATTAGACCAATTCCAATAAGTGCTCCAGGAATTATACCGGCCATGAACAATTCTCCAATTGATGCCCCGCTTGTTACTCCGTAAATTACAAATGGTATGCTTGGTGGGATTATTACCCCGATTGCGCCTGCGACAGAAGTCAGGGAGGCTGCATATGCACCTGAGTAATTCTTCTCCTTCATGGCAGGAATCATAAATGAACCTATGGCTGATACTGTTGCCGGCCCTGATCCGGATATGGCTGCAAAGAACATGCAGGTCATTGTGGTAACCATACCAAGACCACCAATCAGGTGTCCAACAAGTGAATCTGCAAATCTAAGAAGCTTTTCTGAAACTCCTCCATACATCATAAGGTTACCTGCCAATATGAAGAAGGGGATTGCCATCAATGGAAATGAATCCAAGGCGGCGAAAGCGTTTTGTGCTATGACCATCAGCGAAATATCTTGTGTAATCATAAGGGTTACAGTTGTAGCTGCACCAAGAGCTATTCCGATTGGTATACTGATGGTAATTAAAACCGTTAATAAACCAAATAGTATTAAAATACTCATAATTTCCTCCTTCTTGATTATTTAGCCTGCGGGATGCCCTTAATACCAGATACAATATTTTGTATCAACCTAAGGGACATCAATCCAGCACCGATTGGTACAGATGCATAAGCAAATCCCATGGGCATTCTCATGGCAGGAGAAAGTTGCCCTCTTATAAAGATCATTCTAGTGAGATTAAATGATTCCAAAGTAAGGAAAACCGTAAATGCCAGCCAGATTATCATTACGACAGTTTCAAAATAGGCACCCTTTCTACCAGAAAACTTTGATTTAATAATTTCTATTCTTAAGTGGGCCTTCTTTTTCGTTGCATAGCTTGCACCAAGCCAAATCTGGTACAGAAATATGTATCTTGCCAATTCTTCACTCCATGACAGGGAATTCCTAAAAACATAACGCATGATTACCTGCATGAAAATAAGGCCTACTGTAACCACAAGACTTGATACAAGTACAGCTTCTTCAAAATACTCATCAAGCCATCTTAGTACCTTCAAATCTATTACCTCCTTATTGAATGTTTGATTGGGCTTGATTGCTCAAGCCCATTCAAATCATTACTTATTGTAGCTTCTTGCCAAATCGATCATCTCAGCTCCGAACTGCTCTTCGAATATCTCATATGCTGGTTGAACCGCTTCAACAAACAGTGCCAGGTTTTCAGGAGAAATTTCATTTACCTCCATACCAAGCTCCTTAAGCTCATCGATGTAGTTTGCTTCCTCCTCCGTTAGAACCTCTCTCTGTACCACTATTGTTGCATCAACTGCATCTGCAATCACCTGCTGCAGTTCAGTATCAAGTCCTTCATAGAAATCCATGTTAATCAGGTATGGACAATTTGTAAATAGGTGTCCTGTAAGTGACAGGTAATCCTGCACCTCATAGAACTTGTTGGAGTGAATTATTGCAGCTGGAGTTTCCTGGGCATCGACAGTCTTTTGCTGAAGTGCTGTAAATAGCTCCCCAAACGCTATTGGGGTAGGGTTGGCACCTATTCCCTCAAAAGCAGCTACGTGAAGCGGATTCTCCATTGTTCTGATCTTCATTCCAGCCATGTCAGCAGGGGTGTTTATTGGTCCATTGTTGTTTGTAACATGTCTGAAGCCGTTTTCCCCGTATCCTAGGTTGATTATGTTTTGTTCCTTAAGTCCTTCGCTAACCTGTTGTCCAAGCTCTCCATCCCATGAAGCATATCCAGCTTCTCTTGACTCGAACAGGAATGGAAGGTCAAAGATCATGTAGGGCTCATAGAATCCTGAAACAACCGGACCGCCTGGGACTGTCATCTCAAGGGAACCAAGACTTACTGATTCAATAGCCTGTCTATCTGAACCAAGTTGAGCATTCGGATAGATTTCAACCTTGATTCTTCCGTTTGAGTTAGCTTCAACCTCTGGCTTGAAGATTTCTGCAAGCGTCGTATGTGTTGGATGGGCTTCAGGAAGTACGTGTGAAACCCTCAAAGTAATAACCTCATCTGAAGAACCGCCATCAGCCGGTGCTGAGGACCCTCCACATGCAGTCATAAAAATTGATAGTGCCATAAGCATACTGATCATAAGTATAGATTTTCTTTTCATTTAAGTATTTCCTCCTTTTGTTTTATACGCATAGTAAACAGGGTACTTCAAAGGCAATCGATTTGTATATCCACCTCCCAGTCTCTTGTATATGTATACATATAATAACATCGTGTCGATAGGATTTCAAGAGCTTTCAGATAATTAAAAATTTAACAAAACCTCGATTAAATCTGACTTTTCTGCTTTTAATGTGTTGACAATTCAAAATGCAGTATAGTATATTCTAAGTATACGTATGCATAGTGATAGAAAAGAGAGGTAAAAAAATAATGGCATTGGATATGATCAAAAGCAAGGGTACTTTGACTGACAAGGCGTATGAAGCATTAAGGGATGCGATTGTTTCAATTGAACTGAAGCCCGGTGAAATAATACTTGAAGATGATCTCTCTGAAAAGTTGGGCATCAGCAGGACACCAATAAGAGCTGCACTCCAAAGACTTTCATATGAAGGCTTAGTTGGTATGCAGGGAAAGAAGACTTTTGTAACTGAGCTTTCAGCAGATTACTTTCTTGACCTTTATGCTATCAGGGAATCATTGGAAATCTTATCAGCAAAATTGGCAGCGGCAAACAGGAGCGATAAGGACCTGTCGGAATTGAAAAGGATTACTGAAAAACACGAGGAAGTTACTCAGCAACAGCCGATGGACCGAAGAGAGTATCTTGATATTGATAGGAAATATCACATGTTTCTTGCAAAGTTAACGAAAAATCAAATGCTGGAAGAGTATATAAGACAGATTTACATGTCCTACAACAGATATCTTAATTACACCAATTTTGAGGGCAGGGCAATGACGGTGATTAGGGAGCACGAGGATATCTATAATGCAATATCTGAAAGGGACAGCATAAGAGCCCAAAGCTTGATGAAGGAACACCTGGCAGGCGTGAAGGAATCAATATTGATTAATCTGGTAAAGTCGGGGAGACGGTAGACTTATATATAAAAAGAAGTAGGTTAGCGGAATAATCAATGTATACATATACGTATACACAAAAACAAGGAGGGATACCATGAAAAAACCTAAGGTAGTCATACATAGTCTGTTGGTTGAAGATCCAACACTTGAAATGGGAATCTTGAAAGGTGTGGATGCAGATGTTGTATTTGTTCCAAACGAAAATGAAGAGAGGTTTTTTGAAGAAATAAAGGATGCGGACGGTGTAATAATTGCAGACAGGAAAATAAGGCCTGAGCATGTTGAGACATTGAATAACTGCAAGATTATAGCAAGACAGGGAATAGGATTTGACAACATTGACCTGGCAAGCACCAAGGAAAAGGGAATTGCGGTTACAAATGTCCCAGACTATTGCATAGATGAGGTCTCAGATTATGCAATGTCACTTATCCTATCCATGCTAAGACATATTCCTACATATAACAGGCATGTAAGGGAAGGAGTATGGGACATTAACAGCATAATTACAAAATCTGGCTTCCCACAGATGAGAAGACTGAGCACACAGACACTGGGGATTATCGGATTCGGGAAGATTGCAAGAGAGGTTGCTAGAAAATCAAGGGCATTTGGTTTTAGTATGATAACAGCCGACCCATATATTGATGAAAAAATCGTCAAAGAGTACGGTGCTGAGCTTGTTGATCTTGATACATTGTTAAGGGAATCGGATGTGATTACAATTCACAGTCCTCTGACCCCTGAGACAAAAGGCATGTTCAACAGGGAAGCCTTTGAGAAGATGAAGGACAATGCCATAATAATCAACACCTCAAGAGGTCCTCTTGTAAATGAAAAAGACCTGTACGAAGCCCTAAACAACAAGGTGATTGCAGGTGCTGCAGTTGATGTTACGGTGGCTGAGCCCATTGAAGAGGATAATCCACTTCTTTCACTTGAGAACTATATTGTAACTCCCCACGCAGCGTTCTTCACTCAGGACTCATATATTGAGTTGCGTGAGAGGGCGGCAGGAGAGGTTGTCAGGGTACTGTCGGGACAGGAGCCTGAAAGTAGGGTAAACAAATAAAAATTGGGAGGTCAAATTATGATTAGTATTAATGAAAGATGCCAGAAGTTCAATTTCAAAGGCGGCCTGTATGATGTGTTCCAGAAAGCTCTTGACCTAGAAGCCCAAGGCAGGTCAATAATTCATATGGAGATAGGCAAGCCTGATTTTGATTCACCACAGATTGCCAAGGACGCCGCTAAGAAAGCCCTTGACCAGGGAATCGTACATTATACTGAGATGGCAGGTATAATGCCCCTTAGAGAAGCCATAACCGCCAAGTACAAGAGGGATCATGGTTTGGATTACAGCCCGGAAAATGAAATTGTTGTAACCGCAGGAGCCTGTGAAGCCATTGGGATAATCATGCTTGGGATGATGGAGCAAGGGGATGAGATAATAATTCCAAGTCCATTCTTCTCGGCATACTCTGAGCAGGCAATCATTGCAGATGTAAATGTGGTTGAGGTTCCCCTTAAGATGGAAAACAACTTCAGCCTGAAGGCTGCTGATATCGCTGACAAGATAACTGAGAAAACCAAGGTAATTCTTATCAATACGCCACATAATCCCACAGGTGCCATAATGGAGGAGGATGACATTAGAGATATTTCAAAGCTTGCTGTAGAAAAGGATCTTCTTGTGATTTCTGATGAAACCTATGATCAATTCCTATTCCGTGGGAAACACGTAAGCATTGCAAGCATGCCTGGGATGAGAGAGAGGACAATTGTTGTCAACTCAGCCTCAAAGACCTTCTCAATGACTGGATGGAGGATTGGTTACCTTATGGGACCAGCATGGATGCTGAAATACCTTAACAAGGTTCACCAGAATTTCTCAACCTGTGCAACATCCTTTGCTCAAGTGGGGGCGGCGGAGGCCTACAACAATGGAGACCAGTTTACTGTTGATATGCTTAAGGAATTTGAAAGGAGAGGGAAATTGGTTTACGAGTCCCTCAAGGATGTAAAGGGATTGAAGCTTCTTGAACCAAAAGGTGCATTCTACGTATTCATTAACATAGAGGAGTTGGGTATGGATGAAGGGGACTTCTGCGACTATATACTTGAGGAAGCCGGAGTTGCAATTGTTCCTGGTGGTTCCTTCGGTAAGTATGGCAAAGGTTTTGTCAGACTGTGCTATGCATGCTCCTATGAGCAAATTGAGGATGCCATGGGAAGGATTAAGAAAGCTGTAGAAAAATTAACAAACTAATCGTTTTCCCGTTGAACAACCACCTGGTTTAAGATATGATATAGGCAGAACCAACAAGGAGGAGATTTATATTATGGATATGACAAAGAGAATCGAGGACCTCACTGTAGAGCTGACAAATGTATTGGGCGTTGTGGGGACTCCTGAGGAAAACAACGTTGTCCAATTGGTGCATGACAAATTTATGGAGATGGATTATTTCAAGGAAAATCCGGAGAATGTTAAATTTGTGGATGTAATCGATGACTCCGTTGGAAGAAAATCACTTATGGCAACAATCAACGGAAAAAAAGGAAACGACAAAAAGACGCTTGTATTTATAGGACATACGGACACTGTAGGAATAAGCGACTACGGCGAGCTTAAGGAATTTGCCACAAAGCCCTACGAGCTTACCAAGAAGCTGAACGAGGTGACAATATCACCTGAGGCCAAGGAAGACCTTGACTCCGGAAACTACCTGTTCGGAAGGGGAATCTTCGACATGAAGTTCGGGGTTGCAACCCTTATGGTTATGATGGAGGAGTTCTCAAAGAACGTTGACGAGCTTGAAGGAAACCTTATCTTCGCAGCTGTATGTGACGAGGAAGGCAACTCAGGCGGAATGCTTTCAGTCGTTCCAGAGCTTGTCAAGCTCAAGAAGGAGAAGGGCTATGACTACCTGGCTGTTGTTGATACGGATTACTCCGCTCCAAGATATGTTGGTGACGAGACAAGATATATATATGTAGGAACCGTTGGAAAGCTTATGCCAAGCTTCTACATCACAGGCAAGGAAACCCATGTTGGAGAGCCATACAAGGGACTTGATCCAAACCAGATAGCATCCGAGATCACAAGGGAGTTCAACCTTAACATGGACTACTGCGACAATGCTGATGGAGAGGTTTCACTTCCTCCAATAACACTGAGGCAGCAGGACCTTAAGACAGAGTACTCGGTACAGATTGCAAGATATGCATACCTATACTTCAACTACGCGACCCACAACTCAACACCTGACCAGGTAATGAGAAAGATGAAGGACGGAGCCACAAAGGCCTTCCAGAATGTTGTGGACAGCCTGAACAGGGAATACGAGGAGTATGCCAAGCAGAGCAACTACCCATTTGAAAAGCTGCCTTGGGAGCCAAGGGTAATGTCCTATGACGAGCTTCTTCAGAAGGTAAGGGCTGAAAGAGGAGAAGAGCTTGACAAGAGGATTGAAGAGCTTTCAGCAGAGCTTATGAATGATCCAGAGGTTGATGAGAGAATCTTCGCCCTGAAGATGGTGGAGATGGTCCACGGCATGTGGTCAGACAAGGACCCTGTTGTAATCGGGTACTTCTCACCTCCATACTATCCACACATCTTTGTCAAGGGAGAGGATGACAGGGAGAAGAAGCTTATGGCTGCAGTCGACAAGGCAATTGCCAATGCAGGTGATGAGTACAATATAGTAAACAAGAAGTTCTACCCATACATCTCCGACCTTAGCTATGCAGCTGCACCAAGAGAAGAGAAGGCCGTGGAATCATTGAAGGTGAACATGCCGGGATTCGGTGTCAAGTACAACCTTCCACTTGATGACATGCAGGAATTGAACCTTCCTGTTGTTAACATCGGCCCATTTGGAAAGGATGCTCACAAGTTCACGGAAAGACTTGAGAAGGGCTATTCATTCGGGGTTCTACCACAAATTCTTCTTGATACAGTAAGTGAATTGATGAAATAGAGATAAAGAGAAAGCGGGCAGGCAAACACCTGCCTGATTTTCGGCACTAACTGCCGATTTTCAGGCGCCAAAGGAGTGGAGGAATATATATGAAGGATATTTTTTTCAAGGAGAACATGGTAGAGATTCTTGACTATCTGGAGGAGGGTCTGCATATTATAGATGCCTCGGGAAAGATCGTGTATTACAACTCCTTCGCCCAGAAGATAGACGGGGTGGATGTGGAAAGGGCCGTTGGAAGGCATCTTATTGAAATCTACCCATCCCTGAACGAGGAGACCAGCACCCTGCTTACGGTGATAAGGACAGGGGAGCCAATCCTCAGGAAGGAACAGACCTTTGTAAACTACAAGGGGGAGAAGATCACAACCATCAACTCCTCAATCCCCATAAAGAGCAGGGGGAGGATACTTGGAGCCATTGAGATCTCAAAGGACATCACCCAGGTGAGGGAGCTGTCAGAAAAGATTGTGGACCTTCAGGACCAGCTCTACAGCACAAAGACCACAAAGAACCCATCCAGGGAGTCCGCTCACTTCACCTTCTTTGACATTGTGGGCCAGAACAAGGAGATACTAAGGCTTAAGGCCCTTTCAAAAAAGGCGGCAGAGGCTGACGTGCCCGTCCTTATTTCAGGCGACACGGGAACCGGCAAGGAGCTCTTTGTACATGCAATCCACAATGGAAGCAAAAGGCGGCACAACCCCTTTATCACCCAGAACTGCGCAGCCCTGCCATCAAACCTCCTTGAAGGAATCCTCTTTGGAACCACCAAGGGAGGCTTTACAGGCGCCGAGGACAGACCGGGGCTTTTCCAGCTGGCAGACGGAGGGACCCTCTTCCTGGATGAGATAAACTCAATGCCCCTTGATCTTCAGTCCAAGCTCCTTCGGGTCCTTCAGGATGGTAACATCAGAAGGGTTGGAGGTACAAAGATCAAGACTGTTGATGTGAGGATAATTGCAGCTACAAACGTTGAGCCTGAGCTTGCAGTCCAGAACAAGCAGCTAAGACGGGATCTTTTCTACAGGCTGAATGTCATAAGCTTCAGCATTCCTCCCCTCAGGGAAAGACTTGATGACATTGAGGTCCTCACCCATTTCTTTATCGAGAAGTTTAACCAAAGGATGGGGAAATCCGTAAAGGGTGTGGATAGGGAGGTTCTAAAGATATTCAGAGAGTATCCCTGGGAGGGTAATGTCCGTGAGCTTGAGCACCTGATCGAGGGTATAATGAGCCTATATGATACTGAGATGATTCAGGAGGACCATGTTCCTCCCAAGATAAAGAGAAACCTTGTACAAAAGCCCATGGAAATAAGGGAGATGGCCCTCAACAAGGTGATGCAGGAGACGGAAAAATCACTTATTCTTGATGCATTGAGGCAGACGGGGGACAACATCACCCACGCTTCAGACCTATTGCAGATACCACGACAGACCCTGCAATACAAAATAAGCAAATATAACCTATAGGGCTGGGGAAGCTTTCCCCGGCTCCTTCTTGGCCCAAATGCCGAAAAACCGGCAGCTGTATCAGAAGCTTAGAATGCTTTAAAATCGCCAATCCCTCGAATTAGCCATTTTTTTAACAAACTTTTAATTGGCACAGAACTTGCAATAATAATAGACAAAATGTTTAAAGGAGGAGTACATATGAAAAAAGGAAGTCCATACGGTACGCACAGGGTAATTGAGCCAAAGGGTGTATTGCCACAACCAGCATTTAAAATCGACAATGACATGGAGATTTACGACAACGAGATACTAATTGACGTAAAGACCTTAAACGTAGACTCAGCAAGCTTCACGCAGATCAAGGAACAGGCAGGTGGAGACCTTGAGGAGATCAAGAAGATCATGAAGGGCATTGTTGACGAAAGAGGCAAGCACCAGAACCCAGTAACTGGATCAGGCGGTATGCTTATTGGTGTTGTTGAGAAGATTGGACCAGCCCTTGAGGGAAAGACTGAACTTAAGGTTGGAGACAAGATTGCAACACTTGTGTCACTTTCACTTACTCCACTTAGAATAGACAGCTTCGGAGATATCAGAAAGGACATCGATCAGGTGGACATCAAGGGAAAGGCCATCCTGTTTGAATCAGGAATATTTGCAAAAATACCTGAGGACATGCCAGAGAACCTTGCACTTTCAGTTCTTGATGTAGCTGGAGCACCAGCCCAGACTGCAAAGCTTGTAAAGCCGGGAGACACTGTTGTAGTTCTTGGAGGAACAGGAAAATCAGGCATGCTCTGCCTATATGAGGCAAAGAAGAGGGCAGGCGTTACAGGTAAGGTAATCTGCGTTGGAAGCAGGGAGAAAACAATCGAAAGAGCCAAGTCAGCAAACCTTGCAGACGAGTATGTGGTTGCAGATGCGACCAATGCAGTTGAGGTGATGGAAAAGATAGCGGCTGTTACTGATGGAGAGATGGCTGACATAGTTATAAACACTGTAAACATTCCAAACACAGAGATGTCCTCAATCCTTATCACAAAGGACGACGGAATCGTGTACTTCTTCTCAATGGCAACAAGCTTCACAAAAGCAGCCCTTGGAGCAGAGGGAGTTGGCAAGGACGTAAACATGATAGTTGGAAACGGATACACCAAAGGACACGCAGCAATATCACTTAACCTTATGAGGGAATCAGAGGAACTTAAGAAGATATTTACAGAGCTTTACGCATAATCAGCCGAAAGCCGAAAGCTGAAGGTTGAAAGAAAAACAACCAGATAGTGAGAATTTGGGATAAATTTGCACCAAATCTAATATCTAAGAAGTAATAGGTAAGAGACTGGAGAACAGTATTGTGGTCAGAGATTCTTCACTAAGTTCAGATACCCTCTCATCAAAATATATCAAAATCATAGATTTTGGATATTTTAGTTGCCGGGCACTTATGACACAATTTGTCATCCTGAGGCTACGGCGAAGGATCTTGACCCTAAAGCCTGACACAAGGATGCTGTCATGTCGAGCTTGTCGAGACATCTCAGACCCCGGCTGGCATCTATAAACCTCACATCTTAGATTTTAACTCTTACATCTTAACTCTTAGATATTATCTCTTAACCAGACATCAGGGTTCAACATATAATCATTATTCATTATTCGATATTCACTGTTCATTAATAAGAAACGGAGGATTAATTACATGAGAGACTATAAGGATATACCACTATGGAAGGACGTTACACCAGATGAGTGGAACGACTGGAAATGGCAGGTAAGAAACAGGATCACCGACGTAGAAAAGCTTAGAGAGGTAATCGAGCTTTCAGACCAGGAAGAGAAGGACATCAGCGAGGTACTTAAGAAATTCAGGGTTGGAATCACACCCTACTACGCATCACTTATGGATCCAAAGAATCCAAAGTGTCCAGTGAGGATGCAGGCGGTTCCAACAATAATGGAGACACATATAAGCGAATCAGACATGGACGACCCACTGCACGAGGATGCAGACTCACCTGTTCCAGGTCTAACACACAGATATCCAGACAGGGTCCTTTTCCTTATTACAGACCAATGCTCCATGTACTGCAGACACTGTACAAGAAGAAGATTCGCCGGCCAGAACGATTCAGGAGCACCTATGGAAAGAATCGACAAGGGGATCGAATACATCAGGAACACTCCACAGGTAAGGGATGTACTCCTTTCAGGGGGAGATGCACTCCTTGTTGGAGATGATAGACTTGAGTATATAATAAGTAAGCTTAGGGAGATTCCACATGTTGAGATCATAAGAATCGGTTCAAGGGTTCCGGTTGTAATGCCACAAAGGATCACCGACGACCTTGTGAACATGCTTAAGAAGTATCACCCAATCTGGCTGAACACACACTTCAACCATCCAAAGGAGATCACTCCAGAATCAACAGAAGCCTGCAGAAAGCTTGCAGATGCTGGAATTCCACTTGGAAACCAGTCAGTTCTCCTTAGGGGAATAAACGACTGTCCACATATAATGAAGGATCTTGTTCAGAAGCTTACAACAATCAGGGTAAGACCCTACTACATCTACCAGTGCGACCTATCAATGGGAATCGAGCACTTCAGAACAAAGGTATCAAAGGGAATCGAGATAATAGAGGCACTTAGGGGCCATACATCAGGCTATGCCGTTCCAACCTTTGTGGTTGACGCACCTGGTGGAGGAGGAAAGACTCCTGTAATGCCACAGTACCTGATCTCACAGTCACCTCAGAAGATAGTCCTTAGAAACTACGAGGGAATAATCACAACCTATGCTGAGCCAAGCCATATTGAGGAAGAGTGCCAGTGCGACGTATGCCAGGGCAAGAAGAAATCCACATCATCAGGAGTCGCTGAGCTTATGGAGGGAACTGAAATCAAGAACCTTGAGCCAAGCTACCTTGAAAGACACGAAAGAAGCAAAAACTACAACAAGTAAGGGGAGACGCCATGTCTTTACTGAGCCTTATAGAAGATAAATACAAAATAGTATCCATTATAGGCATGAGCAAGAACTCAGGGAAGACGGTAACCCTAAACCACCTGATCGGAGAGGCCATGGAGAAGGGGGTCCAGCTTGGACTCACCTCCATAGGCCGTGACGGTGAAAGCCTTGACAGGGTCACTGAAACTGAAAAGCCGAGGATTTTTGCAGAGGAGAACACGATTGTTGCCACCACAACAGCTCTTCTTGCAATGGGGGATGCAAACATCGAGATCATGAAGGTTACGCCCTTCAGGACACCACTTGGAGAGGTGATAATCGGAAAGGTCAGGTCTCCTGGCTACATTCAGATAGCAGGACCCCAAAGCCTAAGGGACATCAGGCAGGTTGCCCAGAACATGCTGGATCTTGGGGCAAAGTTCGTAATCATAGACGGAGCCCTGGACAGGAAGTCCTCGGCAGCACCAACCATATCAGACGGAACGATCCTTTCAACGGGAGCGGTGATCTCAAGGGATATCAACAGGGTTCTGGAGGAGACTCTCCATTCGCTTAACATCCTATCCCTTCCCCAGGTGGACGCCGGGGATGTGGAATTGCTGGAGGACCTGCTTTCACAGGACAGGATGGCCGTGGTTTCAAAGGATGGAGATGTTGAGGAGATAAGGCTTCAGACCGCCCTTGGAGCAGGCCACAGGATTGGGGAGTACCTTGATACGGACTCCAAGTACCTCATTATACCAGGCTCCCTTGTTAAGGGAACCCTGGAGGACCTGACAAGGACCACAAGAAAGTACAAGGATGTTGACATTGTGGTTGGAGATGGAACCAGAATATTTATACCGCCAAAAGACTACCTACAATTTCTAAGGCTGGGAATAAGCATCAAGGTTATCCACCCCATAAATGTCATCGGGGTAACTATCAACCCCTACGCACCTGCAGGCTACTATTTTGAACCCAACGAGTTTCTGGATCGCATGAGGACATATATAAAGGACATACCGGTAATGGACATAATGCTGGGAGGTGAATAGTATGTTTATGGACCAGGGCACAAAAAATGCAGTGGACTTCCAGTACATCATGAATCAGATAAGCGTCCTTACCCCATACGGAACCATGTTCAAGGGCCGTATGAAGCCCCACAGGAAGGGCGGGGAGAGAGGGCTCAGAAATCAGCTGGACATGCTTGAAAGCTACCTTCCCTATGTGAAGAACAACACCATCAGAAGGGAGTTCAACAACATACTTAGCCACATGAAGGACCTGAGGCAATCCACGAAAAGAGCCATGGACGGCTTTATCCTGACGGATGTGGAGCTTTTTGAGATAAAGAATTTCCTATATAACCTCCACCACCTGAAGGACCTGCTTGAGGAGTACGGAATACCTGACTTTCCCGAGACCAGGGTTGAAAAGATCCCTCAGCTTGAAAGGATCCTGGATCCTGAGAATACTGGAATCGCAACCTTCTATATATATGATGCCTACTCGGAGGAGCTTGGTAACATAAGGAAGGACAAAAGGGAAGCGGACAAGGAGATAAGGCTAGAGAAGAAGTGGATCAAGGATAAGGTCAAGGAGGACCTTGGGCTGGACCTGAGACCGGACAACAGCGTTGTCGTGAACAGGGACAACAAGGAGATGCTAAGGACCATAAAGGCATACCCCTACCTCACCTACTTCTCTGAAACCTACCTTAACATTAAGTTTACAATCGTACCAACAGATGATCTTGCCAGGGCTGAAAGGACCCTGGAGCTTCTTCGGGACAAGGAGGAGCGTGAGGAGATGCGGATCCGGGAGGACCTTTCAAAGGAGGTCGGCAAGAGGAGACGCGAGCTCTACAGAAACATGCTGGCGGTTGGAAAGCTTGACCTGGTCCTTGCAAAGGCCAAGCTTGCAATAGATATGGATGCAACAAAGCCAGTGATTCTGGATGAGCACATCATAAGCATAAAAAGGGGAAGGCATCCAAAGATTGAGGACCTGCTTAGGGACCGGGACCTTGTCTTCACACCCATAAGCATAAACCTGGAGGAGGGTGTTGCCTGCATAACGGGAGCCAACATGGGAGGAAAGACCATAAGCCTCAAGCTTGTTGGACTTCTTTCAGCTATGGCACACTACGGTCTCTATGTTCCGGCAGAAAGGATGGAGCTGGGACTTAGCCTCTACATCAAATCCTCAATCGGTGACATGCAGTCAACAGACAGTGGACTTTCAACCTTCGGAGGAGAGGTCCAGGTTGTAAGTGATGCCATGAGACGGGCGAATGAGCAGGGACTTATCCTTATAGATGAGCTTGCCAGGGGAACAAACCCCGAGGAGGGCTATGCCATCTCAAAGGCCATAGCAATCTATCTTATGGACAAGCCTGCAATATCCCTTATCACAACCCACTACGACAACGTTGCGGACATCGAGGGGATCCAGCACCTGCAGGTTGTTGGACTTTCAGAGCTGGATGTTGATACCCTTTCAGAGGAGATCTCCGAAGGGGATGGAATGGACATCATAAACAAATACATGGACTACCGCCTAAGGGTTGTGGACAAGACAACCGGAATCCCAAGGGATGCCATAAACATCGCACGGATAATGGGACTTAGGACGGAGATACTTAAGATAGCGGAAGAAATACTAGAAAAAGAGTAATTAACAATGAACAACGAACAAAGAACAATTTAAAGATTGCTAGGGTGAAAACTAAAGTCTTGGATCCTTCGCTTAGCTCAGGATGACTCAATTGTTGTCTTTCTGAACGTAGTGAAGAATCTTGACCCAAAAGCTTGATAAAAGAATGTTGTCATCCCGACCGAAGCGGAGGGATCTCAGACCTAAGAGACCGACCCGGACAATTGTTCACTTTTCATTGTAAGTGCCCGGCAACTAAAATATCCAAAATCTATGATTTTGATATATTTTGTTGAGAGGGTATCACTGTTCGTTGTAGTTAGAAAGGAGTTGATACCTTGTCAAAACTAAATCTGGACTTGA
>JANKMX010000026.1:0-3063 GCA_024649995.1 Gudongella sp. | reverse complement strand
GACATTCAAAACTTCATCGACGAGCATACAACAGTATCCACTGAAAGAACCGTAGTAAGGCTTCTTGGGGTGGACGGTGTGGATGAGATTGGAAAGCCGCTGCCAAACGTTGTTGTGGACAACATCGTGGAGGGAGGCGGACTTGAGAGGGGAGCGGCATACTGGCTAGGAAACGCAATGCTTAACCTTGAGATTCCACCACAGGAAATAGCTGAAAAGATCGCATCAGGAGAGGTTGACATCACTAGGCTGCCTGCAAGGGATGAGCAGGAGATCAAGGATGTTATCCATACCGTAGCAGAGGAAACAGTGGAGAAGATCCTTGCCAACAAAAAGGTGAGGGATGACTATATCAATGACTTTGGACCTGCCAAGGAACCTAACCTTTATGTAATCGTAGCGACTGGAAACATCTATGAGGATATAGTCCAGGCAAAGGCAGCTGCAAAGCAGGGAGCAGACATAATCGCGGTTATAAGGACAACGGGCCAGTCACTTCTTGACTATGTTCCATACGGAGCAACCACAGAGGGCTTTGGAGGAACCTATGCAACCCAGGAGAACTTCAAGCTTATGAGGGAGGCTCTTGATGAGGTTGGAGAGGAAATCGGAAGGTACATCAAGCTGACAAACTACTGCTCAGGACTTTGCATGCCTGAGATAGCAGCGATGGGAGCCCTTGAAAGGGTGGACATGATGCTTAATGATGCCCTTTACGGAATACTCTTCAGGGACATCAACATGCAGAGAACCCTTATAGACCAGTACTTCTCAAGGGTTATAAACGGCTTTGCAGGAATCATAATAAACACAGGGGAGGACAACTACCTTACGACTGACGATGCTGTTGAGGCGGCTCATACAGTGCTTGCATCACAGTTCATAAACGAGCAGTTTGCACTTAAGGCTGGACTTCCAGAGGAGCAGATGGGTCTTGGACATGCCTTTGAGATGGAGCCTACAATCGAGGACGGCTTCCTTCTGGAGCTTGCTCAGGCTCAGATGGCAAGGGAGATATTCCCCAAGGCGCCACTTAAGTACATGCCACCAACAAAGTTTATGACAGGAAACATATACAAGGGACATGTTCAGAATGCAATGTTCAACATGGTATCAATAATGACAGGACAGGGAATCCAGCTTCTTGGAATGCTTACAGAGGCAATCCACACCCCACACCTTCATGACAGATACCTGTCCATTGAGAATGCCCAGTATGTATTCAACAATGCCAGACACCTGAGTGATGAGATAGAGTTCAAGGAAGGCGGAGTGATCCAGAAGAGAGCCCACGCAGTTCTTGAGGAAGCAAGCGAGCTCCTTCAGCAGATCGAAAGGGAAGGACTTTTCCAGACAATCGAGCAGGGCAAGTTCGGTGGAGTTAGAAGGATGAGAACCGGCGGAAAGGGACTTGCAGGAATTGCCAGAAAGGATTCAGGCTACTTCAATCCATTTATCCAACTTATGCTTGGAGGTGACAGATAATGAATGAAATCCAAAAAGTCGACCTTACCAAAGTAAAGCCATACGGAGACACAATGAATGACGGAGCGGTCCAGCTTAGCTTCAGTCTGCCTGTACCCTACGGAGACGAGGCAAACGAGGCTGCCAGACAGCTTGCCAAGAAAATGGGCTTTGAGGAACCAGCTGTTGTCTATTCCCATGACCTTGGAATAAACTACACCTACTTTGTGGTATACGGCAAGACAATCCATACAGTTGACTACTCATCAATCGAGGTACCCAAGGTGGATGTTGATGTCATGGAAAAGCATGACATAGAGGAATACATCAAGGACAACATCAAAAGGGACGTTGTTATCCTTGGAGCATGCACAGGGACAGATGCCCACACCGTAGGGATAGACGCCATCATGAACATGAAGGGCTATGCGGGACACTACGGCCTTGAGAGGTACGAGGGAATCCAGGCCTACAACCTTGGAAGCCAGGTTCCAAACGAGGAGCTGGTTGCCAAGGCCATCGAGATGAAGGCTGACGCACTACTAGTTTCACAGGTGGTTACCCAGAAGGATGTCCACATTCCTAACCTTACAGAGCTTGTTGAGCTTCTTGAGGCAGAGGGGATCAGAGACAGGATTGTCCTTGTCTGCGGAGGACCTAGACTTAGCCACGAGCTTGCAAAGGAGCTTGGCTATGATGCAGGCTTCGGATCCGGAAGCTATGCTGAGGATGTAGCAACCTTTGTGGTAAATGAGATAGTTAAAAGAAACCTAGTATAGTTTATTTGATATAGCCCAGGACCAGTCAGAGATGATTGGTCTTGGGTTTATTTTTGTCTTCCCGACCGTTATTGGAGGGATCTCCTGCCCAAAGAAATGAGCCTAACTCATTGTGAACTGAGATTTGTGAATTGTGAATTGTCTTCTTTGTCACTCTGAACAGCGTGAAGAGTCTTAGACCAGAGAGCCTGACCCTAGCCCTCTTGAATCGAGAATTGTAAAGTCATACCGTAGGAATATTGTTATTTTAATATTTATTCATAAAACCGAAATAAAATCGATATAAAACCGTAATAAAATTACATAGTGGTATAAATGATAATAATACTCAGTATCATCTACAATGACATAGCATACTTTCAGGAATAGTTTATTATAAGTTTAATATTTGAATTGAGGGGAGGATTCAAAATGTCAAAACGATTAACGAATGGCTTAAAAAGATCCAATAGAGCATATGAGAGAAACCAAGAGAAAAAGAGACAGCTGATCCGTAAGGCAGCTGCAAAGACGATGGCAACAACACTGATCGCCGCTAGGCTGATGTCGCCGATGTCAGAGGTTGAAGCTAGTTCATTCAACGAATTCAACCAATCAGGTCAAGGTAATGTTCATAATGAAGTTCAAATACAAGGAAGCGACGAGCAAGGCAGCGATGAAAAGGGCAGTGACGAAAAGGGAAGCGATGAGCAAGGTAGCGACGAAAAGGGAAGCGACGAGCAAAGCAGCGATGAAAAAGGCAGCGACGAAATAGGAAGCGATGAAAAGGGCAGCGACGAAATAGGAAGCGATGAAAAGGGCAGCGACGAGAAATCCGACG
>JANKMX010000025.1 GCA_024649995.1 Gudongella sp. | reverse complement strand
CAATATCCCCCCCTTAATAAATTTATTTGCAATGAGGGAAACCACACTCTTGTGTGGTTTCCCTCGGGAGGTAACTAATATGAATAATCCAATCCTGTGAACTGTCTGGCGTAGCTTTCAACATCCTTTCCAACTATGTCCACATCCTCCTTATCAATAATCAATCGCTTGAAGAACTCTGCAATATCCTCCATGTTTTCTTCCTTCATACCCCTTCTTGTCGATTCTGGTGTGCCGATTCTTACTTCAGGGCTGTTTCCGGAGAAATCATCCGAGCATAGTATGTTGGCCTTTTCCAGGAACTTTGCAGGTGCAAAGTCGACATGTTCACCAATATCAACAAGCAGCAGATGGCTTTCAGTGTAGTCCTTTCCTTCTCCCAGTACCTTGAAGCCCCTTTTGGCCAGGGCTTTTGCAAGGGCCTTTGAATTCCTGACCACCTGTTTTCCGTATTCATCCCCAAACTCCTTCATTTCAAGTATTGAAGCTGCCAATGCTGGCAACCTGTTGAGATGATGGCTGGTCACAAGAGATGGAGAAAGTGTATTACCCACCCTTATCATCAACTCCTTGTCATTTGAGACCACGAAGCCACCTTGCGGTCCAGGGAAGGACTTATGAGTACTGCCAAACATAATGTCTGCTCCCTCTTCAAGTGGATTCGGGAAGATTCCAGAGGCAATCAGTCCCGTTACATGAGATGCATCGTATGCAATATGGAAGCCGAGCTCATCCGCAAGTTCCCTTAGTTCCCTTACAGGCTCTGGGAATAGGGTTCCGGAGCCACCGAATATTATCATCTTGGGCTTTAGTCTCTTAGCCTGCTCTATCAGTTTTTCTGTGTCAACTGCCCTGTTTTCATCAAAAGCCATATATTCAACATTGATTGTCTCATCAAATTGTCTTACCTGGCACATGGGTCCAGCCAGACCATGCCCCCAGTCTGACAGGCTTACTTCTATAACAAGGTCCCCTAGCTCAAGAAGGGCCAATACAACTGACATCCCGGCCATGTGTCCACCTATGGGTCTTAGGTCTGTGTATTTTGCCTTGAATATCTCCTTTACCAGCTCATGGGTTTCCATTTCAAACTCGTGTATGAACTTATTGCCTGTGTACTCCCTATCAGCTGGATCCATGGTTGAATAGCAGCCATATCTGTTCCCAAAATCACAGGTCAGATAGCTTCTCACCTTTTCACTTGCAAAGTTTTCTGATGCAATGAGATTCAAGCATCCATTTCTGTAGGAATCATGCTTTTTGAGCATGTTATCAATTTCGCGGGTTGATTTTAACATATTCTTCCTCCTTATATTAACCACCACCAAGTATTCTAATGATCTTGATATTATCTTTTTCATGGATTACATAGCCCTCAATTTGGGATGTCAGCAGCTGCTTCCCATTTATGAAAACCGCTACGGTATTCCTATATCCAAGTATTCTTAGAAGGTCTGACAATGTGGTCTTTACTTCAATTTCCATTGTTTTGTTGTTGCATATGACTTCCATAAGCAAGCCTTCCAAATTATAGCATCCACTGGAGGGACAATTTCTTAAGGGTTGATTCAGTTGGATTCCCATTATCCCTGTCCCAGCCAGCCAAGTCGTAGTACAGACCTTTTGCGTACTCGTGGGATTCCTTATCCAGAACCACACCATCTGTGGGTCCACCCTTTAGTGGAGTGAAAATCTTCTTGGGTAGAAGGTCATCTTCCTTTGTGAAGCCTTCCTTGGCGTTAAAGGCTCTCATCATGTTGATTCGTCTTTCGCCAACCTGCATCAGCTCATAAAGTGATGTTTCCCACCCTATTCCTGTTTTACACAGTTCTACCATTTCGTCCGGTCCGTACAGCTCCCAGGAAGGACCCCATACGAATTGACAAAGGCAAAGGGTATCCAGGGTAGAAAAATATTTTTGGGTGTCCCATGCAAACCTCACCTTGTCATCATCCATTGTGAATGGATCCTCATACCCCTTTTGGATTCCCAACTGGGCCAGTCTTCTTCTTTCCATGCTGTCCTCCGGCATTACAAGGAAAGGATCGTGCTCACTTGACTGATGGTCTGCACCAAATGGATTCACTGCATATACAAGACCAACTGCCGGCTTGTACTGAGGCATGTGGGCGGGAAGTTCCTGTTTTTTCACTGTTACCGTTAGATCCACGGCTTCTTCACCAAGAGTTTGTGCATACCTATAGCTTCCCAGGGCCAAGAGCTTGCCAAAGCCCTCCTTGTTCGCAATTTTTTCTATCAATACAGGCAGGGCCTCTCCATTCCCAAACCTAAGGTCTATGCCATCGGTCACAGTCTTGTCAATGAGGCCCTTCTCATATGCCTCCATTGCAAAGGCTATGGTTGCTCCACATGAAATGGTATCAAGACCATACATGTTGCACATCTGATTCGCCAGGGATACATATTCCAGGCTCGTCACTCCACAATATGAACCGAATGTTGCGGTCGTCTCATACTCAGGTCCACCATAGAGGGGATCAACCATACCAGGCACTTCCACAACCCTCTTGCATCTGACTGCACAGGAATAGCAGGTGTCCCTTTCCTTGAGTATCGTCTCATACATGGTCTCACCGGTTATATTTTTGGCTCCTTCTGGAAAATATCCTGTTGTCCAGTTATTGGTAGGGAGAAATCCCTCTTCATTGAAGCCCTCAAGGTCACCATCTGTTCCATACTTGCCAAGGCCAGCTACAGATCCATTCTCCTCAAGCCTTTGCATCACGCTCTTGGAAAGTCTGAAAAATCCATCAGAATCAACTGGCTTCTGGGACTTGCCCTTTGCAACCACTATTGCCTTAAGGTTCTTGGAACCCATTACAGCACCCATACCATTTCTGCCATTTGCCCTGTTGCACATGTTTATTATGCATGCGTAGTTTACCAGGTTCTCTCCCCCTGGTCCTATCTGGGCGATTTCCACATCATCTCTACCCAGGTCTTCTCTTATTAGCTTTTCAGCCTCTCCAGTTACCTTTCCCCAAAGTGATGATGCATCCCTCAGTTGTACATCCTCCCCGTCAATGAAAATATACAGAGGCTTGTCTGCCTTACCTTTAACAACAATGGCATCAAGTCCATTCGCTTTAATATGTACCGGGAAGAATCCACCTGCCTGACTGTCACCCATTCCACCTGTCAATGGGCTCTTGGCAGTCACATTAACTCTGCTTATTCCACTTATAGGTAGGCCTGTCAATGCAGACACTGAAAACACCAAATTATTCTCTACACCCAAAGGGTCTATACCTGGCTTCATATCCCTCATGGCAAGATACAGTCCCAAGGACGATCCGCCTGGATACAACCTATAGATTTCTCCAGGCAATACTTCCTTGCTCACTTTCCCTTCATTCAAATCAACATTTAAAATATTACCGTTCGGAAATTTATTATACATTTTTCTCCTCCTGTGAAATTTTTTCATTATTTTGCACTGCCTTTATGGAAAAACAACCGAATCCCCTATTTCTCGAGGAGCCTTCTTGGATACCTGGTCAAAAGCTCAACACCATCCTCTGTAATCCTAATGGGCTCACTTATGTCCACACCACAATCATCAAGCCATATGCCAGGCATGAAATGCAATGTCATATTTGGCTCAAGGACTGTCTTGTCCCCTGGTCTTATGCTTACTGTATGCTCACCCCAGTCAGGTGGGTAATTAAGCCCGAAGGAATATCCAACTCTTGAGTCCTTTATGAATCCACTTTTGGCTATGCTCTTAGCCCAAGTCCTCTCAATATCTTCACAGGTGATTCCAGGCTTTACAACTGCAAGAGTGTCTTCAATGCCCTGAACTACGACCGAAGCCAGATCCTTTACCTTCTGTGGTGCATCTCCGAGTATTATGGTCCTTGAAAGAGGGCAATGGTATCTCCTATAGTTTCCAGCAATTTCAACCAATACGGTATCACCGTTCCTGTAAGGCTCATCTGTCCAGCTAAGATGTGGAGTTGAGGTTCTGATGCCTGCAGGCATAAGTGGTACAATTGAAGTGTAATCTCCACCATACTCCTCAGTGCCATATATTTGAGCATGGTACACATTAGCTGCCGCCTCGTTTTGTCTCACTCCAATGTCAATTGACTTGAATGCCGCATCCATGGTTTTTTCCGCAATTACCGCCGCCTTCTTTATGTATTCAATCTCCAGGTCCGATTTTATAAGCTTGACCCAGTTTACCAAACTTGTTGCATCAATAAACTTACAGTTTGGTAGATTGCTTTGGAGGCTCTCCTGACACTTGGCTGTATAGTAATATGTATCCATCTCCGTACCAACAACCTTCTTGTCATATCCCTTCTCCTTTAGGATGTCTGCAACAAAATCCATGGGATGCTTAACCAGTGATTGTACGTAGTCATCAGTGTATGGATAAATGTTTTCATCACTTAGATAGGACGTCAGCCTTGCGGCGTTTGAGTCCTGACCTCTACCCACCCAGAAGGGCTCCTCCTGGTCAATCATTATTACTACACATTGATGAACGTAGAATGACCATCCATCAAATCCAGTCAAGTAATTCATGTTTGCTGGATCAGTTACAACCAGAACCTCAATTCCTTTCTCCTCCATGCTTCTTTTTGTCTTTTCCAGTCTTTGCTTGAACTCTTGGACTGAAAAAGCTAGTATCTTTTCCATGACTTCCCTCCTTGATTTATTTGTCTATTGTCGACAATTGTTGTGGTTTTTAAAGATGCCTCCTTCTATTGGTGGATCTAATCCTGAACGAAAGCATCCTTATAGGTTGTTATATGCTTCTGTAAAGCCTCTTTACATTTAAAAATATCTTTGTCCTTCAAAGCATCTATGATTTCGTAATGGTCTGTGGCTGTCCTGGAAAGATCTCCAGTTTCGTTTGTATCGTAAAGCATGGCCATCCTCAGTTGAAAAAATATCTGCTCCAGGATTTGAACCCTTCTCTTGCTTCCGGATTTATTCCACAGGTATCTGTGGAATTCCATGTCCTTAAGATTCAGTTTGATGGACTTCTCCATATCATCAGCACTTGAACCGGCTATCCTCTCCATATCGAGAACAAGGCCCTCCAGTTTGCTAAAATCCTCCTCTGACAGTTTGTTCTCATATATCAGAATCTTGAATATGTTGTTTTCCAATAGCATCCTGATTTCAAAAACTTCCTTGATGTCGTCCAGGCTGAACTTTGTTACAAAGGTTCCTCTCCTTGGCAAGGTCTGTACTATTCCTTCCTTTTCAAGCTCCTTTATGGCTTCCCTGACGGGAGCCCTGCTTATACCCAGGGTATTTGCAACCTCAGTTTCCAGAATGTGGTCCCCTTCCTTGTAAAAGCCTGCCAAAATTGATTCCTTGATGTAATCAACAACTATCTTGCTGAGATTTTGTCTGCTTTTCATGTAATTTTGAACTGTTACACTCATTGTTAACTCCTCTCGCTAGTCATGCACCCCAGTGGATCACTAAAATCATTATAGCATCAAGATTGTCGACAATCAAAGCATAAATTAAAAACTAGAATAATTTTATTCTCACAGCTTTCTTCTGTATCTCTTAACCTCTTCTGGGATATTTGATATCTTGTATTCCAAAGCCAATACAGGGTCTAGACCCTCCTTATCCAAAAGTTCCAGAAGGCTTGTAAGTTTTTCATCGGATGGCACAATATGCTGGTCCTCAAAGCCGCTGTTTCCATGTATATGCATATAGGTCAACCTATCACCAAGTACATGTATCCACTCCCTGAGTGGTGCATACCCAAGGTTGGAGTGACCTATGTCAAGGTTTATGGATACCTTGTCGTGGTCGATTTCATCCACAAGCTCCCTTAGCATGTATGGGGACTCCTCAAATACGTTTTCAATTACAACCTCTCCCTTGTAGGGAGTCACATCCATCAATGCCCTCCAGAAGGCAGCCGCCTGTTTGTTGTTCAGGTCCCTTAAAAAGGTCTGATTCAGGTATGGGTTTATCTGGCTGTGAAACACCACAAACTGAACGTCCAGCTCATGTGCAATCTCAAGGGTCCTCCTATACTTTATCTGACTGACCCTTCTGATCTCCTTATCGGGACTTGCAGGCTTCAGGTCGAGGAAGGGTCCGTGCAATGACTTTATGCCCTTTACCTGGGCAAGCCTATTTTTGTAGCCGTCAATGAGCCTCTCAACATCCTCCTTGGAGAGATTTGGCTCCACAAAATCCTGCAGCTCAACTCCGCATCCAGACTGGTTTAGTTCTTCAACATTCAGCTCCCTGATTGTACTAATACAGTTAACTATTCTTCTGTTCATATGCTCCCCCTATTTGTGATTAAGCTGTTTTATGAATCTGTAGTTTGTGTCAGCTGAAATCACCGTTGCGCTTCCGTTGTCTGCCCTGAATCTGTAGAAGTGGTCTGGACTACCTATAACCCAGCTGCAGGCAAGCCTGATTATTCCCTCGTGGGTTACAACCAATGCATTTTCATTTCGTTCCAGCATTTCCTCCATAAAGCTCTCAACCCTCTTGAAGGTGTCGGCTATGCTTTCACCTTCGGGAATAGTATAGTTCAATGAGTCCTCCATCCACATTCTGGTCTCCTTGGGATACTTGTCCTGGTACTCATTGAAGGTAAGTCCTGTGAATATCCCAAAGTTCATCTCCCTTACCCTGTCATCCACCTCCCCCTCCAGACCCAGATGGGACAGGGTCTGGAGCGTTCTCTTTAAAGGGCTGACATATACCTTGTTATAATCATATGCCGCAAGGTTCTCCCTGGCATCCTTGATCTGCTGTATGCCTCTTTCCGTAAGGGTTATAAAATCCCTGCTGAATCGCTTTTCCAAATTGTCATGGGATTCCCCATGTCTAACAAATATTATATCCATATTGTCACTCCCCAAAATATTATCAATGAAGCCACCTCACAAAGCTCGATGACAGCTCCGTAAACATCTCCTGTCATTCCACCGATTTTCCTATATGCCCACATTGCAATAAGCTCACCAACAAGTAGGCTTCCGCCAAGGGGAATCAGAAACATAGGGTTGATGATCAGGGTTATCCCCAGCAGGACCACCCCAGATAGAAGAACATTCCTACCAGCCCCGGAGGACCTGAAAAGGACTCCCAGACCTTCCTCTCTGGCATTCTTCTTTGTTGATATGACATAGCCGGCCGCCAGCCTTGCATTGGCAAGGGATAAGGGTATCCCAACCCAGTATTCTGCAGGCAGTTCATGGACTGCCATAAGCTTTGAAACTATTAGAAATATAAGGGCTACAGCTCCAAAGGCTCCCAGGGTACTGTCCTTCATTATCTCCATGACACGAGCCTTTTCCCTCCCTGAAAGAAACCCGTCAAAGGTGTCGGCCAATCCGTCCATATGAAGACCACCAGTCAGGATTGCAAGGATCATAACTGATAGAAGAGCGGAAATCCCCTTGCTGTATTCACTTAAAAATATGACAGGAACTGCTGCAAGCATACCCATGGCAAGACCTATGATTGGCAGAAAGAAAAGACTTCTTCCAATGTTTTTTCCTTGGAAGGAAACCTCCTTTTTAATTGGTATTCTTGTAAAAAACTGCAATGCAAGTATCAATCCATCCATTATTTTATCCTCACAGGTATTCCACAGCTAACCAGATAGACCTCGTCGGCCTTTTCAGCAACCCTTTGATTGAGCCTACCCTGAATATCCCTAAAGACCCTTCCTATGTGGTGTTCGGGAACAAGGGAGTAGCCAACCTCATTGGTTACAATTATAAGGTCAGAATCCCTTTTATTGACAGCATCTATCAAAGAAACCACCTCAGCAAAAATCCTGTCCTCCACCTGCTGCTGAAGCTTTGAGTCAATGGGGACGGTTCTCCCTGACTCATAGGTCATATCAAACATTATGTTTGAGGTCAGTACCGTCAGGCAATCCAGGAGATAGTTTTCTTCGTCTCCAACTGCCTGTACCAGGCCGTAGCTTCCCTCATAAGTTCTCCAGCCATGAGGTCTGCTGCTTTTATGATGCTCCACCCTGTCCTTCATTTCTTCATCCTCAACCCTGGAGGTTGCAATGTAGACAACATTGTCCTTATCAATGAACTGTTTTTCTGCAAAGGAGCTCTTGCCACTTCTTGCCCCACCTACTACCATCTTTATCATAACATTCACCACTTTTTCGTTATTTTAAACCTACCTCTATCTTATCACAGTGTCAGTAGGGGTGAAAAGCGGCAGTCAACGGATTTTTTTACCCCGATGCGTATATTTGATGGTGTTTTAGGGTAATACTAACACAAGACCAAATAAGGAGGTAATGCTATGCACAAAAAATTGTTTATACCGGGACCTGTAGATGTCCTTCCAGAGGTCCTGGAGAAAATGGCAACACCGCAGATAGGCCACCGTACCAAGGAGGCTTCAGACCTTCAGAGAGGTATCTCAGAGAAACTTCAGAAGGTCTTTTATACTGAAAACCAGATACTTCTGTCAACAAGTTCAGGAAGCGGGCTTATGGAAGGAGCAATAAGGTCCTTCACAAGGAAGAGGGCTGCAGTTTTCTCAGTTGGAGCCTTTGGCGACAGATGGTATAAGATGGCAACCACCAACAATGTGCCCGCCGATCTTTTCAAATCAGAGCCAGGAGAGCCCACAACTGTCCAAATGGTAGACGAAGCTCTTGCAACTGGCAAATACGATGTTATAACTGTAACACACAATGAAACCTCAACCGGGGTTATGAACCCCACTGCTGAAATCGGAGCACTTCTAAAGGAAAAGTATCCTGATGTTCTCTACCTTGTGGATACGGTAAGCTCCATGGGAGGAGTCAAGATTGAAACAGATGCCTGGGGCATGGATGTAGTGATAACATCAACCCAAAAAGCCCTTGGATTACCTGCAGGACTTGCGATTTGCTCAGTTTCCGAGAGGGCGATTCAAGCTGGACGTCAGGTTCCAAACAGAGGACTTTACCTGGACCTTGTCTCACTATATGACACAGTTAAGAAAAAGGACCATCAGTATCCATCCACCCCTTCCCTATCACATATGTTTGCGCTTGATTACCAATTAGATAGAATCCTTGAGGTAGGTCTGGAGAACAGATTTGCAAGACATAAGGAAATGGCTGATTATGTAAGAGCCTGGGCTAGAAAGAATTTCGACCTACTTGTACAGGATGAAAAATATCTTTCCCAAACACTTACCACAATCAAGAACACCAAAGAAATCAATGTGGGCGATCTCAACAAGGAGCTTGCCAAGAGAGGATTTATGATTTCAAACGGTTATGGGGACCTTAAGAACCTGACATTCAGGATTTCACACATGGCTGATTACACCGTGGATGATGTCAAGGACCTACTTTCAAACATTGATGATATACTAGGACTTTAGAGAGGTGATTAAATGTTAAAGATACTAGCCACTGACGGATTGGACAAATCCGCCATTAAGGAGCTTGAAGCGCTGGGTCATGAGGTTCACGAGCAATTCTATGAGCCTGAAGAGCTTAAGGAGGCTCTCAAGAATTATGATGTTGTTGTTGTAAGATCCGCCACCAAGGTCAGAGAGCCCATTATTGATGCTGCAGCAGAAGGCGGGAAGCTTAAGCTGATAATAAGGGCAGGTGTTGGAGTTGATAATATTGATGTGAAGTATGCAGAAGGAAAGGGCATTAAGGTCAGAAACACTCCCAATTCAAGCAGTGCATCGGTTGCTGAGCTTGTCCTTGGTCATATGCTTTCACTTGCTCGCTTTGTCGGCATTTCCAATGTGACAATGCGTAATGGCGAATGGAACAAGAAGAAATACAAGGGGATCGAGCTAGCTGGAAAAACCCTAGGCTTGGTTGGATTTGGAAGAATATCACACGAGCTGGCGCAAAAGGCCAGTGCATTGGGAATGCAGATTATATACACCAACCGAAGCGGACCAAAGGATGACTATCCTCAATACACCTATATGGAGCTGGATGAACTTCTAAAAAAATCTGACTTCGTATCTATCCACACTCCGGCAATGAAGGATGGGAAAGCTTTGATAGATAAGGAAAGGATTGCACTGATGAAGGATGGAGCCTATCTTATAAATTGTGCAAGAGGAGGAGTTGTAGACGAAGCTGCCCTTCTTGATGCACTGAATTCAGGAAAGCTTTCTGGAGCGGGAATAGATGTGTTTGAAGAGGAGCCCGCCAAAAACACGGATCTTCTGAATCACCCCAAGGTTTCCGTAACACCACATATCGGTGGATCCACAAGTGAAGCTCAGATGAGAATCGGCGAAGAAGTAGTTGAGGTTATTAAAAGTCTTTAAGGAGGTATGCAAATGGCCGTATTGAAACCATTCAAGGCACACAGACCAGCTCCTGAGCTGGCTGACAAGGTGGCAGCTCTACCCTATGACGTTATGAACAGCCAGGAGGCAAGAGAGGTGGTTAAGGGAAATCCCCATTCCTTCCTTCATGTTGACAAATCAGAGGTGGATCTACCGGAGGATGTTGATATACACGATGAGAAGGTATATGAAAAAGCAAGAGACAATCTCTATCAGATGATAAAGGATGGAGTTTTTGTTCAGGATAAGGAAGACAGCCTATATATCTACAAACAGGTTATGAACGGCAGACCACAGGTTGGACTTGTGGGGACTACCTCCATAGATGACTATATAAATGATATAATCAAAAAACATGAGTTTACAAGAGCCGACAAGGAAGAGGATAGAATTAACCACGTAGACTACACAAACGCAAATACTGGCCCCATTTTCCTTACCTACAGGAAGAAGGAGGATGTAAGCGAGCTTATCAATGGTTGGATGAAAAAAAATAATCCAATATACGATTTCACGTCAGATGATGAAATTACCCATACAATATGGAGAATCGATGACAATACAATTATAGAAAACCTTGTGGCTCTTTTTGGAAAAGTGGACTACCTCTATATTGCCGACGGTCACCACAGGACAGCTTCAGCCGTCAAGGTCGGCCTCAAGCGTAGAGAGCAATTCCCTGACTATGATGGAACTGAGGAATTCAACTTCTTCCTTTCTGTACTATTCCCTGATGATGACCTTTATATCATGGACTATAACCGGGTTGTAAGGGATCTTAATGAGTACTCGGCAGCTGAATTCATTGAGCTGTTGAAGGAGAAATTTGAAGTTGAAAAGTATACCGGTGAAGGTCAATACAAACCAACTGAAAAGCATACCTTTGGAATGTTCCTAGACGACAACTGGTATGTTCTTAAGGCTAAGGAAGGCTCCTTTGATGAGAATTCACCAGTGGATAGGCTGGATGTATCGATACTTCAGAAAAACGTGCTTACCCCTCTACTTGGCATCATGGATCCAAGGGTTGATGAAAGAATAGACTTTGTTGGAGGAATCAGAGGCTTGGCTGAGCTTGAGGAAAGGGTTCTAAATGGAATGAGGGTTGCATTCTCAATGTATCCAACCAGTATAGATGACCTTATGGCCATTGCAGATGCGGGAGAAGTAATGCCTCCTAAATCAACATGGTTTGAACCTAAGCTGAGGAGCGGACTTTTCGTCCATACACTGGATTAGAAAACAGGCCTGGTTTAATAGCCAGGCCTTATCCTTGCCCAAATCCATTGACATAATCGTCACAAAAATGTATAAAGGATATGAGGTGAATTTTTTGAAAAGAAAAGCCGTATTTATAATTGTATTAATATTTGCTACCATTTTTACATATTCCTTTGGACAGCTGGTGAATCCGGGTCAATCCATGGATGAAATCAATACCTCAATTTCACAGCTAAGTGCGGATGAGGTCCAGATCCTTGAATCACTTTTCCTTATTCAGCAGGAGGTACGGGAGCTTGAAATAAACCAGGAGCGTACAGAACTGGAAATTGAAGACCTGGACAAAAAGATTGAACATATCGAGGATGATATTGCTGGTCTGGAAAGGTCATACGACTATAATCTTGATATAATGGAAGAGGTTCTTCGATCCTACCAGCGCAAGGGTCCACTATCAAATCTTCAGCTTGTTTTAAGCTCGGATAGTCTCTCATCTCTTATCAGGAGAATCAACAGTATCAGAGACCTTTCCAGGAATACCAATGAATTATTGGAGACTTTGGAAGGTGAAAAGGAAGACCTGGTGAGCACGAAGCTGGAACTGGATGAAACCCTCAAGGAAATCCAGGAACGAAGGGTTCAGCTTCTTAGGACCATAGAAGAAAAAACAGCCACTATACAACGACTTGAGGACAGTCTTCAGGCTCTACAGGAGGAAAAGGAAAGATACGAAGGTTATTTGGCTGGACTGAATGATTCATGGAACCAGGTCAAGCCGATTTTCCTGCAAACCATTCAAGGAATAACCGATACTGTAGAGAGCGGTCAGCTGCCTGAATCAATGCTTAATATAAAGATAAGCTTTACTGGAATAAGTGGAAGGATTTTTGATGAGGAGCTGAACGATGAGTTGTCCAAGAATAATTACCCCACATCAACTGAGCTATTGTTTTATGAGGATCATGTTCGCCTTGTCATGCCAGACCTTAACCTTAACATAAGGGGAAATCTGATCATACTGGACAACAAAACTCTTCGATTCGAGATATCCGATGGTGAGTATATGGGTCTAGCCCTTGAAAAATCAGCTGTTATGGACCTTTTTGATTTTGGATATCTTGACCTCAAGTTTGAGAAGCTTCTTGGAAACAACACAATACGTTCAATTGATCTTCAGGACGGATTTATGGATCTTCAAATCCGACCATCTCTATTCTAAAGGAGGACTAATATGATTATTGCAAAAAACCTAAGCCTAAGATACAAGGATGGTACCTACGGTCTTGAGGATGTGAACATTAATATTCCCCCTGGAGAAATCGTCTACATCACCGGGCAAAGCGGCTCGGGAAAAACCAGCTTCATTAAGCTTCTGCTTGGCATGGAAAGACCCTCTTCTGGTGAGCTTTTCGTCCTTGGAAACTCAATGGACAAGATTTCAGAAAGGGAGCTTAGAAATCTAAGGCAGCAAATCGGACCTGTATTCCAGGATTTCAAGCTTCTTGACGGAAGAACAGTCAATGAGAATGTACTGGTGGGAATGAGGTTTTTATCCATCAGGAAGGAAGACATGTATGAAAGAGCCCTCAAATCTCTGGAAAAGGTGGGCCTTTCCCACAAGGTTCACTCTTCGGTGGAGAATCTTTCATTTGGTGAAAGGCAAAGGGTTGCAATTGCAAGGTCAGTTGCAAGGAATCCAAAGCTCATAATAGCGGATGAACCAACCGGCAATCTGGACAAGAAGAACTCCATGATCATACTTGATCTCCTGAAGTCCTTTCGGGACCCGAATACAACAGTAATCATAACAACACATGCCACTCACCTTATCCATGATGAAAATGACTGTATGCACATACAGGTAGATGATGGGAAATTAACCCTTGGGGAGGTACCTAATGAGATTTCTTCATAACAACACTGGCTACTACCTTAAGGAGGTAAAGACCCTCGTAAGGAGGGATATTTCCTCGAATCTGTTGTCTGTCATAAGCCTTGCATTCATTTTCTTCATTCTTGCCCTTGTATTTTCACTGGGTCTATCTTCAAACTTTATGATTACACAGATTGAAGAGCAGGCTGAGATTAGCGTTTATTTCGAGGAAGATGTCAATTTGAACAGGTTGAGAGAGGATCTCCTTTCAATCCCAGGGGTAACTGATGTTATTTCTGTTGATGCAAAAACCGCAAAGGATGAGATGACTGAAGTGCTGGGAAGCGACTCGAGAATCGTTGAGCTTTTTGACCACAATCCATTCAGCCCATATTTGGATGTTGCAATACAGCTGGACTCAGTTGATGAAATCTCGAAAAAGGCTGCCTCCTTGGAAGGGGTTGAGCTTGTAAGGGACAATAAGGAGGTGCTTCAAAAGCTCCAGGAAATTTCAGGTATAATAAGAATCCTTGGCCTTTTCATACTGATTTCTGTTTCAATAGCAACCTTGGTAATTACATCACACCTTATCAGACAAGGGGTTTATCTTAACAGGGATTCCATAGGAACCCTCAAGCTGTTGGGCGCTCCGGATGGTTTCATATACAGACCTTTTCTGGTGAATGGATTGCTTACAGCCCTTATTGCAGGTCTGATTTCACTTGTCTTGACATACTTTTCAACCAATTATCTATACGGTCAAGTTACAGGAAGCCTTCCATTCATAGTGCTACCAAACTTTAGCGAACACATGACAACCTTGATAGTTTTCACCATATCCCTTTCAGTACTTCTAGGAATATTCGGTGGCATGATGGGAATCAAGTCCACAAAACCAAAAAATAATTAGGGAGAGTTCATTTGAACTCTCCTTTTGTTTATTTACAATAGAAGCAATATAGCAACCCCTGCAACAGAAACAAAGGCTCCAAATATCTCAGATGGCTTTACCCTTTCCTTGAAAAGGAATATTGAAAAGGGAATTATGGTGATCGGTGTGATGGATGTAATTGTTGATGCTATTCCAGCTGTTGTATACCTTAGGGCCACTAGGGACATGCTCACTCCCAGGAATGGTCCGAAAAATGATCCCAGCATTGTGTGCTTTATTGCCTCTCTGTCCTTTATGGCCAGCTTCAGTTCTCCCCATCTCCCCATTATGGTCACAAAGATTACAAAGCTAATGAAGCCCGCAATTATCCTTATCTGGGTAGCTGCAAAGGTGTTGTAGTCCAGTAGACCGATTTTGCTGAATATCAACCCCGTAGCCTGTCCCAATGCACCCATGAATGCAAAGAAAAGTCCCCTTGGGGAATACTTCATCCTTACACCTTGACCACTTCTATCTCTGCTCATAACAACAATCACTATTCCCATGATGGTTATCATCATTCCAATGACACCAGACAGGGAAAGTCTCTCACCCAGCAGAAAATATCCAAGAAGAGCTGCCATGGGTGGACTGGTGGCCATCATTAGAAGTGATATCCTTACCCCCACTTCGATATATGCCTTAAGCATAAAAAAATCTCCTATGAAAAATCCAATTATTCCTGAAACCGTAAGCCAGGTCCAATTATGTACTGATGCATCCGTGGGAAAAGGAACTCCCCTTGTGAGCAGTGCAGTAACCGTTAGAAATGTAAATCCAAAAACAAGCTTTATGAAGTTGACCGATAGGCTTCCAATCCTGCTGCTGGCCTTTCCAAAGAAGATTCCAACAAGGGTCCAGCTGAATGCAGTGGCCAATGCAGCCAGTTCACCAATACTTTGCTCAAACATCCAATGTCCTCACTTTCAATGATATTTAACATATTCAAAGGCCTGCCTGGTGGCAGACCTGGTGATTACTGAAAATACTCGTATGCTCTTGTGGTTAGGAGCACTGCCTGCTCCCTTGTTGTATGCTCCAGTGGACTCAGACTCTTGTCATCGTCTCCCTTTAGAATCCCATTGTGGACAAGGAACATCACGCTGTCATAGGCGTAGGCACTGATCCCATTCTCTATGGCAACTGGCGCATATGAAAGACTTAATGATGGATCCACCTTCTGGAGAGTCCTCCCAATGACCACCGCAATATCCTGTCTAGTTATAGGGCTTTCTGGTCTATAGGTGCCATCCTCGTAGCCTTTTATAATTCCCAATGCTGCAGCCTTGAGAACCTCTTGGCTGGATGTATCGGCAAAATTCAGTCCTGAAGGATCTATTTCCTCCCCTGTCTTTCGTTCGTAGTAGGCAACCATCACCTGGGCAAACTCTTCTCTGGTTATTACATCCCTCATATTATTACTGATACATTCAGGTATAAGACCATATTCATTGGCCTTGTCCAACTCCTGCAAGGCCCAGGGTGATGCGTAATTGTAAGGATATATCTTTCCACTGGTTACAGGTGGACTGTAGGCACCAAACAGGGTGTAGCTACCCAGAATATCCCTTTGGGCAAGCCCAATCCTGACCCTGAAATTGTAGGATGAAAACATAACATTAACAGGCTCCTCAACAATACCAAGCCTCAACAGGTCCAGGTCAATTCTGGTGAAGCCATCCTGGTCTCTTGCCAAATCCTCGTATTTGAAGTTCATCTCTCTCATTGCAACAGAATCTTCATTTCTTACATAAAAATTCACTTGAGCATACATGTCGTCACTATAGCTCTCGCTGCTTAAAAGTGATAATGTAGCTTCTTCGTCCTTCCACTTAAGTATAAAATAGGGGTGTTCCTCCTCAACAAGCTCTACGGAAAACTGTTTGGGTGAGCCTGGTCTTACTACCTGTGCCGTTGATATGGATGGCGAAAGAAGAACTACCATCATCAACCATATTATAATCTTTTTCATGTCTACCTCCAAAATGCTACTGTAATTTTTTCCATTCATTGTATCTTTGGATTTCCCCCTTGAGCTTGCTTACAATATAGCCGATGACTGCAGCATCGTCAAGATATCCACCTAGTAGAAAATCCGGTACAATGTCAACTGGATTCACCAAATAGATCAATCCTGCTATAACTGTGATTATGGTTCCCTTTGAAACCATTGTATACTCTTTCTTACCATAGTCCCTCACAAGGGATATCAGCTTTCCAATGTCATCTATTAAGTCCGAAAGCTGTTCGTTATCCCTGATGATCAAATTTGCAGAGCCCAGAAGCTCCTTTAGCCGTTCTGGGTTGTTGTAGTATTCCCTGGCCTTTCGACCAAGTCCAGCAAGTACTCTTCCTGGGTTTATTCTCATGAAAATCATCTCTTTTCATTATCCTATTTAATAATTATTATATTATACCACAGACAGAATCCCTAGACAATTGAATACAAGGTCCAAGTCCTTCAATGGTGGATCTGCAGCCAAGGATATTACCTTGCAAGAACACCTAATATTCTTGAATAAGCAATATTTTCCGTATTCAGCATTAAAAGAACCTCATCCGGATTTATTTCCTCAATCAGTTCACTCATATCCCCACCAAGATGCCTCGGATCGACCATTACGAGTCTACTGTAATGTTCAAGGAGAAATGGAACAAAACTGTTTGAAAATGAGTCCTTAACTATCAGGAGTTCTTTCCCGGAATCAGATGTTGTTTCAATGTCGACCACACCATGGTCCCCTCCAAAGAAGTAGGAATATTTGTCAATGGAGTCAAGATATTCCCCATAGTATATATCCTTACCAGAAAAAGCTCCGTCTATCTTAATTTCCAATATTTCAACATGGATATTCTTGTATACCTCCATCGTATCCGGAGTTCCAGTATAGAGGTTTGCCTTTCTATATACAGCTCCCAGAAAGTCATTCGCAACCTGAAGCTTTTTGAAATCATTCATACCCAAGGGTTCAAATCCAAGTTCACTGCCTAAAAAACTGTAGGCCTTATATGCGCCATAGCTAGTCCAGTGATGATCTGTTTTGTAGTAGATATATTCATCATCTTCGTTTTTGAGTACATTCAAGAGATTTATCACCTTGAAAGCCTCACCACTTTTATCTTTGAGGGTATCGAAAATTAGGGACTCGTCAGGCACAGGTGCATAGTCTGGTAGAAATCCATCAAGCACCGCTTCCTTCGAGGGAATAAGGACAACATTAAATCCTGTCTCTCTTTCTTCCAGTGAATCAGCAAATTCAAGAATATATCCAATGTTTCCCATTATAATATCCAAGTTGAATGGAGGCTCTACTTCAAAAAGAAAATCATCCTTGCCAAAATATACCCTGCCATTGTCCTTTTTAAGAGTGACCAGGTCAGCTGCTGTCTTTAAACGAATCCAGAAGTCTCTGAATGGAAACTGATCAGTTGAGTATATCTGGAAGCTTTCAGCATATTCACCGGAAAACAACTCTTCAATTCCAAATTCTGGTAAAAGCTGGAGATATCTATTCTCAGTATTGGAAAATGATTTTGAAGGCACTAGAAGGTTTAATATTGATACCAGCACCATAAATAAACTAACTAAAGTTAATCTAATCTTATCTTTCATTATGCACCACCTAAAATCTGAAGTATAGGAATGGATTGTAGCTTTGATCCACCAAGAATGCCGTGGAGAAAACCAACACAATCATAGTAAAGACATTCTCCATTATTGACCATAGTCCCTCGGAATTCTGGATTTTATCCCATGTCCACTTTGGGAAATGGGTTGAACCAATTATTGCAGCCAGAATTATCGCGAAATTGGTATAAAAGATGTATATGGTCCCTCCATCCAGTAAAGGCCCTGAAAAGTCAAACATGGTCCTTAGGTAATATACACCTTCAATAAGACTGTCATGGGAAAATAATACCCAGGATACGATCACAAGAAAAAGCGTATATACTCTGGTAGCCAACTTAGGCAACCTATCAAGAATCCTTAAGACCCAGACTTTTTCCATTACAAGCAAAAGTCCGAAATATATGCCCCACAAAACAAAATTCCAACTGGCACCATGCCAAACACCCGTAAGTATCCAAACGGTGAAAATATTTAAGATTTGTCTTCCCAAACCTTTTCTGTTTCCGCCCATGGGTATATATACATACTCCCTAAACCAGACTCCCAGAGAGATGTGCCACCTGCGCCAAAACTCTGTAATGCTCCTTGACATGTAGGGATAGTTAAAGTTCTCAGGGAATGAGAAACCCAATACCTTCCCCAGTCCGATTGCCATATCTGAATATGCTGAAAAGTCAAAGTATATCTGCAGACCAAAGGCCAGCATGCCAAGCCATGCACCTGCAGTTGTTAGAGATCCGGAGCTCGTACTGGATATGCTCTCCCATACAAGACCGATATTGTTTGCCAGTAGAACCTTTTTCCCAAGGCCTAGAATGAATCGTCTGACTCCATTGCTTGCATCCATCAAGGACAAGCTGCGGTCTGTCAGTTCCCTGGCTATTGTTCCATACCTGACAACTGGTCCTGCTATCAATTGGGGGAACATGGATACGTATGCACCAAAGGAAACAGCATTGTTTTGAACTTTAGCTTCACCCCGATAAACATCAATTGTGTAGGACATAGTCTGAAATGTGTAGAATGAAATGCCAATGGGCAAAGCTACCCCTGGTAAAGGAATCGAAATATCCATCAGCGAATTAATATTTGTTATGATAAAATCGGAGTATTTGAAAAATGATAGCATTCCTATGTTGAACAGGATTGATACCAGGAGAAAATATCTGGCTGAAATCCTATCATTTTTTAAGAGGTTCTTGTGAATCTCCTTGCCACAAACATAATCCACAAATGTTGAAATCAAAATAAGCCAAATGTATCCTGGTTCACCCCATGCATAAAATATTATGCTAAACAAAAAAAGGACCCCATTCCTATATTTGTCTGGGAACACGAAATAAAACACCATAAATAATGGCAAAAAATAGAATAAGAACAAAATGCTACTGAATACCATACTTCCTCCTGACAAAGCACAGGTCCGGAAATATCCGGACCCTTAGTGCCTATTAAAAGAAACTGTTTATTACCTCTTCCACCCTATTTGTTTCAGCTTCTGCAAATTCCCTTGCTTCTTCGCTTTCCACATCATCAATTTGGTCATTCATACCCCCCAGCATTAAAAAGAAGACATAGTCCCCATGCTGAACAACCTTTGATGCATTTACCTTGGGAAGGTTCATTGGATACTGCATTGACTCCTCAACAAGGTAGGTTCTGTAGCTTTCAAGTGCCTGTGCTGCTGCATCGCCTTTTCCTTGGCTTGCCTTTATGGCTATGAAGGTATCCACATTCATTGAAATCATTGGTCTCTGGCCGATAAACTCTTCAACCGTATCGGGATCTATCCCCGTCAGGTCAACAACCTCCTGCATCTCCATGTCCATGTTGGGAATGTAATCCTCGCCCAGCTCTTCAATTACTGTATTGTGGATCTCATTAATATCAACATTTGTTTCGATCGATTCCTTCTGGCCACATCCTGTCAAAGCTGTAGCCACAAGCATAAGTGCAAATATTACTGATAAAACTCTTTTCATCCAATCTTCTCCTTTTCTAATCCCTTAATTTTTCTTCAGAATGCCTCTGTCCGAAGACATCAACATATAAACCCGGGGCGTCTTTGTATAAGACTCCCTCCATTCCATTAATCAAACTGTAACCGTCATGTGTATTCTCAAGAAGAAACATGGCTTCCCTACCGGCAAATTCACCCTTATACTCCAAATTATCAGAAACTAAAATTGAGTCCTCTGACACTTGCCCTCTTACAACAGAAGCTACTCGTATAAGAATCTGATTTCCATTTTCACTGACTCTTTTTTCTACAACACCTGTAACTATAGTATCAGCATATTCCAAAATCCAATTGGTATTTTCTGAAGACCTGACTCTTGGACCTGCTACTTCTAAAGGAATATCTTGTGGGGTTGCTGGGTTGCCCTGGGTCATCATATATAGAAGGGGTATCAGGATAAAGATTGCAGCAACAGAAGAATACTTAAGAAAGATTCCGAATCCAGGTTTATTTTCAATCGATTCTCTTTCGAGCATGTCTACCTTTTCATAAACTCCTTTTAGGAACTCCTTGTCAGTTTTCATCCCATTCCTCCTTCAACTTTCTTTTCAATGCTTCCCTAGCCCTGTAGATCAGAATTCTTACCTGAGGCAGAGACTTACCCATAACCCTTGCAACCTCCTTGTAGGAGAGCTCTTCAAAAGCAAACAGATACAGTGCCCTTTCCTGATCAGCCTTTAGACTTCTAATTCCCTTGATTATCATTTTACCGTCTTCAGAATTCACTATGCTATCCTCCACAGTCATTAGATCCTGCTGCAGTTCCATTACACCTTGAAAGCTTTCAAAAGTCTCTCTGGAAAGTCTTCTCTGGTGATCAACTGCCTTGTTTCTCCCAATGGTGAAGATATAGGTCTTAAACTCAAACTTGAAGTCGTAGGAGTTCTTTTCCACATATAGATGGGCAAACACATCCTGGGCAATATCCTCTGCAGTGTAAAGGTCACCTCCGGTGTATCTGGAAATGAAGTATATTAAATTGTCCTTGTATCTCAATACCAACTCTTCAAAGGCTCTAGCACTGCCTTCAATAAATTCACTGTAGAGTTCCTTGTCATTTTTCATTTGCTGCCTCCATGGTCTTCATATATTATTCGTTTGAGTTCTCAAAAAGTTACAAAAAAAATAAGGTACCAGAAAAAATATTCTGGTACCTTATTCTACTATTACTAAAGTCTTTCCTCAACCTTTTTCCAGTCAACAACATTGAACCATGCATCAACGTAGTCGCCTCTAAGGTTCTGGTATTTCAGATAGTAGGCATGCTCCCACACATCCAGGCCAAGTATTGGCTTCAATCCATCTGAAATCGGATTATCCTGGTTAGGTGTAGATGTTATTTTAAGCTTGTCTCCATCCATTACAAGCCATGCCCACCCACTACCAAACCTACCTGTGGCAGCTTTCTTGAATTCATTCTTGAAATCCTCAAAGCTTCCTATATCGGTCTTGATCTTTTCCATCAGGTAGCCTGTAGGCTCTCCGCCACCATTTGCTGACATGCTCTCCCAGAAGAGGCTGTGGTTTATGTGTCCTCCACCATTGTTCCTGACTGCTGTCCTGATGCTATCAGGTACCTTGTCAAGGGATGCCATCAACTCCTCAATTGCCATCTCCTGAAGTCCTTTTTCGTTTTCAATGGCCTTGTTGAGGTTGTTTACATAGCCTTGATGATGCTTTGTATAATGGATCTCCATTGTCCTTGCATCAATGTGAGGCTCAAGTGCATCGTAACCATAGCTTAAACTCGGTAGTTTGAAAGTCATAAAATCTCTCCTTTATCTATATTAATCTAATGTTCTCTATTAATATAGCTACCCAGCCTAGGTATTGATAAACATTATCATTTAATTAACATTATCCCATTTCTAGTCATTGATAAATTGAATTATTTCAGGCATCAGGTCAGGATGGAGCTCAAGGTCCGGATCGCTGTAGGTTTCAAGATTTCCCTCCATATCCCTTGGAGCATCCTTTAGTATGTGGTTCATGCCAGATATTAGGACGGGCTTTATGCCTGCTGCCTGTGAAAGAATCATGGCGTCATTTACCGTTACCTGAACGTCATTGTCCCCTTGAATAACCATAACTGGAGATGAGATTTCCCCATATACTTCCGTTGGGTCGTACTTGAACCAGGAAATAAGATATGGCTGGATGCTATCCCTGAACAGGGATTGCAGGACATCAGGCACGTTTTCTACAAGTCTTCCCTGCTCCAGCTCTGTTATAATGGGATCGGTCATGGCTGTTATTTCCTCAGGCTGAGCTGACAGCTGCCTTCTCAAGGTATCAGACGCCTTCTCTCCAACTCCTGCCAGGGATACAAAGCCTGCAACTTCCTTTTGGGCTGCAGCGGCAGCTGAGATAAGCGCACCCTCGCTGTGTCCGATAAGGTAGATTTGGCTGAATCTTTCCTCCAGATCAACCTTTTCAATCCACATGATCATATCATTTACGTAATCCTCAAATACAAGGTCTTCCTCACTTTCAATCAGGGACATGGACTTTGCGATTCCCCTCTTGTCAAAGCGTAGGGATGCAATCCCAGCCTCGGCCAGGTCTTCTGCCAACATCCTAAGACTGTTGTTGTCCCCTGCGATTGCACTGTTGCCGTTTCTATCGGTTGGACCGGAGCCCTGGTGTATTATTGCAATCTTGAATGGTCCCTCTCCCTCAGGGAGCATAAGTGTTCCCTTGATTTCGCCCTCTGGAACCACTAGGTTGTAGTCCTCCTCAGGAAGACCACCCCTTACACAGCCTCCCAGAAGGAATGATGCTGTAAGCATAAATATCACCAAACCCTTTTTCATCAATTTTCCCCCTAAACATAGACAGGACAGGAGAGCTCTCATCCCCTGTCCTCATATTCTTAAAGTGGCTTAAGCTTTGCAGTGAAATGTCTCAAAACCTTTGGCTCCCAGGTGATTTCATAGCCCTTTACCTGATCCTTTCTAGCCTTGATTTCCTTAAGTGCCTCAACTATTACGTCAAGGTGAGACTGGGTGTATACCCTTCTTGGCACTGCAAGTCTTGTAAATTCAAACTGTGATTCAATCTGCTCACCTGTGTCAGGGTCGTTGCCCATCATGTATGAACCTATGTCACAGCTTCTTATTCCCGCCTCGATGTATAGCTCGATAGCCAGAGCCTGACCTGGGAACTCATAATATGGTATATGTGGGAGCAATTGCTTTGCATCCAGGAAGACAGCATGTCCTCCAACTGGTGACTGGAAAGGTATCCCTTCCTCATCCAGCTTCCCAGCCAGATATTCCATTTGTCCAATTCTGTATCTTAGGAAGTCTACGTTTGTTCCTTCCTGAAGTCCTATTGCCATGGCTTCAATGTCCCTGCCAGAAAGTCCTCCGTATGATATAAAGCCCTCATAAGGAATTGTTCTTGCCTTCACCATTTCATACAGCTCAGGATCATCCTTAACTCCAATTAGTCCACCCATATTAATGATTGCATCCTTCTTGGCGCTCATTGTAAACACGTCAGCATAGCTGAACATTTCCTGGGCGATCTCCTTGATGGGCTTATCCCTATATCCCTCTTCCCTCATCTTTATAAAGTATGAGTTCTCAGCATATCTTGCAGCATCAATACAAATCGGGATTCCGTATGATTTTGCTATTTCAGCGGTTTCTCTTATGTTTGCCATTGAAACGGGCTGACCTCCGGCGCTGTTGTTGGTTACAGTAATGATAACCATGCCAACGTTTTCCGGACCATTCTCCTCAATCAGTTCCTTTAGCTTAACATTATCCATGTTACCCTTGAAGGGATGGAAGTTCACAGTATCCAAAGCTTCAGGTATTACACAGTCAATTGCCCTTGCTCCCGCAAGCTCCACATGGGCTCTTGTGGTATCAAAATGCATGTTTGAAATGGCAACCTTACCTTCATGAAGAAAAATCGGCATAACAACCTTCTCTGCAGCTCTTCCCTGATGTACAGGCTGAAAATATTTGTATCCAAATACATTCTTAGCTGATTCCATTAGATTCTTGTAGCTTCTGGATCCTGAATAGGCCTCATCTCCAACCATTATACCCGCCCACTGGTCAGCACTCATGGCACCTGTACCACTGTCTGTCAAAAGGTCAATGTACACGTCATCTGAATCCAGAGCAAATACGTTGTAATTTGCCTCCTTGATTTTTTCGATTCTCTCTTCTCTTGTTAAAATCTTGATTGGTTCTACCATCTTAATCTTAAATGGTTCAGCATAATACTTTGTCATCTGTTCCCCTCCTGTTTTATATGATTAAACGTTTCCCTTCAGTCCGATTTCATCCGCTACTTTTCGCATTCCCATGATGGTCTCATGGATTACATCCTTAAGGTCCATTCCAAGCATCTCTGCCCCCTCTGCGATTACTTCCCTGTTCACACCTGCAGCAAAGGATTTCTGCCCCCACTTCTTCTTAACTGATTTGGCTTCCATGTCCATTATTGATTTGCTGGGTCTCATCAATGCAGTTGCCGCCACCAAACCTGTCAGCTCATCTATTGTATAGATTACCTTTTCCATTTTTTCCTTGGGCTCAACATCCGTGCAAAGCTTCCAGCCATGGCTCAATACACCTCTGATGTAGTCCTCTGGCCAGCTTTCCTCCTTAAGGATCTGCTCTGTAACCTTGCAATGCTCCTCTGGGTATTTATCGTAATCAAGGTCATGAATAAGACCTATTACACCCCACTTTTCAGGATCTTCTTCAAACAGCTGGGCAAAGTGAACCATCGTGGCCTCCACTGCCAAAGCATGCTTGATCTGGCTATCATTCTCAACGTATTTTGTTAACAGCTTATATGCTTCTTCTCTTGTTGGCTTGTAATCTGACACAAAATCCCTTCTTTCTTTTTCTATTCTATTATCTTATTTTACATAATTTTCTCACAAAAGACAAGAACTCCTTGGTCATTCCTTCAGGTTTCTTGGTAGGGTAAACCAGAATAGGCTCCCCCCACCTGGGCTACTTTCCACACCTACCTGACCTTTGTGAGCTAGAATAATTGATTTTACCAAGGAAAGACCAATCCCAGAGCCTGTCTTGTTTCTCGTGTGGCTTTTTCCACCTCTATAGTATCTGTCCCAGATATAATCAAGTTCATCCTCCCCTATTCCCGGTCCAAAATCCCTTATTGAAAACCTTACCTGATTTTCATGCCCATCTACATCAATAATTAGACGTTTGTCCTCAATTGAATAGTTTATTCCATTATTGATTAGATTGTACACAGCTTGGGAAATCTTCAGCTTGTCTCCCAGGATATTGGTGTCACCATTTGATCGTACAGTTATGTCAAATCCTTCATGCTCCTTAAAATAACTGAATCGCTCCAACACTTCTTCAGTTTCTTCAAAGAGACCCATCTCCTTCATCTTGAGCTCCCTCAGTTCAGACTGAATCTTGGTCAAATCAAGCATATCATCCACCAATCTACCTAGCCTATCCGTTTCCTGAATGATTGTATTTATATGGTATTCCCTTTTTTCAGGGTTTTCACCTGAAATATCCCTAATCATTTCACCATAGGATTTGATTACCGTTAGGGGGGTTTTCAGGTCATGAGTCACGTTTGCAATTAAGTCCCTTCTCAGCTCCTCGCTTTTCTTGAGCTCCTTGGTTGCCTGACTCAGAGTATCTGCAAGATTGTCAATCTCCAGATAGTCACCCTTCCTAAACTCTACATCGTATCTTCCCTCTCCCAAACCCTTTGCGCTTTTTGTAATGCTTGCAATGGGTTCTGAAAGCCTCCTTGAGAGAAAAAGTGATAGTCCCATGGAAAGTACCAGGGCAATTATCGTTATGACAATCAACTGATTCTTCAATACATTTACTGTGGAGTCTATCGGCTCAAGAATCGTGTTTATGAACAAAAAATAATTTGGACCTTCTCCATTCTCCAGAATCCCTCCATAGATTATCGTCTCCACATCCAAGCTATCATGTCCACTTGTGTATACAACGGAGTCACTCTCAGATGTGTATAGCTGATTAAGAAACTCTGTGAATGCGGCTCCCTGAAGTCTTGGTCTCCTGACTAGGTCCATTATATCCAAGGGGTATACCACACTTCCATTCTGGTCCAGGATATGTATCACTATACCTTCAGAAAAGGATTTGTCCAGCAGCTCCTGCTGAAATTCCTCAGTCCCGTAAAGCTCAACCAATTCATTCCCAATTTTCCTTATTTCGTTTGTTTTCATTGTCTTGTAGAAGCTATTTATAAAGACAATCTGAAGAAGCCACAATATAACCATTATTATTGCGGCAAAAATCATAAAATATATCCATAATTTGAAGTTGAGGGACTTTGTACCTAATTGTTTATTCATACTATCACTCGTTTTCTGCTTCGAACTTGTAACCGATGCCTCTCATTGTAACAACATAATTTCTGTAGGGTCCCAGATTGCTCCTAAGCATCTTGATATGGGTATCTATGGTTCTGTCATCACCGTAAAAATCGTACCCCCATATATCTCGCAGGAGCTGTTCACGGGTTAATGCCCTGTTCTTGTTCTTGGCCATGTAGACCAGCAGGTCGTACTCCTTGGGGGTCATATCAACCTTATTGCCATCTACATAAACACTTCTTCCATCGAGATCTATATTAAGTCCGTTAAAATCAAGCTGCTTTTTGTTTCCTCTTCCCTTGTCACGGCTTATAATTGCATTGATTCTTGCCATCAGTTCCTTTGGGGAGAAAGGCTTGGTCACATAATCATCTACACCCAGTTCAAATCCAAATAGCTTATCGTACTCTTCACCTCTTGCAGAAAGCATTAGAACAGGAGCGTTGGTATACTTTCTTATTTCCTTAACCGCTGAAAACCCATCCAATCTGGGCATCATTATATCCATGATTATTATGCTGAATTCATTTTCCCTGCACATTTTAACAGCCTGGATTCCGTCCCAGGCCTCATACACCTTGTGTCCGCTAAACTCACCATATTCCCTGACGACTTCCCTTATTTTCTCCTCATCATCAACAACAAGAATTCTGTACACAATACCACCTCTGGTCCCATTTTAAACTATTTGTGTGAACATCATGTGAAATTTTATCATTTAACACGACTAAACAACTATCCATCTGGTATATGAAAATATAACTTCTCTTAAATAATAACAAATCATCAAAAAAGAAACAACAGGCTCAGAATACGAGCCTGTCCTAATTTATCATATCTTCAATCTCTCTCATCCTATGGGCCAGACCTTCAAGCTGATCAAGATAAATGTCCGCCCCTATCCTCTCTGCCGTTTCCTGTGAGTCTATCCCGCGTCCTCCAATCAGTACCCTTGGCTGTCTTTTTCCTCCTTGGCTCTTCAGTGCCTCTATTAAGTATTCTGCACTGTTGAGACCTCTTGTCGAAAATACCGAAAGTACAACCAGGTTTACCTGACCCTTTTTGATTACCTCCTTCAGGTCCCACAGGGGTATGCTCCTTCCAAGGAAGATGATCCTCCAGCCTGCCTCCTTGAAAAACTGGGAGACAAACCTTAGACTTAATGTGTGCTCCTCATCTCCCGGGGTCATGAATAGGGCCACATGTTTTTTGTCCCTTTGGGTGGGTTCAACCTCTGAAAGAAATTCTGTCAGGGAGGCTATTATGCCTGTTGAGTAGTGCTCCTGGGCAACTGTTATCTCTTCCTTCTCCCACATGGTCCCCAGCCTGTAGAGGGTTGGGATGAAGAGGTCGGTTATGATTTCTGTAAGCCTCATTCCTCCAACATGGAGGGACTTTGCAATCTCCTTTGCCTCTTCTCCCTTCCCCCCTATGAGCTTGTTGATAAACTGGTCCCTGTGCTCCTGTGTCAGTTCAACTGTTGCCTTTACCTGCTTGTCAGCTGTTTCCTCCATACCCATAAGGTAGTCTATGCTTGTGTTAAGGTAATCAGAGATTTCCCTGAGGATTGTCTCCCCAGGGAATCTTGTATTGTTCTCATAATTGGCTATTGTTGATTGAGCAATTCCAAGCCTTGAAGACAAGTCCTTCTGTGTTATGCCTGTTTTTTTCCTGGCTTTTTTTAATCTGCTTCCAAAATTGCCCATCTAAGTCCTCCAGTCTATCCTGTGATTTTTCTTCTGAATGCTATAAACATTCCTACTGCTATCATACCGATTCCGCCAAACAGTGTCAATTGTGACATGTCACTTGATCCTGTAGCTGGTAGTGCTGTCATTTCTGGTGCCTCTTCTGCTGGTTCCTCTGCTGAGAGAACAAAGTCTGAAGGTACTAGCACTGTGTCTATTACGTGGATTACTCCGTTGCTTGCCTCAATGTCTGCTGAAATTACGTTTGAGCTGTTGATTTTAACTCCCTCACTAAGGTCGACTGTTATGTTGTCTCCCTTAAGTGTCGGTGCCATCATTCCATCACTTAGGTCTGTGCTCATTACCTTGCCTGATACCACATGGTATAGGAGTACCTCTGATAGCTGTGGGTGTGCCAAGAGGTCTCCTGCTTCAATCCCAAGCTGACCCAGCAGCTTTGCAAATGCTGCGTTTGTTGGTGCGAATACTGTGAATGGTCCCTCGCCCTGTAGTGCTCCTACCAGCTCTGCTTCCTGAAGGGCTGCCACAAGTATGCTGAAGTCCTCTGATCCTACCGCTATATCAACTATTGTTCCTTCTTCTGCATATACCGGGATGCTAATTGCCAACATCAATGCCAACATGATACTCATAATCTTTTTCATTTTTCTTCCTCCTTGTTTTTTGTTTTCTGTTTTCTGTTTTCTGTTTTAATGTTTTATTCTATTTTGTGATTAATTATCTTCTGTAACTACACTATATTTCATTATGTGATACTTGTCAACCCCTTTTTGAAATATTTTTTAAATTATTTTTGATTTATATTTCTTTATGTGATTATCGTGGCAAAAAAAAGAGCCCATAGGGCTCTCTGGCTGACTTTTAGCCTAGTAATGACTTGATCAATTTATCCACCATCTTGGGTGTCCTGTCATAAAGATCAACCTTGTAAACTCTTTCAACATATTTGTGATAATCCTTACCCCATGGTCCAACATTTAGGACAGGCATGGAAAGTTCCTTGATTATGCCAAGGGGAATATAATAAACGTCCTTCCACATTAGCATATTATCTTCAATATAGCCTATGTTTTCCTTGTCGGCCTCGAACATTCCATATGATAGGTCAGATATTCCAGTGAAATAATTTTGGACAAAGCACTCCTGACTCCAATTATCTTTCACCATTTTCTTCATTTCTTCCAAGGCTTCATCTATCCTTTTCTTGCCTTCGGGAATCATAAGATTGTTAACATTTGGATAGTATGGTGGAGCTAGTGCAATTACAACCATTGGTGATAAATCATTGACATATTCCATTGTCTTTTCAATAATCCCGTAGGCACCGTCTATTAATGTTATGCTTTGATTGTTGATTCCTTCCCTTGTTTCCTCCATATGCTTCTGGATTGCATCTAGGAATTCATCACCTGAATCCTTGACAGCTTGTTCGTAAAGCTCACCATAAAGCTTTACGTTTGTTTTCCAGGGCAGTCTTTTCTGGTCATCACCCTTTAGCTCAAGGTATTTGGAGTAGCTGTTGTTAAGCTCTCCAATCACAGCTTCAAATGACTCCTCTGAAATTTGTCTTAAGACTTCAAATATCTCCTTAGGCGGTTTGGCAAGAGTCAAAACACTCATATAACCGGCAGCTGACATTGGAAGACTAACATCATAAACGTTCTTGCCATCCTTCATATACAACCATGTGGGAGGTGGAGTTACAGTATTTCCAACCTTCTCAAGAAAACTTGGATTTACCTCTGTTCTTCTGACAATCTCTGATAGTAGATTGATTGGGTTCAAGCCCTGGAAAATATGGCCAACATGTGTTAATGCACCCCTAACATATAAAACCGGCATTAGCTTGCCAACCGATCCATCATACAGTGTTTGGACTTCAGAATCATGTCTGTCATGAGGCTCAACATTTAGAAGCAGTACATAGTCCAGGTTATGTTTCGCCTTAAGGTCCTTAAGCAGCGTTACTGCTCCCCTCATTCCAGCAGAGAGATTTTCCTCGTCCGGCACTCCAATTAGAATAATGTTTCCCTTGAAGTCTTCATCCTTCATATACTCCTCGACCAATGCCAAATGGATTGAAGCGCCTCCCTTCATATCTGCTACGCCTCTCCCAAACAGCCAGTCTCCGCTATCCAGATCTTTCTTCACCTCTTCCGAAAGTTCAACCTTTCCATCCTTGAAAAGCTGCGTGATTTCATCCGGCTTATATGCAAGGTCGCTGTACACACCGTAAGCATCAGTATCCACAATATCTGTATGGTGAATCAGAATTATCGTGTCGCTTCCTTCACCCTTCAACAGACACCAGGGGACCTTTCTTTCAAGATGGTCTCCTTCAATGGCATGAAATCCGTAATTATCTGGATTCTTTCCAAGATATTCCTGCGCTCCAAACCATTTTTCGAAGAACAGCTGGTTATTCCTCTCAAGCTCCGTACCTGTATGGGTTACAGTACCAACATAATCCTTAAGTATGCTTTCGATTCTTTCTCTTCTTTCCATTTTATCACTCCCAGAATTTATTTCTTATCACATTGTATCAATAAAGCAATAACTTCACAATATATCAATGCTGTTTTTCACCACAGTTTGGGCAGTAGGTAAAGCTTGGATCCAAGGTCTGGCCGCAGCCATTGCAGTATCTTACACCACCATGGTTTTCTCTGTGGATCATGTCCTCTTCCCTTATACGAATGCTC
>JANKMX010000024.1 GCA_024649995.1 Gudongella sp. | reverse complement strand
TTTAGAAGGTTTCCTTTATCCAATATCCTGTAGACGCTACTTATGGATGGGGATTCACCAGTACCTCCTGTGTTTTCAATGATTTTTGCTATTTTCTTTGCTCCCCACGATGGGTGTTGATGTCGTATTTGTATTATTTTTATTACCACATCTTCACTCAGCTCATTGGGAGATGAACGAGGCTTCTTGCTCTGATCGAAAAGCCCAGGCTTTCCTTGATTCAAAAACCGTTCCTTCCACTTGTACCCTGTCTTTCTGCTTATTCCGTATTCATCGCAGAGTTGGGTAAATGATATTTCTTCACTTAATGCTCTCAGGACAAATTCTTCTCGTTGATCCATAACACTTCTCTCCCTCCAAGGCATCAGATGAACACTCCCTTACTCAAGTTTTCACCTGTAATTTTATTAGAAAGTGTTACCTATGTCTTGAAGTTTTTTGTTACCTATGTCCTGAACTCGTACCAATATTAGGGTCCAGGACTCTTATTCATGCTCAGAGTGACAGTATGTTTGTCTTCCTGAGTGAAACGAAGGATCTTGGACCCTAATAATTTACCTATCTTTATTACTTCTCACTTCTTAGATCTTAGATATTACATGAATCTTTACACATTCCGCTTTCAACTTTCCACTAACTACTAAAAACTAACCCCATGTCCTGGTTAAATCCTTTGTCATTTCATTGTGAACTGTGATCTGTGAATTGTGAACTAGGATCTGTGATCTGTGATCTGTGAATTGTGCATTGTACATTGAAGACATTTGGTTACAAAACGGTTAAAATTACACAAATATCAAATTTTGTCACAATATTACAAAAAAATATGTTAAAATAAAAACGAATGTAGAATGGTGATATGTTCCACCAATAAAGTGGAATAGGTCATAAAGGATACACAAGAAAAGGAGAGATCTATATGAAGAGAGTATTATTGGCATTGGTTCTTGTTTTGGCAATGTTTTCAACAACAATCGCATCAGCTGCACCAGCAACTCCAGCAGGGGAATACTGGGAAGACCTGAAGGCCATGTATGAGGAATGGTCAGCAATGGAAGGCGAATCTGACATGAAGATAACCATCACAGTTCCTGAAGAGGAGCCCATGGTGTTTGATGTAAACATCAAGTCAATTGGCAACATGGAAGACATGTCCGCATCAATGGAAATGACAATCACAACAGAGGATCCTGAGCTTCAGATCCCAGCCATCCATATGATGACAGTGGGTTCAGACATATATCTGAACACTGAAATAGTAAAGTTCCTTGCAGATAAGATGGAAATGGGTGATATGGTCCAGATTGAAGAGGAATATGTTATGCTTAAGGGTGGAGAAGGTGTTCCTGAGGTTAACAAGCAGTATCTGATTGACATCCTTGAGTTCGTGGAGGAAATGGAACTTGACTTTGAGTTCGACATGACAAAGGAAGGCAACACCTATACACTGAATATTGATTCTGATCAGTTGATAGACCTATTCGATGCATATATGCTGTTTTCACTGGAGAATTCAGCCCAGCTGATGGAGCTTTCAGGACAGGAAATGGAAATGGAGCTGACTGAAGAGGAAATCCAGGAAGCACTTGAAATGTATGAGGAAGTTTTTGCACCTATGCTGGAAACAGCAAGGGAAGCAATAAAGGGAAGCTATTACAATCAGGTCACTACAATAACCGATGAAGCTTACGATGAAGAGGCTGAACTTTATGTGACAACTCCAATGGGAGAAATCCTTGTTGAGATGGTTTCCACTACGGAGAGAATAGAAGAATATTCCATGGAGCTGCCTGAGTCAGTAAAGGTTTACACTCAGGAGGATCTTACAAATATTCTCATCGGAAGCATGGGTCTGCCTCAAGAGGGCGGAAACCTTGCAGCCATGATAGATGTTGACCAGGATATGTATATGATTATAACTGAAACCGAGGTTATTGAGGGTGAGGTTGATATAACCCTTACCCAGGAAGGACTATCATACATGAGCGTAAAGGATGCCGTTGAGATATTTGGAATCCAGATGGAGCCTTCAGATGAGCTTATGCACATCAGGGAGCTTGACAACCACGGCTATGACATAAAGTGGAATGAGCAGCTTAGAATGATCGAGGTTTATGTTGAAATGCCAGAGCCGGCACTTGAGATGCCCATGGAAGAAACAGCAGAGTAATATAAAAGAACCGCAAAAAACCGTCTCCAATGGAGGCGGTTTTTTGTGTGAAATGGTATTGCATTTCAGCTGGAAAGGTAGTAGAATATACTTGAACATATGAACAGATATTCATATGAAAGGAGTTAAGTTATGAGCACAGATAAGAATATGGCAGTATGCGACTGTACGGTAATTCATGAGGAAACCGTCGAAAGGGTCAGGAAAGAGATGCCCCACGAAAGGCTTTTGGACGGCTCTGCGGATTTTTTCAAGGTTGTTGGAGACAGGACCAGAATACGGATTCTTCACGCCCTTTTCCAGTCGGAAATGTGTGTGTGTGACATAGCGGTTCTTTTGGAGATGAATCAGTCTGCAATTTCCCACCAGCTTAGGGTGCTTAAGCAGGCTGGATTGGTAAAGTACAGACGGGAGGGAAAGATTGTTTTCTATTCCCTGGATGATGAGCATGTAATGAATATATTGGATCAGGGTCTGGTCCATGTGGGACACAAATAGATGGAGGCATGGATATGAACATAATTGAGTTTTACCTGGAGGGCATGGACTGAGCTAACTGTGCTTCTAGGATAGAAGCCAGAATAAGGCAGCTGCCGGAGGTTTCAGATGCCTCCCTTAATTTCATAAACAAGACACTTAAGGTGGAGCATGGAGGAGATTCAGAGGAGATGGGAGCTCAGGTCAAAAAAATCGTCCTTTTCTTCGAGCCCCATGTAAAGGTCTTGGAAAGGGATAGGGATCATGACCACGGACAAGACAAGGTGATGGCTGAAGGAAAAGGCCATGACCATAATCACCATGGATCAAAGGATATGAGAGGTGTGCTTATTGGCTCAGCTCTTTTTGTGGCTGCATTGCTTCTGCCACTTGAGGGCATGTCCAGATTACTTCTGTATCTTGGGGCATATTTCCTAATCGGCGGGGAGGTAATCCTCAGGGCCTTCAGGAATCTTACAAGAGGTCAGGTTTTTGATGAAAACTTCCTGATGACAATAGCTACCATGGGAGCATTTGCCATAAATGAATATCCCGAGGGCGTAGCCGTCATGCTATTCTATCAGGTTGGAGAGTTTTTCCAGGATTATGCCGTAAACAGATCAAGAAAATCAATAGCTGAACTGATGGACATAAGACCGGACTATGCAAATCTGGTGGATGGTGAGAACATAATCAAGGTAGACCCGAAAAAGGTCAGTAAGGATGACCTTATAGTGGTCCGTCCTGGAGAAAGGGTACCACTTGACGGGGTTGTGGTGGAGGGATCCTCTTCAATGGATACGGCAGCTCTAACAGGGGAGTCCATTCCAAGGGACGTTGTTGAGGGAGATACTGTGCTCAGTGGATTCATAAACAGACAGGGACTCTTGAAGGTTAAGGTAGAAAAGGTATACAATGAATCAACCGTTTCAAGGATACTTGACCTTGTTGAGAATGCAGCATCAAAGAAGGCACCCACTGAGAACTTCATCACCAAGTTTGCAAGGTACTACACACCTGCTGTAGTCTTCTTTGCATTGGGTCTTGCTGTAATCCCACCACTTGTCATTGACGGTGCCCTGTTTTCCGACTGGATTTACAGAGCACTGATATTCCTGGTGGTATCCTGTCCATGTGCCCTTGTAATATCAATTCCTCTGGGATTTTTCGGAGGAATTGGGGGAGCTTCAAGGCATGGCATACTTGTAAAGGGTGGAAACTACCTTGAAGCCTTGAATTCCGTATCAACCGTGGTGTTTGACAAGACTGGAACCCTTACTGAGGGTGAGTTTCAGGTGGTGGATGTGGTTTCGGCCGGTGAGCTTACAAGGGATGAGCTTTTGAACCTGGCAGCTCTTGGAGAGAGCCACTCATCACACCCGATTGCCCAATCCATACTGAAGGCAAACAAGCTGGAGCTGGATGGAAGTCGGCTGGATGACTACAGGGAGCTTGCAGGACTTGGTGTACTTGCACATGTAGAAGGCAAGGAGCTGCTTCTTGGAAATTCTCCACTGTTCAAGGAAAAGGGCATTGAAACAAAATTCGAGGATAATGGCAGGACGATTATCCATATGGCAGTGGATAGCACATATCAGGGCTATATTCTAATTGCCGACAGGATAAAGGAAAACTCGAGGCTAGCTATCCACAATCTGAGGGAACGTGGAGTTGAGAATGTGGTAATGCTAACCGGAGACAGGGACCAGGTGGCCCAGCAGGTTGCCCAGGAGCTTGGCATAGACAAGGTGTATTCAGAGCTACTGCCACAGGATAAGGTGGCTGTCATAGAGGAGCTGACGGCAGGACTAAAGAAGAAGAGGAAGCTGATTTTTGTTGGAGATGGCATTAATGATGCTCCGGTACTGGCCAGGGCGGACATAGGGGTTGCAATGGGAGCCCTTGGGTCTGATGCCGCAATTGAGGCTGCTGACATGGTCCTCATGACGGATGAGCTTGCCAAGCTCCCTGTGGCTCTTGACATTGCCTCCTGGACCAGGCGAATAGTATGGCAGAATATCTTCCTTGCCCTTGGGGTCAAGGGAATCGTTCTAATCATGGGAGCCTTTGGCATTGCAACCATGTGGGAGGCGGTTTTCGCTGATGTTGGAGTCGCTCTTATAGCAGTACTCAATGCAATGAGGGTTATGAGACACACATAAAAATAACCTTGACACGGAAAGTAAAAGGGTATAGAATCGTATGAAATACTAAAAATTAATAATTGTAGCTTATCAAGAGAAGTGGAGGGAATGGCCCTGTGAAACTTCGGCAACCTACGCAAATGCGCAAGGTGCCAATTCCAACAGTTAATACTGGAAGATAAGAAGAAAAGGTACCTACCGCTTCTTATTGAAGCGGTTTTCTTTTTTTATTGGCAAGTTACAGTTAGAAGGAGGAAGACATGAAAAAATATTCAACAGAAACACAATGCGTACAGGGGACCTACAAACCCAAGTCAGGACAGCCAAGGGTGCTGCCAATTGTTCAGTCCACAACCTACCAATACTATGACTCTGATGATGTGGCAGATCTCTTTGACCTGAAGAGTGCCGAGCATATGTACTCAAGGATCAGCAACCCTACTGTTGCAGAGTTTGAAAGCAAGATGGCCCTTCTTGAGGGGGGCGTGGGTGCGGTGGCTGCCTCATCTGGACAGGCTGCAACAACACTTGCGATCCTTAATATCTGCAGTGCGGGGGACCATATAATCGCTGCCTCAACAATCTACGGAGGAACCTATAATCTTCTGGGAGTAACGCTTAAAAAGCTAGGATTAGATGTGACCTTTGTCAACCCGGATGCTACTGAAGAATCAATACTGGCTGAAGGCAGGGCCAACACAAAGGCGGTGTTTGGGGAGACAATAGGAAATCCAGGTCTGAACATCCTAGATTTCGAGAAATTCAGCAGGGTAGCCAAAGCCCTTGACGTTCCCTTCCTTGTTGACAATACCCTGGCAACACCTGTACTTTGCAGACCATTTGAGCATGGGGCGGACATTGTCATTCACTCAGCAACAAAATACACTGATGGACACGCCACAAGCGTAGGTGGGATTGTAATAGACGGAGGAAGCTTCAACTGGGACAATGGCAAGTTCCCCGAGCTGGTGGAGCCGGATCCAAGCTACCATGGAATAAGCTATGCAAAGGATTTTGGAGCAGCGGCATATATTACCAAGGCAAGGGTTCAGCTCCTAAGAGACTTTGGAATGACCCTGAGCCCCTTCAGTGCATTCCTTTTCCACCTGGGACTTGAGACCCTTCATCTGAGAATGGAAAGACACTGCGAAAATGCATTGGCCTTGGCAAAATTCCTTCAGGGACACCCTGGAGTTGAGTGGGTGAGCTACCCCTATCTTGAAAGTCACAAGACCTACGGAAAGGCCAGGAAATACCTTAAGGGGGGCAGTGGAATCCTGACCTTTGGCATAAAGGGAGGAGCCCAGGCAGGCAAGGACCTTGTAAAGCACCTGGACCTTACAGCCCTTGTGGTGCATCTGGGAGACCTTAGAACAAGCATACTCCACCCTGCAAGCACAACCCATAGACAGCTTACAGAAGACCAGCAGATAGCAGCAGGTGTAAGTCCTGACCTCATAAGGGTATCGGTTGGAATTGAAGGAATAGAGGATATCAAGGCAGACTTTGACAGGGCAATCACCCAGGCAACAAAAGGCCTGTAGAGGGAGGAGGAAGACATATGCCAGTTGTAATACCGGGAACTCTTCCGGCTTTTGATATACTGAAGAATGAAAAGATATTTGTGATGGAGGATGCAAGAGCCTACGGACAGGATATAAGACCTCTTGAGGTTTGCATCGTAAATCTTATGCCAACAAAAATAGAGACGGAGACCCAGCTTATAAGGATGCTGGCAAATACTCCCCTTCAGATAAACATTCACCTTGTGCACATGAAGACCCATGAATCAAGGAATACAAGACAGGACCACCTGGATAACTTCTATTTGACCTTTGAGGATATTAGGGACAGAAAATTCGATGGAATGATAATAACCGGTGCCCCTGTTGAGAACCTACCCTATGAGGAAGTGGATTACTGGGAGGAGCTGGTCCAGCTGATGGAGTATTCCAAGACCAATGTATTCAGCACAATGCATATCTGCTGGGGTGCCCAGGCAGCCCTCTACCATCATTTTGGACTGAGACGGCATAGGATGGACAAGAAACTCTTTGGAGTTTTCAAGCATGAGGTAACTCCTGTGGGAGGAAGATTAATGAGAGGCTTTGATGATAGCTTCTACGCTCCTCACTCAAGATTTACCCAGATTGAATTGGAGGAATTTGAAAGGGTTCCTGGAATGAGAATCCTGGCCCTATCACAGGAAGCCGGGGTTCACATCTCCTCAATGGCGGACAGGAGGCAGATCTTTGTACAGGGCCATGGGGAATATGACAGGGAAACACTTAAAAAGGAGTATGAGAGAGACCTTGCCAAGGGCGAGGCTCAGCTGCCGGTGAATTATTTCCTCAAGGACGACCCACAAGGGGAGATAGAGGTAAAGTGGAAGAGCCATTCCCAGCTCCTCTTCTCCAATTGGCTCAATTACTGTGTTTACCAGGAGACACCCTACAATATCGAGGAAATGGAAGCAATTAAATACTGATACAAAAAAAAGAAATCCCTGAGCCGTTGGCTCAGGGATTGATTATCGTTTATTAAAGAGTTACGATATTCTCTGCTTGAAGTCCTTTTTGACCTTCTACTACGTCAAACTCTACTTCTTGTCCTTCTTCAAGTGTTTTGAATCCATCTTTTTGGATTTGTGAAAAGTGTGCGAAAACATCTTTTCCGTCTTGTCCTGTGATAAATCCAAATCCTTTTTCTGCGTTAAACCATTTTACTGTACCTTGCATAAAGCACCTCCGAAATTTTTTTGTTGAATCATCGTAAATAACTAACTAATAAAATTTCGTTACAGGTGTACCTCAAGGCACTGCCGCAGGAAATATCTATTGTGTTGCTATTACTCTTAATTCAAGTTCTACTTAAGATTAACACATGCTGGTGCATAAAGCAAGCTTTATTTACAAATATATCAAAAGCCTCTTAAATAATATGAAATTAGCCAAAGTTTACTAAAAGACTTTAATCTGATAAAATATAGGAGGAGAGTAATATTAATATTTACGATAAGGTGTAAGGAGGAGCCATATGAGTATTGCTGAATTAGTAAATCGTCACGGGGAGGAATATTCTCCATATCAGGGAAATCTAGTCAATCATCTGCCCATGGGTCAGCTGGCATATTTCAAGCTGACTGGGGATTTGGAGGGTGCTGAGGAATTCACCAAAAAATATATTCAGAGAGCCTCCATCAATCCTGTGAAGAAGGGTTTTCAAAAGTCCGATGACATATGGAAATGCGTAGAGAACAGAGATGGCTATGAGGCATGCCTGGCACTTGTTAAGGAGGAGATGACCCTTGAAAATTGGAGGGAATATACCTTCAAGATTTTGGACAAGCTCAAGTTTGGAATGTCATCAGGGATTTTCCATACACTAATAAGGACTGCATATGCCGTGGAGGGTATGGAGGAGGATGAGGACTACATCCATGAGCTGAGAAGGGCAATTGCATACTATATAACAGCCTATAAGGGAGCCGGAGCCTTTGAGGTTTCCATAGAGGGGGAAAGGATCATCCATGAGATGGAGAATCTCTTGAACAATCCCAACATAGGAAGGCTGCTTGAGGAAGAGAATACAATGGGAATGAAGCTTAAGACCCTCTATTCAAATCCAATGTACAACAAGCTTGGATTTTTGGTTGAAGGTGAACCCCAGGATAAGGTAAGGGCCCTTTTGGACCTGCTGATTCCAGCCTATAGGGACACTGACAGCATTGTTGTGCTCCACTGTATAACAGGACTTCACGCCTTGGTGGTGCTCAAGGATTTCTTTGAAGACTACTCCTATGCCCTTGATATAATGACAACCTGCATAATATCACATCTTCTCACGGTGGAGGAGCTGAGCGTAAAGGAGGAAGAGGTTGACCTTATGGAAGAATCATGGCAGGAAATAAGTGGTCTTGCCTCAAAATCCATTGACGTCCACACCATCAAGCTAGCCTACACTGCAGGACAGATGGACATGATGTTTGACAAGCCTCAACTTAAGACAATAGCCATGAGAAGGATAAAAAAGACAAAATAGGGAAACAGGGAGGAAAGATGACAATAGCATGTAAGATTTGTGGCAGCGAAACTGAGGAGTTTCATCACGAGAAGTTCGGAATGATCTTTCATCAGTGCAGGGGCTGCAGCTTCATATGGAAGGATGCCTCCATCCATGTGGGACCGGATGAGGAATTAGAAATTTACGAGACTCACAACAACTCCATACATGATGAGAAGTATGTAAGGTATCTGAAGGATTTTGCGGAGGCCAGCGTCGTTCCCTTTGCAGAAGAGGCTGAAGTGGGACTTGATTTTGGAAGTGGTCCGGAGCCTGTGCTTTCAGTGCTGATGGAAAGGGATTATGGTATCTCCATGGATATTTATGATAAGTTCTACGCTACTGAAAAGGTATATAATCATAAGAGCTATGATCTGATAACATCCACCGAAGTGGTTGAGCACCTGGATGAGCCCTTGAAGTACTTCAGGCTATTCAGGGAGATTCTCAAGGATAAGGGAATACTTGCCATCATGACCCTCTTTCACCCCCAGGACAGGGAAAGCTTCCTAGACTGGTTCTATATCAGGGATCAAAGTCACATATCCTTTTACACACCAAGGACCTTTGAAGTAATTTCAGAGAAGCTGGGCCTGGATTTTATCTACACAGACAACCATAGATATTCAACCTTCAGATTGGAATAAATAAAAAATACCTCCAATTTATCAAGCCCTTGGAAAGACAGGAAACTCTTTTGAACTACAGTTATAAACGGCTAAATGAAGGCGTTTAAATGGGGAATATGTTTTAAATTATCGGGTTGACACAGGGTGAACAAACTGTTAAACTCAAAGTGTGAATTAAATATGGCTCATATAGGTCCCATAATACGGTTGGGATGTTTCTAGTTAGTGACCGATAATCACTTTACTATGAGCGAAAGTGTACCTAGGGTTCCGTGGGATTTTTCCCAGCAGGTCCGAGCGGTACAGATACATAATGTGTCACACCGAAGGGATAAAAGCCCAGGCGGGTAGGTTTCGCTAGACCTACCCACCTGGGCTATATTTTTTTCCACGAAAAAAATTTAAGGAGGAACTTTCGTTGGAAAAGTTTTTTATGCTCAAGGAGAACAACACTAATGTAAAGACAGAAATTCTAGCGGGTATTACAACATTCATGACAATGGCATACATCCTGGCAGTTAACCCAGGAATGCTATCAGCCACGGGAATGGATGCAGGAGGAGTATTCACCGCTACAACTGTATCGGCAATAGTGGCAACACTTATAATGGCACTTTATGCTAAGTATCCATTTGCTCTTGCATCAGGAATGGGTCTGAATGCATTCTTCGCATTCACAATCGTACTTGGACCCATGGGCAAATCATGGGAGTTTGCATTGACGGCAGTTTTGATTGAAGGTCTGATCTTTATACTATTATCAGTATTGAAGGCAAGGGAGGCAATATTCGATTCAATACCTCTAAACCTAAAGCATGCAGTATCAGTTGGAATTGGTCTTTTCATCGCATTTATCGGACTTAGCGGTGCGGGAATCGTAGTTACAGGCAACGGAACCATAGTCGCACTTGGAGAGTTGACTTCAGGCCCTGCAGCAGTTGCAATCATAGGAATAATCATTACGGGATACCTTTTGTCGAGAAAGGTAAATGGAGCCATACTGATGGGAATCATAGCAACCACAATAATAGGGATCCCTATGGGAGTTACAATTATTCCAGAGGGATTTAGCATTGTAAGCCTTCCGCCTTCAGTGGCAGATGTGGCATTTAAGTTTGTAGGATTCGATGAGATATTCTCAATGGAGATGTTGGTTGTGGTATTCACCTTCCTGTTCGTGGATATTTTCGACACGGTGGGAACACTGGCAGGAGTATCCTCAAAGGCGGGAATGCTTGATGAAAACGGCAGACTCCCAAGAGTTGGAAAGGCTCTTATGGCAGATGCCGTAGGTACAATTGTTGGAGCATGTCTTGGAACAAGCACCGTAACAACGTATGTAGAGAGTGCAGCAGGAGTGGCTGAAGGAGGAAGAACCGGCCTTACATCACTTGCAACCGCAGGAATGTTTGCAATAGCACTTTTCTTTGCACCATTGTTCACAATGATACCGGCAGCCGCCACAGCACCTGCCCTTGTCATAGTAGGACTCTTTATGATGACTCCTATCACAAAGATAAATTTCATAGATTTCACAGAAGCCATACCGGCATTTTTGACAATCGTCATGATGCCCTTTGCATACAGCATTGCAGACGGAATAGTATTCGGAATGGTTTCATACGTAGTGCTTAAGCTTTTGACAGGACGTACCAAGGAAGTATCAAAGGTAATGTGGGTCCTGGCACTACTGTTCGTATTGAAGTTCACAGTTATGTAGGGGGGATAAAACATGGAATTTGTTTACAAGGGAAAGACGAAGGACGTATACAGGCTGGAGGATGGAAATTACCTTTTGAAGTTCAAGGATGATGTGACAGGTGAAAACGGGGTATTCGATCCTGGAGCAAATACAGTTGGACTAAGCATAGAGGGAGCTGGCAGGGCTGGACTTAGACTTACCACATTCTTCTTCAAGAAAATTAATGAGAAGGGAATACCTACACATTTTGTGGATTCAGACATAGACAACAACACCATGACAGTACTTCCTGCAAGCCTATTTGGAAAGGGCGTTGAGGTCATCTGCAGATACAGGGCCGTAGGAAGCTTCCTGAGAAGATATGGAATGTACGCAGATGAGGGAATGGAGCTTGATTCCTATGTGGAGGTCACACTGAAGGATGATGACAGAAACGACCCGCTTATAACTGACGAGGCACTGGAAATGCTTGGGATCATGACCAAGGACGAATACAGGGTTCTTGTGGACATTACCAAGGAAATAGGCGCCGTAGTAAAGGAAGAGCTGGCCAAGAAGAACCTTGAGCTCTATGACATAAAATTTGAGTTCGGCAGAGTTGGGGAGGACAACCATATTGCACTGATAGATGAGATATCAGGTGGAAATATGAGAGCCTTTATGGGTGATGAGTACATCGAACCACTTAAGCTTGAACAGATAATGCTAAAGGATTAAACTCATATATGTCCTCTGATAGGGTGAGGACGTTTCTACCAATGACCGTAAATCATTGTCTATGAGAAAGTGTACCTAGGGTTCCGTGAGATATTCTCAGCTGGTCCAAGCGGTACAGATGCCACAGAGGCATCACACCGAAGGGAGAAAAGCCCAGACGGGTAGGTTTCTTGCAACCTACCCGTCTGGGCTTTAGTGTTTTATTTGGGTATAATTTGCTTAAGGATATTAAAAATATATTTAAGGGGGATTAAGGCTATGAAGGTAAGCGTAATAATGGGAAGTATTTCAGATAAGCCAATTGGCGAAAAGGTTATAGAGGTTCTTGAGGATTTTGGTGTTGAGCATGAATTGAGGGTTATTTCAGCCCACAGGACACCCTATGTTGCAAAGGACTTTGCGGAAAAGGCCGAAGAGAATGGAACAGAGGTAATAGTTGCAATCGCAGGCAAGGCTGCACACCTAGCCGGTGTTCTTGCCGGGCTGTCTCCTCTACCTGTGGTTGGAATACCGGCAAAATCCTCAACCATGGATGGACTTGATTCACTTCTTTCAGTGGTACAGATGCCTAAAGGTGTCCCTGTAGCAACAGTTGCTATAGATGGTGGACAAAATGGTGGACTCCTGGCGGTTCAGATACTATCAGTGAAGTACCCTGAACTGAGAGAAAGGTTCAAGGCCTACAAGGTGAAGATGGCTCAGGATACCATAGCTGCCGACCAGCAGCTTAACGGATAACGGGAGGTTAATTGATGAGTGGAGTAGTTGGGGTTTTTAGCAATACAAATGAACATGTGTCTCCATATGTCTATTACGGACTGTATGCGATCCAGCACAGAGGGCAGATAAGCTCAGGGATAGCTGTGAACAACAACGGATTTGTGGACTACGTAAAGGAGCTTGGGCTTGTTAACGAGGTGTTCAACAATGAGATAATAGATAGACTAAGGGGAAACATCGCAATTGGACACGTAAGATATGCAGCCCATTTTGAGGCCAAGAACAAGGCCAATGCACAGCCCCTTGTGGTTGGCTACAGAAGGGGAGCGCTTGGAATCTGCCTTGACGGAAGTATAGTTAACTTCAGGAAGGTGAGGGATGATATGGAGGATGCAGGTGCAATCTTCCAGACAGACCTGGATACAGAGGTGATTGCAACACTTATTGCAAAATACCATAAGGATGATTTCAATCAGGCCATCATAGATGCCCTGAAGGATGTAAAGGGGTCCTATGGACTGGTTGCCATGACCAATGACAGGCTTGTTGCCGCAAGGGATCCTCACGGACTGAAGCCACTGTCAATAGGCAAGATCGGAAACGACTATATCATAGCCTCGGAGACCGTTGCCTTTGATACAATCGGGGCAGACCTTGTAAGGGATGTGGAGCCAGGAGAGATAGTCATGATCGATAAGGACGGCCTTACCACAATCCACAGAAATGCTGAAAAGAGAAGCCTTTGCATCTTCGAGCTGGTATACCTTGCAAGACCCGACAGCATAATCGATGACAAGAGCGTATATATTTCAAGGTCTGAAGCCGGCAAGCAGCTGTATAGGGAATTTCCAACGGAGGCTGACATAGTCATAGGTGCACCGGATTCGGGGATAGTTGCGGCAATCGGATATGCTGAAGCATCTGGAGTCCCATACACTGAGGGAATAATTAAAAACAGGTACGTGGGAAGGACCTTCATTGAGCCCACTCAGGAGATTAGGGAGCAGGGTGTAAGGATAAAGCTAAATGCACTTAGGGAAAACATAAAGGGCAAGAGCCTTGTCCTTGTGGATGATTCAATTGTAAGGGGTACCACCATCAAGAGAACGGTGAAAATGCTCAAGGATGCGGGAGCAAGGGAGGTCCACGTAAGGATTTCATCCCCTCCAGTAACCCACAGCTGTCACCTTGGTGTTGACACTCCGTCAGAGGAGAACCTTATTGCAAGCTATATGAACATAGAGGAAATCAGGGAGGAAATCGGTGCTGACTCATTGTATTTCATTTCCCTGGAGGGACTGATCAAGGCAGCAGGGGAGGAAAATGGCTTCTGTAGAGGGTGCTTTACAGGAAACTACCCTGTTGACAAGGTGGAATAGAAATTTTAGGAGGGACTTTTCATGTCTTTGACGTATAAGGATTCTGGAGTTGACAAGGAAGCTGGCTATAAAGAGGTCCAGATGATAAAGGGATTTATAGAAAAAACTCATATACCGGGAGTGCTTTCACATCTTGGTGGATTTTCAGGACTGTTTCAATTGGATATTAGTGAAATGAAGGAGCCTGTTCTGGTCTCCGGAACTGATGGGGTCGGCACCAAGCTGAAGCTGGCATTTATGATGGACAGACACGACACCATTGGAGAGGATTGTGTTGCAATGTGCGCCAACGACATCCTGTGCCAGGGAGCAAAGCCCTTGTTTTTCCTGGACTACATCGCAACCGGGAAGCTTCTTCCCGAAAAGATGGCAAGCATCGTTGAGGGTGTTGCCAACGGCTGCATCAAGGCGGGCTGTGCCCTTGTTGGTGGGGAGACGGCAGAGATGCCTGGCTTCTATCAGGAAGGCGAGTACGATGTGGCTGGCTTTGTTGTGGGAGCAGTTGACAAGAGCAGGATAATAACCGGAGAGACTATTCGCCCTGGTGATGTTATCTTGGGGCTTCCATCAAGTGGACTTCACAGCAACGGCTTTTCCCTGGTCAGGAAAATTGTTTTTGATAGGATGGGCCACTCTGTGGATACACATATTGAGGAGCTTGGAAAGACCATCGGGGAGGAGCTGCTGGTTCCCACCAGAATATACAGTGAACAGGTTCTTCCTCTGATCAGTGAGTTTGAAATAAAGGGACTTAGCCACATTACAGGAGGAGGATTCTACGAGAACATTCCAAGGATGCTTCCTGAGGGAACAAGGGCAAAGGTTGATCCAGGTGTAATAAGGACTCCAAGGATATTCAAGCTTCTCCAGGAATGGGGGAATATTGAAGAGGAGGAAATGTATGGAACCTTCAACATGGGGGTTGGAATGGTCCTGGTGGCATCAGCTGCTGAGGCTGAAAGAATTGCCCACCATTTTGTGGAGAGGAACGAGGATTTCTACGTGCTTGGAGAGGTAGTTGAAGGAGAAAAGGGAGTAGACCTATGGAAGAAGTAAGGATAGGGGTTCTGGTTTCAGGAGGGGGCACCAACCTCCAGGCCCTTATGGATGCCTGCATGGAGGGTGAAATACATGGCAGGGTGGTTCTTGTAATCTCAAACAGGGATGATGCATATGCCCTTGAGAGAGCCGCTGATATGGGAATCAGAGGCCAGTTTGTAAGCCCCAGAGACTACAGGGGTGAGGACTACGACAGGGAGCTAATAAGGCTTCTAAGGGAAGAGAAGGTCCAGCTGGTTGTCCTGGCAGGCTACCTTAGGGTCCTGACGCCTCTTTTCATAGATGAATACAGGGACAGGATAATAAACATCCATCCATCCCTTATACCAGCCTTCTGCGGGAAGGGCTTCCACGGAGAAAGGGTTCACAGGGCTGTCCTGGAATCGGGGGTCAAGCAGACAGGCGCAACTGTCCACCTGGTTGATGAGGGGACAGATACCGGCCCGATTCTTTTGCAGGAGACGGTTTCTGTTCTGGAGGATGATACGGTGGAGTCACTTCAGAAAAGGGTGCTCAAGCTGGAGCACAGGATTCTTGTTAAGGCCGTTGGGGAAATGTGCCTTGAGCTTGGAAATGAAAACATTGGAGGTAATCATGAAGCGAGCATTGATTAGCGTCTATGATAAGAGTGGAATAGTTGAATTTGCCGAAAAGCTGGTCCAGATGGATTGGGAGATAATATCAACGGGAGGAACCTACAGGCTTCTTTTGGAGAATGGAATTGAGGCCAGGGAGATAGATGAAATAACAAAATTCCCCGAAATTCTGGATGGTAGGGTCAAGACCCTCAATCCCAGAATACATGGGGGTATACTATTTAGACGTGACAAGGAGGAACACAGAAGGGTCATTGAGGAAATGGGCATATTCCCCATCCATATGGTTGTAAACAACCTTTATCCCTTTGAGGAGACAGTGACCAAAAAGGGTGTTGGAATGGAAGAGGCAATCGAGAACATCGACATAGGTGGTCCTTCCATGATAAGGGCAGCTGCAAAGAATTTTCAGGATGTCACGGTTGTGATAGATCCGGCTGACTACAATCAGGTACTTCTTGAGCTGAGGCAGAATGGGGACACTAGACCTGAAACCAGACTTGAGCTTGCAAGAAAGGTCTTTAACTACACGGCCTACTACGACGCACTCATAGCCCAGTATTTCAATGAGCTGTGTCAGGAGGCTTTTCCAGACTACCTTACCCTTGCCTACAGGAAGAAGGACCAGCTAAGATACGGTGAGAACCCACATCAGAAGGCTGCCTTCTACACGGACTACAGCCAGACTGAGGGAACCATTGCAGGAGCAAAACAGCTCCACGGCAAGGAGCTGTCCTACAACAACATAAACGATGGAAATGGAGCAATTTCAATTGTCAAGGAATTCGAAGAGCCAGCAGCCATCGCTGTCAAGCATGGGAACCCCTGTGGTGCAGGAGTTGGGGAAACAATCGTTGAGGCCTTTGAAAAGGCATATGAATCAGATACGGAGTCAATTTTTGGAGGTATTGTGGCCCTTAACAGGGAGGTCACAAAGGACCTGGCAGAAAGACTTTCAAAGATTTTCCTTGAAATAATCATAGCCCCTTCCTTCTCTGTGGAGGCTCTTGACATATTGATGGAAAAGAAAAACGTAAGGCTGCTGCAGATACCCGAGCTGTCAGAATCAAGCTACACTAAGCCCATGGCAAAGCAGGTGGAGGGTGGAATGCTTCTTCAGGACAGAAACAGGCTTCTGCTCCAGGATGACATGGAGATAGCCACCAAGAGGTTCCCTGAGGAGGACGAGCTTGACGATATGGTATTCGCCTGGAAGATAGCCAAGCACATAGCATCAAATGGTGTGGTAATAGCCAAGGACGGGGCAACTCTGGGAATAGGTCTAGGTGAAGTCAACAGGTTCTGGGCTGTCCAGAAGGCCATAGAGAGGGCTGGAGACAAGACAAGGGGAGCAGCCCTGGCTTCAGATGGCTTCTTTCCCTTTAAGGATTCCATTGAGGCCTTGGCCCAGGCGGGGATATCATCGGTAATTCAGCCAGGAGGCTCAGTAAGGGATGCTGAGGTTATAAAGGAAGCGGATCTGAACAATATGACCATGGTCTTTACCGGGATAAGGCATTTCAGACATTAGGAGGGATTAGATGAAGGTATTGGTAATAGGAAGTGGAGGAAGGGAGCACGCCCTTTGCTGGAAGCTGGCTCAATCCAATGAAATAAAGGAGCTTTACTGTGCTCCAGGAAATGGTGGGACCTTACTTGTGGCTTCAAACGTTGCAATCCAGCCCAATGATCTGGAAAGGCTACTTGTGTTTTCAAAGACCAACGAAATAGATCTTGTGGTGGTTGGCCCGGAGGAGCCCTTGGTACTTGGAATAACAGACATGTTTGAGGAGGAAGGAATAAGCGTATTTGGTCCGGATGCCTTCAGTTCAAGGCTTGAGGGAAGCAAGGATTTTGCAAAGGAATTTATGATAAGGCACAATATACCCACAGCAAGGTACAAAACCTTTACGGACTACAACAAAGCATTGGCAGGACTTAAGGAGTTTTCATACCCACTTGTCATAAAGGCTGACGGTCTGTGCCTTGGCAAGGGCGTGGTGATCTGCGAGAACGAGGAAATGGCTGAACAGTCATTGAGAGAGGTCCTGGTGGACAGAATCTTCGGCGATGAGGGACAAAGGGTAGTAATTGAGGAATTTCTGGAAGGTACAGAGGCTTCCCTTCTATGCTTTGTGTCCCACAACAGGCTTTTCCCCATGGAAAGCGCAAAGGACTACAAGCAGATATTTGAGGATGACAAGGGCCCCAACACTGGAGGTGTGGGCTGCTACTCCCCAAGCCCCCTGTTCGATGAGGAGTTCAACAGCAAGGTAAGAAGGGAGGTCCTTGACAGGGTTGAAAAGGGCCTTGATGAGGATGGGCACAGCTTTACGGGTATTCTTTTCATAGGCTTCATGATAGGTGAGGAAGGTCCGAAGGTGCTTGAATTCAACGTAAGGTTCGGAGACCCTGAAACAGAGGTTGTGCTTCCAAGGCTGAAATCAGACCTGTTGGATATTTTCCTTCACGCAATCGTGGGAGACCTGAAGGAAGACCACATGACCTGGAGGGAGGAGGCCTGCATGACAGTTGTCTTGACATCGGGAGGATATCCGGGATACTATAAGAAGGGACACAGGATTTACGGCCTGCCATATCCGGATGAGGATATAATTGTATTCCACAATGGAACCAAAAGGGAAGGGAATAATTTTGTATCCAATGGAGGCAGGGTCCTTTCAGTTACCTGTACAGGTGACATGGCTAGCGCCCGGGAGAAAATCTATCAGGCTATTGAGGGAATATCCTTCAAGGACATGGGATACAGAAGGGACATAGGACTCTTCAAGTAATTAGTAAATTATTTAACAATTAAAAATATTTCAAATTCGGCTCATATCTGCTATAATATAAGCAGTATGAGCTTTTTCCATTCCAAATTACCAACATTCCAGCTATAATTTTATGCCTTTTTGGGTATAAATACAAGAGTTGGACATACTACAATAAGAGGGGGAATTTTTTTGAAAACAGATGTTCAGATAGCACAGGCGGCAAATATGATCCCAATAAAGGACGTAGCTGCAAACTTAGGCATTGGAGAAGACGACATAGTAAATTATGGTAAATACAAGGCCAAGGTTTCTTTGGATGTATTCAAGAGCATGAAGGACAAGCCAAACGGAAAGCTGATTCTGGTTACTGCAATCAACCCAACTCCAGCTGGAGAAGGAAAGACCACAACAAACATAGGACTTTCAATGGGACTTAACAAGATAGGCAAAAAGGCAATAACAACACTAAGAGAGCCTTCCTTGGGACCAAGCTTTGGAGTCAAGGGTGGAGCAGCAGGTGGAGGATACGCACAGGTAGTACCTATGGAGGACATCAACCTTCACTTTACAGGTGACTTCCACGCAATAACAACTGCAAACAACCTGATTTCAGCACTGCTTGACAACCACATACACCAGGGAAACAAGCTTGGAATCGACCCAAGAAGAATTGTCTGGAAGAGAGTTTTGGACATGAACGACAGAGCACTTAGAAATGTAGTTGTTGGACTTGGCGGAAAGCCAAACGGAATGCCAAGGGAAGACGGCTTTGATATCTCCGTTGCATCAGAGATAATGGCAATATTCTGTCTTGCAGAAGACCTTGAGGACCTTAAGAAAAGAGTTGGAGATGTAATTGTAGCCTATAAGTTCGACGGTAGCCCAGTACATGCAAAGGATCTGAACGCACAGGGTGCGGTGGCACTTCTTATGAAGGATGCCATAGCTCCTAACCTGGTACAGACTCTTGAGAACACACCAGCATTGATCCACGGTGGACCATTTGCCAACATAGCCCACGGCTGTAACTCAATGCTTGCTACCAAGCTTGCTCTTAAGCTTGCTGACTACACGGTTACAGAGGCAGGCTTCGGTGCTGACCTAGGTGCTGAGAAGTTCTTTGACATCAAGGCCAGATTCGGTGACCTTAAGCCGGATGCAGCAGTTATCGTGGCAACCGTAAGAGCTCTTAAGCACCACGGAGGAGCCAAGAAGGACGAGCTTGGAACAGAAAACCTTGACCAGCTTGCCAAGGGCTTTGAAAACCTTGAGAAGCATATCGAGAACGTTAAGAAGTTCGGTGTACCGGCTGTTGTTGCAGTCAACAACTTCCCAACCGACACTCAGGCAGAGCTTGACTTTGTACTGAACAAGTGTGAGGAGCTTGGTGCAACGGCCGTTCTATCAGAGGTATGGGCAAAAGGTGGAGAAGGTGGAGCTGAGCTTGCCAAGAAGGTAGTTGAGGTTGTTGAGAAGGGCGAAGCAAACTTCAAGCCACTTTACGACGTAAACGCACCAATCATGGAGAAGATTGAGACCATTGCCAAGGAAATCTACGGAGCAGACGGCGTAGACTTCACCAAGGGATGTCAAAAGCAGATAGCAAATATCGAGAAGATGGGCTTTGACAAGATGCCAATCTGTATGGCGAAGACTCAGTACTCAATGTCAGATGACCCAACTCTATTGGGTAGACCAAAAGGATTCAAGATCACCGTAAGAGACATCAAGGTATCAAAGGGAGCAGGCTTCCTTGTTGCCTTGACCGGAGACATAATGACTATGCCAGGACTTCCAAAGGTTCCTTCAGCGGATAACATAGACATTCTCCCTTCAGGTGAGATAGTAGGATTATTCTAGATGAAAAATTAGCTGGGTGAAAATCCCAGCTTTTTGTTTACAAGTTCACTTTTATACAGTAATATATAAGTATATTAAATCAAAGATAGGAGAGGATAAAATGGTCTATAACTCTAAGATCAAGAGTAAGCAGGCAGACAGTTTGTTTGAGGCTGTATTGCAGCTGGAGAACATGGACGAATGTTACCGCTTTTTCGAAGATATCTGTACAATAAAGGAAGTTCAGGCAATTGCACAGAGACTTGAAGTTGCAAAACTCTTGAAGGCCAACAAGACCTATAATGAGATTGAAGAGGAAACAGGAGCTTCAACCGCTACAATCAGCCGTATCAACAGGTCGTTGAACTATGGGGCTGACGGATACAAGGTTGTATTTGAAAAGCTTGGTCTAATAGAAAAGGAATAGAAAAGAAGGATTTCTCAGAGGAGAAATCCTTTTCCTATTATGGGGTGTGCTATTTTGGAGTGAAGCTGTCAAATATCAGGATATCAAAGCGAGCCCTGTTAATGTCCAGGTCCTTTTGGGATTTCAGCGTATATGCAGCGGTGGTTATCCCAAAGAGCCTCCTGTTTATCATAAGAGACAGGTTGTTTCCGTAAAGATGATTGTAGGCTATGAAATCCGGCTTCACCATAAAATTTAACAGAAGATACTGAAGGGATAGGTTAAGAAGAAAACCCTTCTTACCCTCCTTAAGGTGATTTGTGGACAGCTGACCCCTTATTGCAGAGGGTCTATTTTTTTTGTACCAGATCATAAGGACGGGATTAAAGGACTCGACCATGTAATCGCCCTTGTAGCTATCCAGTATTGGGGCGACCACGTCACAAATTGTGGTATCGCCGCCTCCATCCTGCTTTATTTCCACAATGATTGGAACCCTTCCATCAATTGTGGATAAAACCTCATTGAGGGTAGGAACTGGGACATTTGAATCAAACAGCTTTAATTCCTCAAGCTCACTGAAAATAAGCTCAGACACCAGCTTGTCAACTCCTGCAGATCTCCTGAGACTATTGTCATGAATCACCACAGGGACATTGTCCCTGGTCAGCCTTACGTCAAATTCAACTCCGTAGCCCATCTCTACTGCCTGTGAGATCGCATTTATGGAGTTTTCCGGTGCCTCTGATCCGTTGTCGAACAATCCCCTATGGGCGTAGTAGCGTCCAAGAAAGGGTCCTATGTTTTTCTTGCCGGGAGGATTTGGCTTGATGGCATAAAGGTAGAGGGCAAGCAAACCTCCTATGAGTGCTATAAACATGGAAACCTCCTTTAATCGTCAACATCAAAATGGTCCAGCGTGCTTCCCTTCTTTGGTGGCTTGGAATCACCATGCCTGACCATGAGCATGGTGGTCAGGGATGCCAGGGAGAAGAAGACCGAATAGGGAAAAAGCGTTCTGTAGCCCACATTTTCCAGGAAAAAGCCTGAAAGTATGGGAGTGAAGATTTGGGCCGACATTGAAAATGTGTAGTAAAGACCTGTATATTTTCCAACATCTGCGCTTTTGCTCATCTCCACAACCATGGGGTAGGAGTTTACGCTTATGGCTGCCCAGCCAATCCCCGTAATCGCAAACACGGCATTTATCGCAGGAGAGTACTCCACAAACAGAAAGCCCAGGAAATAGGAGGTGCTCATAAGCAGAATCCCTGCTATGATTGTCTTCTTCCTACCTAATCTGCTGGCTATTATGCCGATTGGGATATAGCTGAGTATTGCAGCTCCAGTAGCAACCAGTAGGGCATTTGCAAAGCTTCCTCCCTGAAGTCCCCAAACACGCCCAGCATATCTGGAAAATGCCGTGGTGACTGCATTGTATGCTGTAAACCACAGGAAGATGGAAGCAAGAATGAAATAAAGACTCCTTTTCACATCTGGAGGCATGTCTCCGCCATTTCCATTTGTCTCCTCATCCTCAAGATCCTGTGAATGGTTGAATTCCTTCATTTCTTCAGAGAGTCTCTTCTCCTTGATTGTCTTGACTAGGACTGCAACGGAAAGGACCATCAAGAGTGCTATAACAAGAAAAACGCTGAAATAGCTTGGATTGGGCTCATCGGGGACAAGAAGTGATATGACCCCAAGGGCAAAAATCGCTCCAACGGCTCCCATAAGGTTGATTATCGAGTTGGCCTTGCTTCTTAGGGGCTTTGGAGTCAAATCAGGCATAAGAGCAACGGCAGGAGACCTGTAGGTGCTCATAGCCAGAAGGACCGCCCCAAGGGATACGAAAAACAGGGGAAAGCTTCCAAGCCTATCTGAAATAGGGATAAGGAGCATAAATGATACAGACCCTATTGTACCCAGAACAATAAAAGGGGTCCTCTTCCCAAACCGGGTGTCGACCCTGTCTGACAGGGCACCGAAAAAGGGTAGCAGGAATAGGGCCAAAAGGTTGTCCAAGGCCATGATGGTTCCCGTTAAGGTTTCTCCCACACCAAAGGTATTCTGGAGAATCAGGGGGATTATGTTATCGTAAAGCTGCCAAAATGATGCGATGGACATAAAGGCTAGACCTATGAAAAAAGTACGTTTGTTATTTAGCTTCAAGACGGCACCTCCTCGGAATGTATAAGTTAATTATACATTATAAGGTCTTGGTGTGGATTTTTTTTGTTAAGAATACATAATATTTAACATGAATAGGGTCCTGCAGTGATATAATTAATAGTATTAACAATTAATAGCATTAACTATGGGGGGATAGGGATGGAAGAGTATAAACTGAAGAACCAGCTGATAGAAGCACTTGGCAAGGTCTACTATATGGAGGCCTTCTCACAGCTTGTTGAATTTCTGCAGGGTGAGCTTTATGTCCTGTATTATCTAGCAACAAGGGATGAAGGTGAAACAAGCCCATCAGAGATAAGTGAAACGCTACACATGTCAAGGCCAAGGACAACAGCCACACTCTCAGCTCTTAGAAAGAAGGGCTTTGTGGTGACAAGGTCCAACGAAAGGGACAGGCGGAGAGTTGATGTTATGATAACGGACAAGGGCAGTGAACATCTTGAAAGGAAAAAGGATGCAGTAAATGAAAATCTGGATCTCTTTATAGAGGGAATTGGAGAGGAGGAGGCCCTTCATCTGATCAGGATAATAGACAAGGCAGCGGGGCTTATGGAGATTGAGAGGGGTAATTGATGAAGGATTTTGTAGTTCTTGAAAATGTATCCAAATATTATTATATGGGAAATCACAAGATAGAAGCTGCCAATAATATAAGCTTCACCATAAACAAGGGAGAGTTCTGTGTGATCGTAGGTCCCTCAGGTGCCGGCAAGACCACGGTCCTTAACATTCTGGGTGGGATGGATTCCTGTGATGGAGGGACCATAATCCTTGATGGTCTTGTTGTGAGCAGCCTTGATGAACGCCAGCTCACTGACTACAGGAGATATGATGTGGGCTTTGTGTTCCAGTTCTACAACCTGGTTCAGAACCTGACTGCACTTGAGAATGTTGAGCTTGCTTCCCAGATATGCAAGGATCCCCTGGACCCTGCAAGGGTGCTTTCACAGGTTGGCTTAAGTGAACGTATGGATAATTTCCCCGCCCAGCTCTCAGGTGGTGAGCAGCAAAGGGTTTCCATCGCCAGAGCACTTGCAAAAAATCCAAAGATATTGCTATGCGATGAGCCCACAGGTGCCCTTGACTATGAAACAGGGAAGAATATACTCAAGCTTCTTCAGGACAGCTGCAGACAATTCGGAAAGACTGTTATCCTGATAACACATAACCAGGCAATATCCCAGATGGCTGACAGGGTCATACATCTTAAGAACGGGCAGGTATCAGAAATGAGCACAAACCCTTCCCCCTTGCCGATTGAAAGGATTGAATGGTAGTGAAAGACGCCTACGGAAAGATTGTGTCCAGAGAGTTCATCCAGAGCTTTGGACGTTTTGCAGCCATATTCGGGATTGTAGCCCTGGGAGTTGGATTCCTGTCGGGACTCCTTGTAACCACACCAGACATGCACAACTCCGTTGATGAATACTATGATAGGAATAATATGGCTGACATATTCATAAAAGGTACCATGGGTATCACGGAGGATGACCTTCAAACAGTTTTGCAGCTGGAGGAGGTCAATGAAGTCATGCCTGCCTATGTCATGGATATGATCGTGGATACCTCCAATAATGGGACCCTTGTCACCCGAATCTATGGATTGCCCCTGCTGGAGGGAGAGGCAAATATAAACAGACTTGAGCTTCTTGAGGGAAGGATGCCCCAAAAGGCCAATGAAGTATTGGCTGAAAGAAGTGGTACCTATCTGGCGGATATCCCTTTGGGTTCCAGAATAGCCATCTCTTCCGAAAACGAGGATTATGATGATATAGAGGATTATTATAGGGTCCTTACCTATGAAGTAGTGGGACTTGTGGGGAACACCTTTCATTTCTCAACGGAGCGTGAGGTCACCAATGTTGGAAGTGGAAGGCTGGGGGCAATTATCTATTCAGACCAGTCAAGCTATGCATTGGAAAATTGGACGGACCTATACATCACTGCAGAGGGTGCCATTGCAATGGACCCCTTCTCCAATGAGTATGATGTAAAGATCAAGCGTTTGGTGAACAGGCTTGAGAGCATATCTGAGGAAAGGTCTGAGGTGAGATTTGATGAAATACTGACTGAGGCACAGGAGGAGCTTGCGGATGGCTGGGAGGAATACTACGATGGGAAGGAGGAGGCAGACCAGGAGCTTGGAGATGCATGGCAGGAGATATTGGATGGAAGAAAGGAGCTTGCTGATGCCCTTATAGAGCTTCAGGACGGTGAACAGGAGCTTGCCGATGCCAGGATCACCCTAAGAGATGAGGCTGCGGATGCTGAAAAGGAAATTGCAGATGGAGAAGAGGAATTGGCGGATGCCCTTATAGAGCTTCAGGATGGTGAGCAGGAGCTTGCCGATGCCCATGTTGAGCTTCAGGATGGAGAAAAGGAATATTATGAAGGATATTTGGAATTCCTGGACGGAAAAAGGGAATTCGAGGATGGGCTAAAGGAATACCTGGATGGAGAAGAGGAATACCGGAAGGGCATTGAAAAGATCCAGGATGGAAAAAGGGAGCTTGCAAGGGGTGAACGTGAGCTTGAGCGGGGAAGACGGGAGCTTCAGGCTGGAGAGGATGAGTATGCAGCCGGAGTGGCAGACCTGCAGGAGGGCAAGGACCAGCTCCTTGCCGGAGTATCCCAGACTGCAGCAAGCTTTGGAATAGAGGGCTATACACCTGAGGAGCTAGTGGGTACGCCTGAGGGACAGGCTGTCCTTAGAGCTGCAATCGATGGTGCAAGGAAGGGGCTTGAGGAAGGAACTGAGCAGCTGGAAAACGGCATTTTGCTAATTGAAAATAAACTGATAGAGGCAACTGAAGGTAAGGAGCTCTTGGAGCTACAGCTTCAAGCACTTATTGAGAATCCTGAAAGTACCCAGGCAGAAATCGATGCTGTCAAGCTGGAAATACAAGGCTTGGATGCACAAATCGCAGGAATGGAGCAGGAGCTGGATTCTCTGGAGCAGGAGCTTCAGGGGATTGAAGCCCAGATGGCCCTGCTTCCAAACCCGGAGGAGCTCATTGGAGGCTGGAACCAGATCCTTTCAGGGGAAAGGGAATTGGAATATGCCAGAATGCAGCTTGATGAAGGCTGGGAGGAATACTATGATGGTCGGGACCTGCTAAGGGATGCACAGGAGGAGATCGAGAAGGGTGAAGAGGAGCTCGCCGATGCCAGAAAAGAGCTGGATGATGCAAAGGCCGAAATAGAGGATGGCGAGAAGGAAATAAGAGATGGGGAAAAGGAGCTTGCCGATGCCAGAATAGAGCTGGATGATGGCTGGATGGAGTACAACGACGGCCTGATTGAGCTTGAGGATGGCTGGAAGGAATATGAGGAGGGCCTTGTTGAAATAGAGGATGCAAAGGTGACACTGAGGGAAGAGCTTGCAGACGCTGAAAGAGAGATCGCCGATGCAGAGATTGAACTGGCTGATGGCTGGAAGGAATACAATGATGGCCTGGTGGAGCTTAAGGATGGAGAAGAGGAGTACTTTTCGGAGAAGAACAAGGCAGAGGAGGAACTTGCGGAGGCCCTTGCAGAGCTTATGGATGCAGAAAGGGACATTGCCGACCTGGAGATGCCCGAGTGGTATGTTTTGGATAGGGAATCAAATATGAGCTTTGCAAACTTTCAACTGAATGCAGAAAAGGTTGCCGCCATAGCAAAGTTCTTTCCAATATTCTTCTATCTTGTAGCTGCACTGGTTTCACTGACAACCATGACCAGAATGGTGGAGGAGGAACGAACACAGATTGGGATACTGAAGGCTCTGGGCTTCAGGAAGATCTCAATAATAGGGAAATACGTGGTCTACTGTGGACTCGCCAGCATCCTTGGAAGTGCCGCAGGTCAGCTGGTGGGATTTAGATTGCTGCCAAGGGTCATCTGGAATGCATATGGGGTCATGTTTCACCTGCCACCATTTGTATCTGAATACAACGCCAGGATAGCCTTTATTGCATCTGGAATCGCAGTTTTGAGTACAGTTGCAGTCACTGTCTATGCAGCGAATGAGGCTCTTGGTGAGAAGCCCGCAACCCTTATGCTTCCGAGGGCACCAAAGGCCGGCAAGAGGATACTGTTGGAAAGGTTCGGACCCATATGGCGTAAAATGAGCTTTAACATGAAGTCCACTGCAAGAAACATATTCAGATACAAGAAGCACTTCTATATGACGGTTGTTGGAATATCAGGTTGTACAGCCTTGTTGATGATTGGATTTGGCATGAGGGATTCAATTCGTGACTTTGCCGGCACCCAATTTGACAATATCTTCAGGTATCAAATCAGATTGGAGCTTGATGAAGAGGAGCTTGAAGGAAAGTCCCTGGATAAGCTGATCAATGATTTGGAGAATGTGGAATCATATGGCGGAATATATTCTGACAAGGGAGCAGTAAGGTATGGAAATGATCTTTTGGATGCAAATGCCGTGGTATTTCACGACTCAAGGCAGCTTTCAGAATTCATCCTTACACAGAATAGACAAACCGGGGAAGTGATTGAAGCTGGAACAGAATACGTGATAATAACGGAGAAGCTGTCCGAGGAACTGGGAATATCCATGGGAGATACAATAGTCTATGAGGATGCAGATGAAAATCGCGGAGAGCTTAAGGTCACAAATATAACTGAAAACTATCTGGGCAACTATATGTATGTTGATTCAGCCCAGTATGAGTCCGTCTTTGGAGCTTCGCCCCTTAACAGCGCCCTTATAAGGACAGGTGACATCTCTGAAGAGGAAGAGGACAGCCTAGTGGAGAGCCTGCTGTTGGAGGAAGCGGTTCTCAACGCTGAGCTGGTGAGCCAGACCAGGAAGAGCTTCGACAACCTAATAAGGAGCATAGACTACATTGTTCTTGTTATAATTGTTGCATCAGGATTGCTGGCATTTATAGTCCTCTACAACCTGACCAACATCAATATCAATGAAAGGAAAAAGGAGCTTGCAACCTTGAAGGTTCTGGGCTTCCACAACGAGGAGGTCACCTCCCACATATTCAGGGAGATTGCGATCCTTACCCTTATTGGAATAATTGTGGGTTTGTTCCTTGGGACCTATATGCATGAGTTCATCATTAAGACAATCGAGGACCCGGATTCCATGTTCGGCCGGGACATCAGATGGTTGAGCTATGTGCTTTCAGCAGTCATCACCCTGGTATTCTCCTTGGTTGTAAACATATTCATGAGCAGGAAGATAAGGAACATTGAGATGGTTGAGTCAATGAAAGCAAACGATTAGTACAAGCCTGGGGAAACCTGGGTTTTTCTTTTTGATTTCGCTCGGAAAGTATAATGCACCGCTGGATGCATTTAAGGGAGACGAGAGAGTCTTACTGTATATCGCCCTCAGGTATTTGCACACAGTTCTCGATTCAAGTCCGATTAAAATCATCAGCTCGTTTTCTCCATTGATTCCTATGCCGCTTCGCTTGGAGGAATCAAAGCACTCCGAAATCCTCGCTGGATTTTAAAGTCGTTCTTTCATATGAACTGCTTTGCAAAGTACCATTCGGGCTTTGAAAACTGTTATGTCATCCTGAAGCTTGCTGAAGGATCTTAGACCCTAAAGCTTACGAATGAATTGTCTTCTGGACCTTGCGGAGAGATCTCTGGTTTATCCTCGGAAAGTATGATGCACCGCTCGATGTATATTGGGACACGAGAGAGTCTTACTGTATATCGCCCTCAGGTATTTGCACACAGTTCTCGATTCAAGTCCGATTAAAATCATCAGCTCGTTTTCTCCATTGATTCCTATGCCGCTGCGCTTGGAGGAATCAAAGCACTCCGAAATCCTCGCTGGATTTTAAAGTCGTTCTTTCATATGAACTGCTTTGCAAAGTACCATTAGGGCTTTGAAAACTGTTATGTCATCCTGAAGCTTGCTGAAGGATCTGATGCCCAAAACTTGACGAATTAATTTTGAAATGTGAACTCTACTGTCATCTCGACCTTGCGGAGAGATCTCTGACCCCATAGTTCAACCTTAACAATTGTTCAATGTTCATTGTCCATTTCTCTTTCCAACTTCCACTTTCTTAAAACTTCCAGAAAATTGCATCAAAGGGTCAAATTTTGTATAATATCATTATGGAGAGTGATTAAAATGAATGGATACAATGGAAATTTTTTATTTGTGGATTTAAGCAAAAAGGAAATTACCACTGAGAGCTTTGATGACCAGTTTGTCAAGGACTACATAGGAGGATACGGGTTCGGAGCAAGGATTCTGTACGACAGGATGCCCGCAGGCGCGGATCCCCTGGGTGAGGAGAATATCCTTGGATTTATCACAGGGATCACCAACGGAACTGGCGCAATGTATGGTGGAAGGTTTACAATGGTACACAAGTCCCCAGTAACCGGAGGCTGGAACGACTCCAACTCAGGAGGCTTCTTCGGCCCTGAGCTTAAGAAGGCGGGCTTTGATGCCCTATTTATCCATGGAAAGGCAGAAGAGCCAGTATACTTATGGATCAGGGATGGAGAGGTTGAAATCAGGGATGCAAAGCAGCTATGGGGAATGGATACAAAAGAGGTTTGGGATAAACTTAAGGAAGACCATGAAGAGCCTGCTGCAAAGATTGTTGCAATCGGCCCCTCCGGAGAAAGGCAGTCCCTTCTTGCATGCCCAATTAACGATGGGCACCGAGCCCCTGGAAGAGGGGGTGGAGGAGCAGTTATGGGTTCAAAGAACCTTAAGGCCATCCTGGTCAGGGGAACAGGAAATGTTCCTGTGTCAGATCCGGAGAGGCTTAAGGAGATAAACAAGCTGGTCCTTAAGACAATGAAGGAAAACAAGGGGACAAAGAGGTTCAGTGACATGGGGACAGGAGGGGGAACTCCTGCTGCCGCCCTAAGTGGAGACAGTCCAGTCAAGAACTGGAAGGGTGTAGGTATAATTGACTACGGTGAGGAGTCAGCAAAAGCCCTTGGAGCCGAGACCATGGACAGTTACAAGACCAAGAAGTACGCCTGCTCAAGCTGTCCTTTGGGCTGTGGAGCCGAGTATGAGGTGAATGATGGCAGATGGCCCGTTGGAACTACCGACAGACCGGAATACGAAACAGCCTCGGCCTTCGGTTCAACCCTCCTTTGTGATGAGGCAGATGCTCTGATAAAGGTAAATGATATCTGCAACAGATACGGGATAGACACCATCTCAACTGGAATGACAGTAGCCTGGGCCATGGAGTGCTATGACCAAGGCGTATTGTCCCTGGAAGACCTTGATGGAATAGACCTTAAGTGGGGTAACGGCGAGGCCATTGTTGCCCTTACCCAGAAGATTGCAGACGGTGAGGGCTGCGGAGAGATACTTGCCAATGGCTCAGCCTATGCTGCAGACCATTACAGAAAGGGACATGAGTATCTGCAGACCGCATCCGGAATCGAGCTGCCAATGCACGACCCAAGATTTGCCCCTGGACTTGCAAGAACCTATCAGTTTGACCCAACACCGGGCAGACACGTTAAGGGTGGACTTGGAAACATCCAGATGGGTGGAAAGGAAACAAGACCAAAATACGACTACACAGGAACCGGTGACCAGGATGTTGACCTTACTTCAAAGAGAGAGGTAATGAACGTTGCAGGAATATGCATGTTCTCAAGATTCGGAACACCACCTGAGGGAATCGTTGACAGCTATGTGGAGGCCATAGGAGGCTTCCCCTTCGGACAGGAGGAAAGCTTCAAGGCTGGACTTAGGATATATGCCATGAGACACGCATTTAACCTAAGGGAGGGCATCACGCCAAAGGATATGGAGATTACACAAAGGGCTGTGGGGAAACCACCATTGGAGGCGGGTCCCCTGGAAGGGATTGAAATTGACAATCAGCTTCTGGGCAGGAACTTCTTTGAGGAGCTGGGATGGGATTATGAAACTGGAGTGCCATCTGAGGAATTCCTAAAGGAAATGGGAGGCCTGGAGTATCTTGTGGAGGATATCCACGGTGACAAGTAAAGGAGGACCTAGCTTGAACCTTGAACATAGATACGATAGAAACAAATCCTTGATTTCCCAGAAAGACCAGGACCTCCTTGCCGGGAAGACCGTTGCAGTAATTGGAGCGGGTGGCCTTGGTGGCTACCTGGCGGAGCTGACCGTAAGGCTGGGTATAGGTAAAATTATACTAATTGACGGGGACGTGTTTGAAGAGAGCAACCTTAACAGGCAGCGCTTCTCCAATGAACACAACCTTGGAAAACAAAAGGCCCTGGAGGCCAAAAGGGAGCTGGAAAGGATAAATTCCCAGGTGGAGATTGTGGCGATTCATGATAGAATTACCACTGAAAACAGCCTTGACCTAGTCAAGGGGGCTGACTTGGTCCTTGATGGAGTGGACAATGCAAGGACAAGACTTCTCCTTCAGGATGCTTGCAGGGAGCTTGAGATACCCCTGGTGCATGGAGCAATTGGAGGCTGGTACGGCCAGGTTTCAGTGGTTATGCCAGGTGATGACACCCTGTCAACCATTTATTCCGACCCGGATGCCAAGGGCGTTGAGAAGGAGCTGGGGAATCCGTCCTTCACGCCAGCCCTGGTTGCATCCTACCAGGTGGCAGAGGCCCTTAA
>JANKMX010000023.1 GCA_024649995.1 Gudongella sp. | reverse complement strand
TCATTGGCTGCATTAGCCAATGACTTTTTCCTATTATTATCTTAAACTTACCAAGTTCTTTCTGTAAAGGTTATCAAGGGACTTCATAACTCCTAGCTTGCAATGGTCATAGGTAAGTCCTCCCTGATAATATGCATAATAGGGTTCTCTCATGGGTCCGTCTGCACTCAGCTCTATGGATGAGCCCTCAATAAAGCCCCCGGCAGCCATTATTATCCTATCGGCATAGCCTGGCATGTCCCAGGCCTCTGGAACTACATAGGAGTCAACTGTGGAGGCCGCCTGGATTCCCTTACAGAACTCACTGACCCTTTCTTCTGTAAGAAGCTCAACCCCTTGAATGATGTCGCTTCTCTTGTCATCCAGCTCAGGTACTATCTTGAAACCAAGGGTCTTGTAGGTCATGGCCACAAGCAGGGCTCCCTTGACAGCTTCAGATACCACATGAGGAGCCAGAAAAAGGCCCTGAAGGGTTGTTCTGCTTGTACCAAAGGTCAATCCTGTATCCTTTCCAAGACCGGGAGCAGTTAGCCTGTTTGAAACCATGCTGATCAGTTCTTCTTTACCGGCCACATAGCCTCCTGAAAGGGCTATTCCTCCTCCAGGATTCTTTATTAAAGACCCAGCAATAATATCCGCTCCCACCTCAATGGGCTCCCTGGTGTCAAGAAATTCACCGTAGCAATTGTCCACCATTACAAGAACATGAGGATGTGTTTCCTTTATTCTCATAATAACCTCTTCTATTTCATCAATGGTGATGGCTCTTCTATCGCTATAGCCAGTGGAACGTTGAATGGCAACGATTCTCGTTTTTTCGTTGATTGTATCCAATGCTCCCTCCAGGTCAATACTGTTGTTTTTCAGTGGGACATCATTATATAGCACTCCATAATCAAGAAGGCTTCCCTCTGCATTCCCCTTTATTCCAATTACCTTCTGAAGGGTGTCATATGGGGCGCCTGTAATGTACAAGAGCTGATCCCCAGGCCTCAATATACCTGAAAGAGCAAGATTTAGGGCATGGGTCCCAGAAGCGATTGCAGGCCTTACCAATGCGGCCTCCGCCTTGAAAATGTCAGCGAATATTGATTCGACCTTCTCTCTTCCGATATCTCCATAGCCGTAGCCTGTAGTCCAGTGGAAATCTGTGGATCCAAGCCTGTTATCCTGCATGGCACCTATCACCTTGTATTGGTTATACTCTCTGATTTCATCAAGATTTTTGAATCTTTCCTCAACAAGCTCTTCCATCCTGCTTACATATTCTACAACATCACTATTAAGCTTATATTGTTTACATAAATAATTTACCGTTAACTCGTTCATATTTTCTCCTTAGTTTTCAAATTTTGCAAAAGAATAGTCTCTGTCACCAGAGACTGGATTGATGCTTTTCGAAATAATCAATGGATTAGCTATCTAGTAATCGAAATCGATTACACTGCTTGGAATTATGGTTGATATGGCATGCTTATATACCAACTGCTGTTTATCGTCTGCGTCCAGTACAAGTGTATAGCTGTCAAATCCTTTGACATAGCCCTTTATCTGATATCCATTAACAAGAAAGACCGTAATCAATACCCCTTCCCTTCTTGCAGTGTTAAGGAACTGGTCCTGTAGATTTACTCCTTGTTTCATCTAAAAATCCCCCTTTAATAGATCTTTTTCCTGATATCTCTCTCCAAATGATCAACAATGGCATTCATGCTATCATAGTCCTCAACATCTATCCAGTTTACTCTATCATCCCTTCTGAACCAGGTCAGCTGTCTCTTCGCATAATTTCTTGAAAGTTTTTTTATTTTCTCTACTGTATCCGGGTAGCTCTCATTCCCTTCAAGGTACTCCATAATCTCTTTATACCCAATTGCCTTCATGGACACCAGATCTTTTCCATAACCCATATCCATAAGGCTTTGTACCTCTTGAACCAATCCCTGCTGAAGCATGATATCCACCCTATGGTTAATTCTCTCATACAGCTTCTGCCTATCCATGTTCAAGCAGTACATCAATAGATCATAACTATGGTTGGGTGCTCTAAAATTGCTTCCATATTCATCGTATGTCTTCCCTGAGATAGTTGTTATCTCTATTGCTCTAACAATCCTTTGTATATCATTCTCAGTGTATTTACTTGCTGCTACGGGGTCAATTCCCTGAAGCTTGTCAAGAAGTGCCAGATTACCAAAATCTTCTGCATAGGCTTCAAGCTCATCCCTCAATTTCTGATTTGGAGGTACGTCCACAAAATTCAATTCATATGCGAGTGAGTTAATATATAGCCCTGTACCACCTGCAATAATAGGCAATTTACCTTGTTTATTAAGAGAATGTATTATTTTTGTTGCATTTTCTTTATAATCAGCCACTGTAAATTGTTGATCAGGCTTAATAAAATCAACCATATGATGTCTGATACCATCCATTTCAGCCTCTGTGACCTTTGCAGTACCAATATCCATATACTTATATATCTGCATTGAATCAGCTGAGATTATTTCTCCGTCCAACCTTTTTGCAAGGGAAATTGATATGGATGTCTTTCCAACTGCTGTTGGTCCTGTTATAACAATTAGTTTTTCCTTCATATTCATCACCTATATTAATCGGAGAAACTTCTTTTCAAGTTCCTTCCTGGTCATTTCGATTATCGTTGGTCTGCCATGGGGACAGGTAAATGGATTATCGCATTCCTCCAACTGTATCAGAAGTGCCTGGGCTTCTATTTCTGCCACTCTGTCCCCTGCCTTTATTGCGCTTGTACATGCCAATTTCATTATTTTATCCAATCTTGTCTCATAGCTTGATGGTGTTGTCTCCTCAAGCTGATCCAGTATGTCGAGGAATAATCTCTGACTGTCTGGAGCTCCGAAAACAAATGGCACACCCCTAAGTATCATGCTCTTATCTCCAAATGGCTCAAGCAGGAATCCCAGGCGCTCAAAGTGCTCCAAATTATCATTGGCTACGCTATAGTCGGTCTGGCTAAGGTCCATAACAACAGGCTGAAGGAGCTGCTGTACATGAATGTTTTCATTCTTGAATTCATTTAGAAGCTTCTCATACATGATCCTTTCATGGGCAGCGTGTTGATCTATTATATATAATGTTGAATTTAGAACATTTTCAGCAAATATATATGTCCTAAAAGCTGTTCCCACTACTCGCAAGGAGCTGAAGCTGACCTTGGCCTTTCCATCTTCTTCAATTGATGCATTACCATCATAGGATTCCTGATCTTCATAGGCTTCGTTACTTGTGAAGTCTATTTCATCGTCTGAATAATCCACAAAAACAATGCTTTTCTCATCAATATTACCACTAGCAGTAATACCCTCCAATGGACCTGATGTCCCGTCCTTTTCAATATCCCATACTGTTGGGTATTCTCCCCTGGTTTTTTTTGTCTTCGGTTCCAGGTCAACCCTTGGAACTCGAAAAATTGTATCAATATTGTTTCTGATTGAAGCCTCAAGCTTCTGATAGATATTTGTGTCATTGGTGAACTTTATTTCCTGCTTGGTCGGATGTATGTTTACATCCACATCTGATGGGTCAATATTGACAAACAATATAAAAACAGGATGTCTGTTTATAGGTATCAATGTTTGATACTGTTTTTCAAGAATCCTGGACAACCTGTAATCAACAACATACCTTCCATTTACATATAGGTACTGATGGTGCCTGTTGCTTCTATATAGTGTATTATCCGACACATATCCTTCTATATGGAAATCCTCTGTTTTTATGTTAAGTCTTTTTAGACCAGAAGCAAGGTCCTTACCCAAAAGCTGAAACACAGTGTTCTTCACATCTCCAGTTCCTGTGGTATTGAACACAACCTTGTTGTCCTTGATATATTTAAACGAAATATCAGGGTTGCCGACAGCGAGTCTTGTCACAGTTTCAGTTATGGCGTGTTCCTCCCAATTCTTGCTTTTCATGAATCTTTTTCTGACAGGTAGATTGTAGAAAAGCTTTCGTATGATCATGGTGGTACCAATTGGTGAACCGGTTGGTGAGATGGATTTCAAGATACCGTCCTCAACGAATCCCATCAGACCTGCATCCATTTCATCGCGTCTGGTGAGAACCTCTATCTTCGAAACTGCACATATGCTTGATAGGGCCTCACCCCTAAATCCCATGGTCAATATCCTGTTAAGATCCTCAACTGAGTGGAGCTTTGAGGTAGTATGTCTTGCAAAGGCAAGTCTCAGGTCATTCTCATCCATTCCTTCGCCATTGTCTGTAACCCTAATAAAATCTCTCCCTGCATCAGAAATTTCTACAATAATCTGCTTGCCACCTGCATCTATTGAGTTTTCCACAAGCTCCTTGACTATTGAGGCAGGTCTTTCAATGACTTCTCCTGCGGCTATTTTTTGTATTGTTAGATTATCCAACACTTTTATTTTACTCATAGGGTCACTCCTTAAGCTTCTTGGCATCCTCTACTAGATTATTGAGCGTATTTAAGGCTTCCATGGGCGTGAGCCCGTTTATATCAATATTTCGTATTCTATCTATGAAGAAATCCTTTCTATAATCAACCAGGTTCATTTGCTTTAGATTCTTTTGCTGTGGAGGCTGATCCATATTAATATTATGGGATCCCTCTATTGTAGCCAAAACATCACTGGCCCTTTGGATAACTTCCTTCCTTATACCGGCAAGTCTTGCCACCTGTATACCGAAGCTCTGATTAGTACTACCCTTTACAATTTTTCTAAGAAATATAATATCATCACCTTGTTCTTCGGCGGTTATTGTATAGTTTTTAACTCCCTTTAGCTTCTCCTCTAGCTGGGTCAGTTCGTGATAGTGGGTTGCGAATAGGGTTTTTGCCTTAATACTGTTGGCAATGTACTCAACAACAGCCCATGCAATGCTCAATCCATCGAATGTGCTGGTTCCCCTTCCTACCTCATCAAGAATAACAAGGCTCTTGGATGTTGCAAACCTTAATATGTTGGAAACCTCATTCATCTCCACCATAAATGTACTTTCTCCCTGAGATAGATTATCCGATGCCCCAATTCTTGTAAATATCCTGTCCACAATCCCAACATCGGCACTTTTGGCCGGAACAAATGAGCCAATCTGAGCAAGTAGAACGATTATGGCAATCTGCCTCATAAACGTTGATTTCCCGGCCATATTTGGTCCTGTAATGATATGGACCATCTGGTCTCTTGTATCCATATAGGCATCATTCGGTACGAATAGCTGATGCTTTATGGTTGCTTCAACAACCGGATGTCTTCCTTCATCAATATTTATTGTTCCATTGGTATTAAGACTTGGTCTGGTAAAGCCATTGGCATTTGCGACGATTGCAAGACTCATCACAACATCCAGCACCGCAATTAGCTTGCTTGTTTTTTGAAGCCTTTGAATTTCACCCTTAATTTGATTTCTAATCTCCTGGAAAAGCTCGTACTCAAGATTGATGGCCTTTTCATCTGCTCCAAGGATCTTGTCCTCAATACTCTTAAGCTCCGTTGTATAATACCTTTCCGAATTTGCAAGAGTCTGTTTTCTGATGTAATTATCGGGGACCTGGTCAATGCTAGTTTTTCTTATGTCTATATAATAGCCCATAACTCGGTTATAGCCAACCTTGAGAGTTCTAATCCCTGTTCGGTTCTTTTCCTCAGACTCCAGTCTCGCCAACCATTCCTTCCCCTTGGTTTTGCTTTCCCTCAGTTCATCAAGCTGCTCATCATATCCCTCTCTTATGATTCCACCTTCCTTTACAGAAAGTGGCGGACTCTCATCCAGGGCGCTGGTCAATAGCTGGTGAATCTCCCTTAAATCGTCCATTTCTTCCTGCAGTCTATGGAATTGCTTAAGTCCAGTCTCCAGAAGAATGCCCTTCAGCTGAGGAATATTCTGTATGGATTGGCTTAATGCAAGCATATCACGACCACTGGAATTCCCGTTTGATATTTTGCTGATCAGTCTCTCAATATCATATATTGTCTTTAGTATATCCTTTATTTCCTCAAGCTGAAATGGATTGTTTGAAAGAAACTCAACCATATCCAGTCTTGATTCTATCTGCTTTCTATCCAGCAATGGCTGCTCCAGCCATTTTCTCAGTAGTCTGCCTCCCATTGCAGTTTGAGTCTTGTCAAGTATTCCAATTAGGGCTCCCCTTTTTTCCTTGGATCTCATGGTCTCATGGATCTCCAGGTTGGCTCTGGTATTTATGTCCATCAACATAAAATGGTCAGGTTCGTAATACTGAAGCTCCTTAATATGGTCAATGGCTGTAAATTGGGTATCTCTAAGGTAATCCACAAGCTTTCCCAGGGAAAGTATTGAGTATATTTTTTCCTTAAGGTTGTTATTTTCAAAGCTTTTCTCATCCAAAAACCCAAGTATGGACTCCTTGCTGCTTTCAACATCATTGGAGGTATCATCCTGAACATTGATATAGGGATTGATCTTATCCCTTAAAATTGCAATTAGCTTCTTATCTCTTACAAAGCCCTTGTTGCAGACTATTTCTGAAGGCATGATCTTTCCCAGCTCATCAAGTACAAATCTTTGACTATTTTCCTCTTCGCCAATAAATTCAGTGGTGAACATTTCTCCAGTTGAATTATCAACATAGGAAAGGCCGACTCCATATTCATCCAGGTAAATACTCGCCAGGAAATTATTTGATTTTTCATCCAGTATATTCCCATCCAGTATAGTTCCTGGAGTTACAATTCTTACAACATCCCTTTTGACCAAACCCTTGGCCAAGGCTGGATCCTCCACTTGCTCACAAATGGCTACCTTGTACCCCTTGTCAACAAGCCTGGAAATGTATGTTTCAGCCACATGATGAGGTACCCCGCACATGGGAGCCTTTTCATCCAGACCGCAGTCCCTGCTGGTCAAGGCGATTTCAAGCTCCCTGGATGCAATCTTTGCATCCTCGAAGAACATCTCATAAAAATCTCCAAGCCTAAAAAACAGAAGTGCATCCTGGTATTTTTCCTTTGTATCAACATACTGTTGCATCATTGGAGTTAGTGTTCCCATTTGGTCCTCCTAGTCAGTCATCATTTCTCCTTCAAGGGTAAATGTCTTAACATTATTAATTCTTACGTCTACGATTTTGCCAATCAATTCCTCTCCTCCGGGGAAGTGAACCAGCTTGGCGCTTTCAGTCCTGCCACTCATTACTTGATTGTCATTCTTACTTACCTCTTCAACCAAAACCCTTTGAACCGTGCCCAAAAGCTTTTGATTAATCCTTAGACCTATTGGATTAAGGGTATCCAGCAGCCTTTGAAATCTTTCATGCTTAATCTGATCAGGAACCTGTTCCTTTATTTTTGCGGCAGTTGTACCCTCTCTAATGGAATAGAGAAAGGTAAAAGCAGAATCAAATTCAACCTTTTCAACCAAATCTATTGTTTCCTGAAAGTCTTCATCAGTTTCTCCTGGGAATCCCACAATTATATCTGTTGTGATTGCCAGGTTTGGTATCCTTTTCTTGATAGCATCTATTTTCTCAAGATACTCTTCTCGCGTGTACTTTCTATTCATCATCCTAAGCACCCTGTTGCTCCCTGACTGCACAGGAAGGTGAAGGTGAGGGCTAAGCTTGTCCAGTTCAGCATAGGCCTCCACAAGGCGTTCTGTGAAGTCCTTTGGATGTGAGGTCATGAAACGAATACGCTCCAGTCCTTCAATATCATTTATGTCCTTTAACAGGTCTGGAAATGAGTAATCCATGGCCAGGGTTTTACCATAGGAATTAACGTTTTGCCCCAGCAGGGTAACTTCCTTGATTCCTGATTCCACAAGCTTACGTATCTCCTGAAGTATGGTTCCCGGCTCCCTGCTACGTTCCCTTCCTCTTGTATAGGGAACTATGCAATAGGTGCAAAAGTTGTCACAGCCATACATGATGTCCACAAAGGCCTTGTATGAATACCTTCTGTGAGCATCTATATTTTCATCTATTTCTCTTGTGTCCTCGATGATATCAACTATTGTTTTTCCTGTCTCAAGATGTCTCGATACCAGCTGAGGTAGCTTATGGATATTGTTGGTTCCAAATACTAGATCAATATGCTTGTGCTTGGATAAAAAGAACTCTCTTATATCCTCCCTTTGCATCATGCAGCCGCATATTCCGAGAATAACCTCCGGCTTTCTTCGCTTAAGCTCCTTGAGTTCACCTAGCTGTCCAAATACCTTGTCCTCTGCACTTTTCCTGACAGCGCAGGTGTTGAACAGGATTATATCTGCCTCTTCCTTGTCTTGGGTTGATTCATAGCTCATTGTATCCAATACCCAGGAAATTTTTTCCGAATCCAGCTCATTTGCCTGACATCCGGATGTATTTATAAGATATTTTTTCATTTTCTCTTCTCCTTGCCTACCACTAATTGCTACAGCTAAATTATAACACATTTTCGCAATAAAAAGCCTGCTGAAAGTAGTTATACCCACCGACTTCCAGAACAGACTTTTATTGTTCCAAACATTATTGCTTTTTGGATAGATATCCTTCCAAAAGTGCTATGCTGCTTTCAATATCATCTTTTGATGCCATTTCAACCGTTGAGTGAACATACCTTGTTGGAATTGAAATCACTCCTGAAGGCACTCCTGTTTTTGTCAGGTGTATTGCACCTGAGTCCGTTCCTCCAAATTCAAGTACCTCCAGCTGATAGGTAATATTCTCAGCCTTGGCGATATCTATCAATGAATTCCTCACTGAAGGATGAGTTATGATTGAGTTGTCCTTAACCTTGATTGCCACTCCCTTGTGTAGACCCACTGCAAACCTCTTTGCCTTGGGAGTATCCCCATGGGCAGTGACATCAACAGCGATTCCGAAATCAGGTTCTATGCCATAAGCTGCTGTCCTTGCTCCCCTAAGTCCAACCTCCTCCTGAACGGAGAAGACAAAATACAGGTCATTATCAGTATTGGAAAGTCTCTTAAGGGCCTCAATGGCAACGAAACACCCAACCCTATCGTCCAGATATGGTGTGAATACAACATTATCGTTATGGGCAAAGGAGCTGTAGTAGATGCACATGTCTCCTATGGCAACCATTTTTTCCGCTTCTTCCTTGTCCTTCGCTCCAATGTCTATATACATGTTCTCAAGCTTTCTTTCGGATGATTTTTCCATTGGTTCTGAAAAAATGGCTCCCACGGTACCATTCTTGAAAACAACCCTCTGGCTTAGGCTGATATCGGGAGATATTCCACCCACATTACCAAATCTCAAGAATCCTTCCTTATCAATGTCAGTAATGATAAAACCTATCTGATCCATGTGGGCAGAAACCATAATTTTCTTGCCTTCACCCTTTTTCCTTGCTATTAGATTTCCAAGAGAGTCAGTGGTTATTTCATCCACATACTCACTAATCTCCTTGCGAATTGTTGCGCTAATCAAGGATTCATCCCCTGAAGGTCCGTATACGGACACCAACTTTTCCAGTAGTTCAACATTAAAACCCATCTATATGGCCCCCTTCTCGAATTCTTTAACTATGGCTTCTACAAGCTTATAGGTATTATCATAATCTGATTTACTAATCAGGGACAAGGGACTGTGGATGTATCTCGTGGGAACAGAGATTCCAGTTGTTGTACAGCCTGTACCTGTAATGTGTATTTTTCCAGAATCATTTCCTCCCATGGAGGTTTTTCTGTACTGATAAGGGATGTCATTCTTCTCTGCAATCTTTACAACCTGATCCCTCAAGGCTCTGTCATACACTGTGGTTCTGTCAATCAATGATATGGCTGGACCCTTGCCCAGCAGGGTAGGCATTTGATGGGAATCCAACTCTTCAATCTCATAGCACAGCGTACCCTCCAAAACAATTGCCATGTCAGGCTTGATCTGATAGGCAGCAGGTCCTGCACCCACAAGTCCAACCTCTTCCATAACAGTGAATGCTCCATATATTTCAGCATCTATGTCTGATTTCAAGATATCTATGAGTAAGGAGCAGCCTACCCTGTCATCCAGAGCTTTGGCCTTGATAGTAGCATTACCCATTTCCATGTAGGAAGTGTCAAAAGCAACATAATCCCCGATAGACACATGTTTTTCAGCCTCCTCCTTGGAGGTGGCCCCAATATCAATATACAAATCATCCATATCCAGTACCTTGGACCATTCATTTCTTTTTTGAAGATGAATTGGTTTGGCTCCGATTACCCCTGGAAGCTTCTTTTCACCAATACTTACGGTCTTTGATACCAATACCCGCTTATCAATGCCTCCAACGGGCATGAATTTAAGCAAGCCTGATGAATCTATATCCTTTACGAGAAGACCAACCTCATCCATATGTGCAGCAATCATAAGTCTTTTTCCACCTGGGTTTGATTCCTTCTTGTGAACAATCAGGTTGCCAATCCTATCTGTCTTTATCTCGTCAACATAGCCTTCAAGAGTATGCTTAATCAGATCCCTTACTTCCTTTTCGTTTCCTGATACACCGGAGGCCTCAGTTAATTTCTTTAGAAGCATAATAATCCCTCCATTTCGTTTTCTTCGATGGAAGCGCTGAAAAATGCCAATAGTTTAGCAGTGTGTGACACATCCTTAAGATCCAGAACCTCCACAGATGTATGCATGTATCTAAGTGGAATGGAAAGTACCAATGCTGGTACACCCTCCCTTGTGATCTGGATCGCTCTTGCATCGGTACCACTTGGGCCAGGCCAAACATTAGTCTGAACAGGGACATTGTAATCACCCGCAACGGCAACAAGTCTTTTTCTCAAGCCTGGATGAATGTTACCTCCTAGCAACACCCCTGGGCCTTTGCCCATCTCGATTGAATTTGAATTATTCAGCTCAGGCGTCCTCCCAAAACCAACATCGACTGCGATTCCAATGTCGGGATTTATACCATAGGTTGCGGTTAAGGCACCTGCCATGGTAACCTCTTCCTGGATTGTTGCAACAAAATAGACATCAGCATGGTGGTTGATCTTCTCAAGCTCCTTCATGGTCTCAAAAAGAGCTGCAACACCCGCCCTGTCATCCATCGCTTTACCTGATACGCGATTATTGAGAAGACTGATCATCTTTCTGTTGACGGTAATGGAATCCCCAATTGATATAAGCTCTGACAATGCTTCCTTGTCAAAGCCTGTATCAATTATCATGTCTTCCATTTTGATTGATTTCTCCTGTTCGGATTGGTCCTGCAAATGTGGAGGCTTGGACCCTATCAATCCAAGGATATCCTCTTTGCCATGTATGGTCACCTCTTGAGCCAATATTGTTCTTGGATCAATGCCACCTATGTTTGTGAAATGTATAAAGCCCTTTTTATCTATATCCGTAACCATGAAACCTATCTCGTCCATGTGGGCAGCCATCAGTATTTTAACAGCACCATTACCGGAGCCTTTCTTATGTGCAATTATATTTCCCAATCTATCCAACCGGACTGAATCAGTGTACTTCCCAAATGCATCAATTATTTCGTTCTTAAGGTTAAATTCAAAGCCTGAGACACCATTCCCATTTGACAGTATCTCCAGCAGATCCTTGGTTTCCATGGATTAACCTCCCCGTATTTTATTCAAAAAAATGGGTTAAATTAAATTTAACCCATTTAGTCTCTTCAATTTTTGATATTAGTCTTCTTTTGTTAGCTCTTCAACGCTTGTATTGAAATCAGATTGTTCATAAGCCTCTTCAGCTTCTTCCTCAACAGCAGGTACCTCTTCAGCTGGTTCATCAGACTCAACTGCATCCTTTGCGCTTAGGCTGATTTTCTTGTCAGCTTCATTGATCTCAGTAATCTTAACAGTTACCTTATCGCCTACCTTTAGGACGTCTGAAGGCTTCTCAACATGATCCTTAGAAATTTGTGAAACGTGTAGAAGTCCATCCACACCCTTAATAACCCTTACAAATGCTCCAAAGTCAAGAATGTTGACAACCTCTCCATCTATGATGTCTCCAACCTTGTATTCCTTAAGGAATACCTCCCAAGGCTCTTCCGTGGTTTGCTTAAGACCAAGTGAAATCCTGTTCTTTTCCTTGTCAAAGGCAAGAACCTTAACTTCAACATTGTCGCCTTCCTTCAACACCTCTGAAGGATGCTTTACCCTGAACCATGCAAGATCTGATATGTGAATTAGACCGTCAATTCCTCCAAGGTCAACAAATGCACCGAAATCAGTAAGTCTTTGTACAACTCCTGTAAGCATTTTTCCTTCTTCAATTGTCTCCCAAAGCTCAGCTCTCTGCTTCTCTACCTCTACCTTTTCAACAGCTTTTCTTGAAAGGATCATTCTTCTTTTTTGAATATCAAAATCTATTATTTTTGCATTAAGTGTTTGTCCCTTGAACTGGTTTAGGTCTGATACGTAGTTCATTGAAATTTGTGATGCAGGCATAAATCCATTTACACCATTGACAAGTACTGTAAGTCCTCCCTTAACTGCATTAAGAACTTTAACCTCTAGAATTTCTTCATTTTTATAGGACTCTTCAAGTACTTCCCAGTCTTTAATGAAGTCAACTCTTTTTGCTGAAAGTACAACATTGCCTTCACCGTCATCAAGCTTCATTACATATACGTCAATTTCATCTCCTACTTTGAACAGTTCCTTTGGATCTGCATCCTGCTCTTTGGAAATCTCGCTTTTGTCGATTATTCCATCACTTTTGTAGTTGATGTTTACCATTACTTCGTTGTTTGTTACATAAAGCACTGTTCCCTTAAGAACGTCACCTCTGTTGATCCTTTTAAAGGAACTCTCAATCGCTTCCATCATTTCATCTTTGTTATAATTCTCCATTACCTTAACAGCCTCCTTAATTATCCAATCAGGTGTTGAAGCACCTGCGGTTATTCCTATTGTATTAAAATTTTGTAGCCTTTGTAAAGCTAATTCTTCAATAGTTTCTATATGAAACACATTTTTGCAGTGTCTACTGCTTATTTCGGCCAATTTAATCGTATTGGAGCTGTGTTTTCCACCAATAACAATCATTGCATCGACCTTTTTTGCCACTTTCTCAGCAGCTTCCTGTCTAAGCTTCGTAGCATTGCAGATTGTGTTGAAGAGAATAGTCTCTTTTGATTTTTCCTCAACAATCCTGCTGAGTTCCAGAAATTTATCAAGTCTGTTTGTGGTTTGTGACACAACGCAGGCCTTTTCCATATCCGGCAGCTCCTTGGCCTCATCCAGGTCATTTATGATAAATGCACTGTTTCCACACCAGCCATTTATACCAATCACTTCTGGATGCTTCCTATCCCCTATGATAACAATACTGTAGCCATTTGAATTATATTCCTGGACCTTCCTATGGACAGCCTTTACATAGGGACATGTGCAGTCGACAAGGTGCAAGCCTGACTCTTCAATCTCATTGATTATATTTTGGGGTACGCCATGAGACCTTACTATTATTCTTCCGTCACTTATATCCCCAAAACCATCAACTGTCTTTAGTCCTTTATCTTCAAGAGCCTTGACAGCCTGTGGATTGTGAATCAACGGCCCGTAGGAGTAAACCCTGCTGTCGCTTTGTGACAGTTCATCCTCAGTCATTTTGACTGCTCTGTCAACACCGAAACAGAATCCTGCGTTTTCAGCCAATATAATCTCCAACTTCTAGCCTCCCAACCTATATATCTTTGCCAGAATTTCCTGGCTAATATTGCCATAATCTTCGTTGCCCAGCCTGCCAGTATATTTTTTGTGATATTCAGTAGGTTCACCTATTATGATATCAAGTCTGCTGAACAATTTATAAGTACCCTCGATGTAAACCGGTAGAACGGGTGCTTTTGATTTCATTGCAAGTAAAGCCACACCTGCCTTTGCATTTTCAGGGTTGTATTCCTTAACTCTAGTACCTTCGGGGAAAATCCCCAATACCTTCTCCGATTTTAAAATCCTCAAGGCTGTCTTAACAGCCGATAAATCGGCAACCTGTCGATCTACAGGAAATACACCCAACCATTTGAGTGGTACTCTAAGAAATTTACTTTGGAAGAGTTCCTTCTTCCCCATCCAGGATATTTTTCTTGGAAACATGGCTGCAATAATCATGGGATCCCAATTGCTTTTGTGATTTGAGCACAGCACAAGTCTACCATCACCTGGAATGTTTTGTTTGCCTTCAATCTTTATTCTGAATACGATGTTGAAGACCACAAAGGCAATAGCCTTTATCAATGAATAAAACAATCCTATTTTCCCCCCTTTACAAGGTTGATAATTAGGTCAACAGTTTCTTCAATGCTGAGATCGGTTGTGTCCACGAGGATTGAATCCTCAGTCCTGGTAAGAGGCGATTCTTCTCTGGTGCTGTCAATCTTATCACGTTTTCGGATGTCCTCAATGATTCCATCTAGAGTGATATTTTCAACACCCTTGTTAAGCAATTCCAGATACCTTCTTCTACCTCTTTCCTCAACCGAAGCCGTTACATAAAACTTGAAATCTGCATTTGGCAGAACTACAGTTGTTATATCCCGGCCATCCATTACCACTGATTTTCTTGATGCCATTTCCTGTTGAAGCGACACCATTCTCTCCCGTACCTTCTTGCTGCTTGCAATGTAAGAGACATTATCGCTAATGCGGTTATCCCTGATCTCATCATCCACCAGCCTGTCATCAAGATAGATATGATTATTGGTAAAACCTATATCAGTGGAATCAAGAAGAGAATTTACCTCATCCTGATTCTTTGGATCGAGATTGTTTTGTAGTACCTTAAGGGTGTAAGCCCTGTACATGGCACCTGTATCGATGTATTCAAAATTTAATTTATTTGCTACAATTTTTGCTACTGTGCTCTTTCCGGCTCCAGCAGGCCCATCTATTGCAACTGAATAACTTCTGGTCATAATCTGCCCTCCGAAAAAAAGAATAACCACCCATTGGTGGTTTGCATACAGTAGTGTTTCAGGCCAAAGACTATTGACATCCCCTGGAAATGAATCCCAAAAGTAGGCTCGGTCCGGATGTATTGTAGCAGAAAAAATCATGCTGATAACCTTATCTATTTTAGATGGTTTCCGTCTTCAATCTTCCTCTTGATCCATAGTTTAGAAACAATGGATTCATATCTACAGTAATAGCCCTCTTATAATACTACAGGTTAACAAACTCTCCTATATAATTATATAATAAACACGTAACATAAACAAGCAATTTATACATTTATTCCGGCCAAATATCCGGTTGAATAGGCTATTTGGAGATTATATCCTCCTGTAAGTGCATCCACATCAATTATCTCACCTGCGAAGAATAGCCCTGGTATAATTTTTGACTCCATTGTTGATGGATTTATCTCCTTTACGTTTATTCCTCCTGATGTTACAATCCCTTCCTCTAATGGTCTGAAGCCTTTAAAATGAAGAGAGAAGTTCTTAAGTGAATGCACAAGGCTCTCCCTTTCATCTTTGGTGATCTGGTGCACAACCTTATCCGGGTATATTCCGGAGGCCTCTATGATCCATGGTATAAGTCTTTGTGGTAAAAGATCATTCAAGGCATTTTTCAACTGTTTGTTGCTAAATTGGTTGAAATCCCGTACAATTCGAGCATCCAGCTTCTCAACATCCAATGCAGGCTTTAGATCCAATGTCAGGGCAAGGTTTGACTTAATGCTGTTCACATAGTTGCTCATGGAGAGGACAATAGGCCCTGAAATTCCATAGTGGGTAAACACCATCTCCCCAAATTCACTGTGGACCTCCTTTTTCCCTTTATATGCGGTCAAGGCCACATTTCTAAGTGATAAACCCATGAGATCCTTAACCCATTCATCATTCAGTTCAATGGGAACGAGACTGGGTCTCAGGTCAGTGACTGTATGCCCCAATGACTTGGCAAATGAATACCCATCTCCTGTGGATCCAGTTGCAGGATAGCTTTTCCCTCCAGTTGTCAGGATGAGTTTGTCAAACTGATGCTCATTCCCGTCCCTCAAATACACTGTGAAGCTCTCTCCATCGTATTTGATGTGGGAAACATCAGAATTAAGCCTTATGTCAACACCCCACTGAGCCAGGTATCTTTTAAAGGCCTTAATTACATCACTTGATTTATCGCTTTCAGGAAAAACCCTGTTACCCCTTTCCACCTTTGTACTTAAACCGTATTTGTTCAAGAGATCTATGATCCCATTGTTGTCGAACGTATATAAGCTACTGTAGAGAAAATTTTTGTTTGTTACAATATTGTCAAAAAATTCCTCGATTGGTGCCGCATTTGTAATGTTACATCTCCCCTTGCCGGTGATAAACAGCTTCTTTCCCAACTGATTATTCTTCTCCAACAATACAACATCATGCCCTCTTTTTGAGGCTTCTCCCGCTGCCATAATTCCTGCAGGTCCTCCACCTATAACTCCAACTCTTGATTTCATTTAATCCTCTCCTCAAATCTGCCCTATATGAATAATAACACAAACGTAGTAGATTTTCTTATCATTTATGATATTATTTACTATGATATTTAACTTCCCTTATATATATTACATAAAAAAATCCGCTGCGTTTTACCACAACGGACTCAAGCTGCTATAAATAATTTCCTACAGACTGTTCTCATCATAGATGCTGTACTTCTTCCAAACCTGCTCCAATTCCTCAAAGTATGGAGTTATGTCCTCCTTCTTCTCACTTCCAAGAGCTATGATAAAGGCGTTGATCAGGCTCATTGGTGCCACAAGTGAATCCACAAAGGACAGCATGTCACTTCTGGCAATGATTGTTATGTCTGATTTGTCAGATGCTGGTGAAATAAGGCTGTCTGTGAAACTCACTATTCTGCAGCCCTTGCCTTTGGTATAATAAAGTGCCTCCAATGTCCTCTTGGAATACCTTGGATATGTGAGACATATTATTATGTCTTCCTTGGTTGCCTTTGTAAGCTGCTCGAATATGTCATTTGCACCTGGTTGCACAAGCTTAATGTTATCGAATATGAAATTCATGTAAAAAGCCATATACCCTGAAAGAAAGGATGAGCTCCTCAATCCCATAATATATATGTTTTTTGCCTTTAGGGTCATTTCCACCGCATTGTAAAACTTTTCGAAATCAACCTCAGACAAGGTTTTTCTAAGATTTTCAACATCCTTTTCCATTACCTTGGCAATTGAATGCTCGTTTTTTGAATAATCCTCAGAAAGATTTAGCCTTTGAACAGTAGTAAGCTTGTTTCTTATCAACTCTTGTAGCTCTCGCTGCAACTCCTTGTAGCCTGAATATCCAAGGGCATTTGCAAACCTTACAACCGTTGACTCACTTATGTTCAAATTCCTACCGAGATTGGCAGCGGTCATGAACGCTGCCTTATCATATTGATTTATCATATACTCGGCAATTATTTTCTGACCCTTGCTGAGTCTTGAATAATTGTCCTGGATATTCTTGATTACATTCTGATTTGATACCATCCGGCAACAACCTTTCTACTTGACTAATCCATATCCCTCTTTAAGGGCAGACTTGTTCAATTCCTCCGTACCCTTTGGGACTCTGGAAAGAACAGCTTTTTGGAGTGATTCCTGTGAAACTATCTCAGTTATGCTATGGATTGCTCCAAGTGCAACTATGTTGGCCACCATAGGCTTACCCAGCTTCTCCTTGGCTGTTGAGAGAATAGGGATTCTATAGATGTTTATGTCATCCCTGTCCGGATTTTCAACAGAGTCGTCAATTACAAGAATTCCTCCCGGTTTAAGTGAGCTAAGATACTTGTCGCATGACAGCTGAGTCAGTGACAACAGAAGGTCACAATGCTCAACCTTTGGAAATGATATCTCTTCATCACTAATGATTACCTCGGCCTTACTTGCTCCACCTCTGGCTTCAGGTCCGTATGACTGTGATTGGAGGGCATTCTTACCGTCCAGTATTGCCGCTTCTGCAAGAATTATTCCCCCTGTAATCAAACCTTGTCCACCTGATCCTGAAAATCTCAATTCCCAACGTTTCATATTAGCCCTCCTTCCTAAGTGATGCTATAAGCTTGTCGTACTGTTCTGTGTACTCAGGTCTTTCAATGCTATGCAGCTCACCAATTACAAATTTGCCTTCCTTCTTCTCTTCAGGAAGCTTGTCCCAGGCAACCTTGTTTATGGCATTTTCCTTAAGATATGTTGTCATATCAACAGCATTGCCCTTTCTGTTCTTTCTACCATAATATGTTGGGCATGTTGACATGGCTTCTATAAAAGAGAATCCCTTGTTTTGGATTCCTGCAATGATATTCTTTTCAAGCTGATTTGCAGCAAACACAGTTCCTCTGGCAACATAGGATGCACCAGCAGCCGTAGCAAGATTACATAGATCAAAGTTAGGGTCAACATTTCCATAGGGTGCTGTAGTACCCTTGTCGCCAGTAGGTGTTGTTGGTGAGAACTGTCCTCCTGTCATTCCATAGGTGTTATTGTTGAATACTACTGTTGTTATGTCTATGTTTCTTCTACAAGCATGTATTAGGTGGTTACCTCCGATTGCTGATGAATCTCCATCTCCGGTTATTACAATTACCTTCAATTCCGGGTTGGCCATCTTAACTCCGGTAGCAAATGCCAGGGCCCTTCCATGAGTGGTGTGAAGTGTATTGAAGTCAAGGTATCCAGGTGCTCTAGATGAACAGCCTATGCCTGATACAACACATACCTTGTCCTTATCAAGACCCAGTGAATCAACAGCCTTGACCAATGCCCTTGTAACTATGCCGTTTCCACAGCCCGGACACCAAATATGAGGTAAGTTCTGAGTTCTAAAATAATTTTTTACTAATTCACTAGGCATTTTGATCCTCCTTCACAACTGCAACTATTTCTTCAGGAGTGATTATATCTCCATTGATTTTCCCATATTTGCCTACCTGTGTATGCCTACCAGCAATCCTTTCAACCTCAAGGAAATACTGTCCGGCATTAAGCTCAACTACGTAGATTTTCTTAACCTTACTGGCAAGCTCCACAAGCTGTTCCTCTGGAGAAGGCCAGATGGTTATTGGTCTGAAAAGTCCTACCTTATAGCCTTGGCTCCTAAGTGTATCCACAGCTGTTTTTGATGACCTGGCTATCGATCCAAAGGACACAATTGCAATGTCAGCATCATCAAGCAAATACTCCTCATAAGTAACTATATCATCCTTGTTGTTCTCTATCTTATCTATAAGTCTATTTAGCAGTTTATCTGCAACATGCTCATTTCCTGAAGGAAATCCTGTCTCATCATGTACAAGTCCTGTGACGTGATATCTGTAGCCTTGTCCAAAGGCTGCCATCTCTGGTACTATGTCTCCATCCTTAACCTTGAAGGCCTTGTATTCAGAAGGATCACATGTAGGTTTTTTTCTGTCTATTATTTCAACGTCATCGTTTTCGGGTATCTCAATTTTCTCCCTCATATGACCGATTATTTCATCCAATAACAGTATTACAGGTGTTCTATATTTTTCAGCCAGATTGAATGCTCTAATGGTTGTATAGTATATTTCCTTAACTGAAGATGGATAAAGTGTGATTATTGAGTGGTCACCGTGAGTTCCCCAACGTGACTGCATGATGTCTCCCTGTGCAGGTGAGGTTGGAAGACCCGTACTTGGACCGCTTCTCTGAACGTTTACTATGACACATGGTGTTTCAGTTATTATCCCATAGCCTATATTCTCCTGCTTAAGGCTGAAACCTGGACCTGATGTTGCAGTCATTGACTTTAAGCCGGTTAGTGAGCCTCCCAAGGTTGCAGCAATTCCACCGATTTCATCCTCCATCTGTATGAATTTTCCTCCCACCTTAGGCAAAGCCTCAGCCGACAGTTCAGCTATTTCAGTTGAAGGTGTAATAGGATAACCAGCATAAAACTTCATCCCCGCCCTAAGTGCTCCGGCGACGCAGGCTTCATTACCCTGCATTAATTTTACAGTCATCTTTATTCCTCCCTTAAGTAAATTGCATAATCAGGACAACGCAATTCACATTGACCACACTGTATGCACGCTTCAAGATCCACAATCTCTACCTTACCATCCTGCAAAGCAAGAACGCTCTTTGGACAATATGCTACGCAAATGCCACAGCCCTTGCACCATTCCTTCTCAACGGTAACAATTTTTTCCTTCTTATCTGGCATCGTTTTCCCTCCTAAAGGTAACTTGGTCACTTACCCAAATAACTACAAATAGGTAACTTGATTTCTTACCTAAATAATAACAAAGTATATTTGCTTTTGCAAGATTTATTTCATAATTTACCCATTTTAATAGGTTTTTGCAAGTTTGCTTTCAAACGATTGAATATATGGACATTGATCAAGAAAATTATTTACAGATTCAATCATATTTGAGCAAAAAAACAAGCCCTGAGGCTTGTTTTTCACCATATCCATTTCCAACTCATTTCCTAGACTGGATGTGTCTGGTTTTCCTGATCCAGCAAATCTGTTTCTATTTTGTACTTGGCTGCAAGCCTTTGCTTAAAGAATGGAATTGCAACCTGTGGGAACAGGGCATAGCTAAGTACATCCTCATCCTGTTCAATATATTCACTGATTTCTTTTCTGTAGTTGTCAAGCTGTGGCTCCAGCATATCGGCAGGTCTGCCTTCAAACACCTGGTCATCCCCAATTATCTTTTTCCTTATCTCATCCGAGATTGGTGCAGGCGGTCTTCCGTAAAGTCCCTTTACATAGTTCTTGGTCTCTGTAGGAACCATTTTGTACCTTTCTCCAGTTATTACATTGAAAAGCGCTGTGGTACCCACCATCTGACTCATTGGGGTTACCAATGGAGGATATCCCAGTTCCTCCCGAACTCTTGGAATCTCCTTGAGGACATCATCGTACAGGTCCTCCTTTCCCTGTGCCTTAAGCTGGGACACAAGGTTGGACAGCATGCCTCCTGGAACCTGGTATTTCAGGGTATTCACATCCACATTAAGCACCTTTGTATCTAGAAGACCAGCCTTCATGTATTTGTCCCTCAGACCTTTGAAATACTCAGATACCTCAAGAAGCAAATCAAAGTCAATATCAGGATAGTACTCAGTTCCCTCCAGAGATGCTATCATAGGCTCTGTGGCAGGCTGACTTGTACCATTTCCAAGAGGTGAAATTGCAGTGTCAACAATATCCGCTCCCGCCTCTATTGCCTTAAGATAGGTCTGGTTTGCTATACCACTGGTAAAGTGTGAGTGAACCTCTATTGGCACATCCACGGCCGATTTAAGGTCCTTCACAAGGTCATAGGCAACATATGGAAGAAGTATGCCTGACATATCCTTGATGCAGATTGAATCCACGCCCATTTGGACCATATCCTTTGCAAGGTTGACATAGTACTCGTTGTTGTGAACCGGACTCACTGTGTAGGATATTGCTCCCTGAGCATGTCCACCGTACTTCTTGACAGCCTTGATGGACGTCTCCAGATTCCTCAGATCATTCAGGGCATCAAATATCCTGACAATATCTATTCCGTTCTCTATTGCCTTCTTTACAAACTCTTCAACAACATCATCGGGATAATGCTTGTATCCCAAAATGTTCTGTCCCCTTAGGAGCATCTGAAGCTTGGTGTTCTTGAATGCCTTTCTAAGGGCTCTCAATCTCTCCCATGGATCCTCATTTAAAAACCTCAGGCATGAGTCAAACGTAGCTCCTCCCCATACCTCCATAGCATGATATCCAACCTTATCCATCTTTTCAGCTATGGGAATCATATCCTCCGTACTCATTCTAGTGGCAATTAGTGACTGATGTGCATCCCTTAAAGCTGTTTCCATAATTTTTACCTTTGGCATGTTCTACCTCCTCTGACTTCCAGCCCAATTGTAATTGGGGGGTTGTTCTTCTGATTTATGAATGAAAATTCAAATACATTGTAGCTGCGTTGCGGAAGACTCCTTAAATACTTCTTCACTGCAATGTATTCATCAAGTCCTCCCTGGTGTCCTCTGTATGCAGTAACCAACATGACGGCCCCAGGCTTCATTATCCTCAAAGACTTTTCCATACTCTTGATTATAGCATTTGATTCTGTCCTTATGGTCTTGTCCCCACCAGGTAGATACCCTAAATTGTAAATTATAAAATCAATCTGATCTGGTACATGGATTTCCATGTTCTCATGTGTGTCCTGGATTAGCCTCACTCTATTTTCCAGGCCCCTGCTTTCAATAAGCGTCTGTGAACTCACAATGGCCTCGGCTTGAATATCAAATCCGTATACAAAGCCTGATTCCCCTACAAGGCCAGCAAGCTTACAGGCATCATGCCCATTACCTACAGTTCCATCAACACACACCTTACCCTCTGATACAAATCTCTCCATAAGAATCTCTGTAAATTGTGTGGCATTGTTAAGCTTTTCAATCATGATGATCTCCTATGCAGCAGGAACATCCTCCAGAAAACAGGTCTTCAAGATTACAGTAATATTCACCTTGGTCCATTGAAAAACCTATTTTCTCTAGATATTCATCTTCTATCTTTGAATAGACCATATTGAAGCCGTTCATTTCCAGCTTGTTAAAGAGGGACCTGACCATAGCATTGCCCAAACCCTGACCCCTATATTCCTTATCTATGAACACGAACTGGATGTAGGCCTTTCCATCCTCCAGTACTATTTGAGTCGTTCCAAATAGCTTTCCATCGTCAAATGCACCAAAAAACAACCCTTTGGGACTAAATCTTTCCCATATGCTGTTCTTGTTGAGAAACCTCTTGATCATATCTATATCTGATACATCCTTAAAGCTAAGCATACCTTCACCTCTTCGCAAATTAAATAATGATTTCTTGGGACGATATCAAGCCTAAAGAGATTTGATATAATCAAGTTCCTCATCATTAAGATATCTCCAGTTCCCCGGTTCCAGTCCACCCAGTTCAATTTCGCCAAATGATATTCTCTTAAGCTTTTTTACAGGATGGTTGATTTTTTCGCACATCTTCTTTACCTGCCTGTTACGGCCTTCATATATCTGTATATCCAATATTGAGTCTTCATCGAAATTCTTGAGAATCTTTACCTTGGCAGGTGCAGTCATCCTTCCCTCAAGTCTAATTCCCTTCCTGAACCTTTCAAGCTCTCCCTTGTTTGGAACTCCTTCAACTATGGCAATATACCTCTTGTAGACCATTTTGCTCGGATGGGTCAGCTTAAAGGCAAGCTCTCCATCGTTTGTAAGCAGAACCAGTCCACTTGTGTCCGCATCAAGCCTTCCCACTGGATAGATTCTCTCTTCAATCTCTTCGATCAGATCGGTCACCACAGCTCTTCCCTTTTCATCCTTAACGCTGGTTACAATACCAACTGGTTTGTTAAGTACAACATAGACCTTGTTGCTCTCAGGTCTTATATTTATCCCGTCAACCTTTACCTTGTCCTTTCCAGGTACCACAGTAACCCCCATCTCAGTGACAACCTTCCCGTTGACCTGTACTCTGCCTTCCTTTATGAGATCCTCTGAAGCCCTCCTGGAGGCCACTCCACTCATTGCCATATACTTCTGCAGTCTTACACTCTTATCCTTCATAACAAAACTCCTCTACTCCTCGTTTTCTATAGTAAAATCATCCACCGGTGGTAGTTCATCAAGGGATTCCAACCCAAAATATCTTAAAAACTCATCAGTTGTTCCATATAGATTCGGTCTTCCCGGCTTTTCAAGCTTCCCCACTTCCTTAACCAGCCTTCTTCCAATAAGGGTCTCAAGGCTCCTGTCACTCTTCACTCCCCTTATGTGGTCTATATCCGCCTTTGTAACTGGCTGCTTGTAGGCAACTATTGACAGGGTTTCCAATGCTGCGTTTGAAAGAGACCTGGTATTTCTGCCATGTACAACCTGTTTTATCCATTCGTGATGCTCCGGTCTTGTTCCCAACTGAAATGATTTATTGAACCTGATGATTCTGATGCCACGTCTGTTGAAGTCAAATTCATCCTTCATTTCCAGCAGAATTGAATGAACCTCCTTTGTTGGCAAATCCAAGACCTTTGCAATTTCATTGCTCTCAATTGGCTCACCAAAGGTAAAGAGCAGTCCTTCAATTATTGACTTTATCTCGCGATTTTCCATATATCAAATACCTCTCTTCTCAATGATAAGATCAGAAAAGCTGCCATCCTGTCTTACTGATATGAGTCTTGTTCTCATAAGCTCCAGCAGGGATAAAAAGTACGCAATTATCCTTGATCTGGAGGATTGAGCACTTATTATATCGCTAAATCTTATTTTGTGCCAAGCCTTGACCTTGCTTTCGATGTCTCTTGTACATTCCTCAAGGCTTACTTCCTCTCTTCTTATTTCGAAGAACTCCCCCTGCGGATTGTTGTATCGATGTCTTTGCAGTATGTTTTCAAGAGTATCCACAAGATCTCTAAGCTCCACGGCACTGAGCTCCTCAAAGGGGTCCCTGAAGTCACTGACATCCTCCTGAGGCTTGTAGTAAACCTTGCTGTATACCTCCTCTGAGGATTTCAGGTTCTCGGAAATCTCCTTGTATAGCTTGTATTCCATAAGTCTCTTAACAAGCTCTTCCCTTGGGTCTACCTGGACCTCCTCACCATCAACAAAAACTGTTTCCTTGGGTAGAAGGAGTCTTGACTTTATTTCAATAAGGGTCGATGCCATTATAATAAAGTCACTGGCCACCTCCAGGTTCATTTCCTCCCACATCTTCAACTGCTCAATAAATTGCTCCGTAACAGTGTTTATGGGAATGTCATAGATATCTATTTCGTTTTTATCAATAAGTTTCAAAAGAAGGTCCAGTGGTCCTTCAAAAACCTCAACGCTTATATTATAGCTCATGGCATACTCCTAAATAAGCAGATTTATAATCAAACGGTACACAAAATCAACCAATGGTCCAAGTATTCTGCTGATTCCCCTTGTTGCAATCAGGAATATTAGGATCAGATAGAAATACTTCTCATACCTGTAGAAATAATACTCCATCTTCACAGGCAGGAGGCTTGCCACAACCTTGGAGCCATCCAAGGGTGGAAAGGGCATAAGGTTGAACACACCGAGCATTATATTGTACCAAAGTGTTATTACCAGCATCTGAGCCAGAATTTCATTTCCTATTGGTGCATACACCAATACTGCTCCAGTAATTATCGCAATTATGAAGTTGGTAGTTACCCCTGCAATTGATACAAGGATAGTGTCCCGCTTTCTATTCTTGAAATAGCTGGGATTGATGGGTACCGCCTTTGCCCATCCAAATCTGAAAATCAGCATAAACAGAAATCCCACAGGATCAATATGCTTGATGGGATTTAAGGTCAATCTTCCTGCATTTTTTGCTGTTGGGTCTCCCAGCCAATAGGCAGTCAGACCATGTGCCAGCTCATGAAAAATTATTGCAATCAACAGTCCGGGTAGACTGATTATATATTCCATATACTACCTCTGCTTTCAATATCAAGTATTCATTGACTATAACTTCCAAACCATAATAATGAACCCCGACCATGAATTGTCGAGGCATCATATTCTCACTATTTTATTATATTATAAATGTAAGGTTTTGTCTCCGGTTTTTCATTGGAAATCACATAAGCTTCCTTCATTCTTTCAACTGCATCCTGGTAATCGTCAAGATTTGTCATAAGTGTATAGAGAACCTCACCCTTCTTGACTGTATCCCCTATTTTCTTCCTGAGTGTTATTCCTGCACCATAGTCGATCTTATCCTCCTTGGTTCTTCTTCCTGCTCCAAGGAGCATGGCACTTATTCCAACGCTCTCTGCATCTATTTGGTAGACAAATCCATCCTTTTCCGATTTTATGTCAATGGAATTCCTAGCTCCAGGCAAGAGATCAGTATTTTCAACAACCTCAGGATTTCCCCCCTGGATGGATATGAGCTCCTTGAGCTTTTTAATGGCCTTTCCGGATTTAATTGTCTCCTGAAGCTTTGAGTAAGCAGAATCGAAATCCCCAAAGGCTCCACCAAGAACACACATATGAGAGGCTATTGTCAGGGCAATGGTTGTTTCATCCTCTGCTCCATGGCCTGAAAGGACTTTGATAGCCTCCTTCACCTCATTGCTGTTTCCAACCTGGTTTCCAAGGGGTTGATCCATGTTGGTAATAACTGCAACCGTATCTCTATTGAGACTCTTTCCTATTCCAACCATTGTTTCTGCAAGCTTCTCTGCTTCCTTGATGGTCTTCATAAATGCTCCAGACCCAACCTTGACATCAAGAACAATGGCATCTGCACCAGAGGCTATCTTCTTGCTCATGATGGAGCTGGCGATCAGTGGGATACTGTCAATTGTGGAGGTGACATCCCTCAGGGCATAGATTTTCTTGTCAGCAGGTGTAAGGTTTGCAGTTTGACCAACTATGGCCATCTTATGCCTGTTCACATTGTCTATGAATTCCTTTGATGACAGTTCAATCCTGAATCCCTCTATTGATTCAAGCTTGTCAATGGTTCCTCCTGTGTGGCCTAGGCCCCTTCCGCTCATCTTGGCAACAGGTACTCCAGCACTTGCAACAAGGGGTATGACAATCAGACTGATCTTGTCTCCCACTCCACCTGTTGAATGCTTGTCAACCTTGATTCCCTCTATCGGAGAAAGATCAACCTGTTCCCCTGAATTGACAAAGCTTTCAGTCAAGTGGGCAATTTCATCCTTGCCCATTCCATTGAAGTATATTGTCATCAGGAAAGCTGACATCTGATAATCAGGAATTTCATCCCTGGTGTATCCCTGGACCATAAAGTCAATTTCTTCCCTGCTTAAATGTTCTCCATGCTTTTTCTTTTCAATTATATCAACTGCTCTCATTTTCGATCCTCCTAAGCTCTGGGGTGAGCCCTCTTATAAACCTCATCAGTGTTTTCATTTCTCTCGGTCATTGTATATACCTGAGTAGATGCAATATCGGTGTGACCCATAATCTCCTGAACGGTCCTTATATCAGCACCATGACTCAGGATATGGGCTGCAAATGAATTTCTAAGTATTTGAGGAGTGACATTATTTCTTCCGGACACCTTGTCAGCATAGGTCCTTATTATTTTCCAGAGTCCCTGTCTTGTAAGCTTCTTACCGCTATAATTTACAAACAGGGGTTCATCCTTGTTGTTTTCATCCCTATGATTCTTGATGTAGTAGGAGATGCAGCCAATTGCCTTTGAACCCACAGGTACCTTTCTGATTCCATCTTCGGTTGACAGTACTATTGTACCCTTGGAGAGCAATACATCCCCGATTTTTAGGGAGTTAATCTCAGATACCCTCAATCCAGAGGAATAAAGAAGTTCAAGCAAGGCTCTGTCCCTTGCACCCTTTTGGGTGGTGGGGTCAGGGAGGCTCATAAGCTTAGTTATCTCCTCTTCCGTTAGAATCTGAGGCATCTTCTTTTCCTTCTTTGGTGGCTTTAGGTTCAAGGTGGGGTCTTCCTTGACCTTACCATTATTGATCAGATACTCAAATAGGCATCTTATGCTTGCAAGATGCCTGGAAATGGTGGATGTGGATTTGCCTTCACGTTGAAGCTGGAGCAGATAACGGATCACATGGGTGTTGTTGACCATATCCACATTGTTAATCCCCGCCTCATCCATAAAATCTCTAAATTTTTCAATGTCACTTGTATAGGCTTCAACTGTGTTCTTGCTAAGCTTTTTTTGCTTCTCTATATACCTGGTATACTCATCCATTATTCCCCTTAACATGTTATATCCCCTTTATACATTTATTTGTGCTATTTTGCCATACGGGTAACCAAAAGCTGTATTCCGATTATGGTCTTGGCATCCATGATTTCTCCCCTGTCAATAAGCTTTTTCAGCTCTTCGATTGTATAGCTCTCAACATCTATGAACTCTCCTGATTCAAGCTCCTGTTCACCTGGTTCCACGTTCTCTCCATAGAACAGGTATATCTTTTCACTGGAAAATCCTGGGGATGTGTAGCATTCAAGTAGGTATTCCAGCTTCTCTGCGGTATATCCGGTCTCTTCCTTCAGCTCCCTAAGGGCAGTTTCCTTGGGCTCCTCGTTGACCTCCAGCTTTCCCGCGGGAAGTTCAAGAAGTACCTTGTCGGTTGCCTTTCTGTATTGCCTTACCAATAGTACCCTGTTTTCCTTTGTCAGTGCAACAATACCAACGCCACCTGGATGTTCAACAATTTCCCTCTTTGAATACTTCTTGTCAGGAAGCTCCACGGTGTCAATCCTAAGATTTAAAATCTTGCCCTCGTATATCCTGTCACACTTCATGGTTTTCTCTTCGTAAGTCATACAGATCCCCCTAATTATTATTGCTGGTCCTTTTTATACAAATATTATAGCATAAAAGCTCTATTTCTTCATCTTATTTGACATTTGAAGCATTTCTTTTGCGTGTTTTCTTGTGGTTTCAGTTACCTCCACACCACCAAGTAGTCTGGCAAGCTCCTGGATCCTTTCATTCTCCTTGAGCCGCTCAACACTTGTTATTGTTCCCTTTTTATCCGATGACTTCCTTATGGCAAAGTGAGTATCGGCAAGAGCTGCAATCTGTGGTAGATGAGAAATTGAAATCACCTGATGCCCACCTGAAATCCTTCTGATCTTTTCGCCAACAACCTGGGCCGTTCTTCCACTGATACCGGTGTCAATCTCATCAAATACAAGGGTAGGCATATTGTCCATATCCGCAAGTATTCCCTTGAAGGCAAGCATTATCCTTGACATCTCACCACCTGAAATTATTTTGGACAAAGGCTTCAGCTCCTCACCCTGATTTGTTGAGATCAGAAACTCAATCTTGTCCATTCCCTTTTCACCAGGCTCCTCATGGTCCCTAAAGTCCACCTTGAACCTTACATTATCCATGTTGAGAGCCCTCAGCTCCCTCTCCATATCCTTGAAAAGAGCCGTGGAAACTTCTTTTCTTATATGTCTCAGTTCAAGTGATTTCCCTAAGAGATTCTCTCTATGCTTCAAGAGTTCTCCATCAACCTTTTCAAGCTCCTTGTCAATATTTAGGAGTCTGTCGTATCTTTCTCCAATTTCATCCCGATATGATAGGATCTCAAGGACCCTGTTACCATACTTCTTCTTGAGGGAATTTATAAGGTCAAGTCTTTCCCTCAGTTCAAAGAGCCTCTCCTGATCAATGTCTAGATTCTCTATGTAGCTACTGGTTTCCCTGTAAAGCTCTTGAAGCTCATATAGTAGAGCCTGAAGGCCTTCCCCCTTGTCCTTTATGAACTGGTCATACCTTCCTGAATGGAAAATCATATTGATTGCCTTTTCAATGAGCTGTATGGCACCAGGTCCTTCAAAATCATCCCCAAGGAGGGATAAGGCCTGGTATGCTTCAGCTATTGTCTCCTTTAAATTATCAAGTCTTCTAAACTCCTGCTCAATATTTTCATCATCTTCCTGGGATAGCTGTGCGTCGTCTATCTCCTCTATCTGGAATTTCAGTAGATCCAGCTCTCTTTCCCTTTCCTGGGAGGTCAATGTAAGCTCTTGATGCTTCTTTTTAAGGTCTTTGTAATCCCTGTGGGATTTCACAATCTCATCAAGCAAGGCTTTTCCATTTTGGGGCATCAATGAGTCAATGATTCGTATATGGTTTCCTGTATCCAGCAGGGACTGGTGCTCGTGCTGGCCGAAGATGTCAACAAGGCTACTTGTTAGGGTCTTTAGTACATTCAGGGTCACAGGCCTTCCATTGATTCTGGAAACGCTGGGATAGTCCTCCCAGATCTCCTTTGTGAGAACAAGGATCTCGGTCCTTTCGTAGCCTAAGGCCTCCATTTTATCCTGAAGCCCTTCATTCAGGAAAAACAATGCCTCAATAACCGCCTTCTCTTCTCCAGAACGGATCATATCACGGCTTGCCCTTCCACCCAGGACCATCTCCAATGCTTCAATGATAATGGATTTACCTGAACCGGTTTCACCAGTTAGCAGATTCAACCCTTCTGTAAAATCAATTGTCAGATTATCAATAATTGCGAAGTTCTTAATCCTAAGCTCCTTGAGCATAAGCCTACCTCCATTTATTTAAGGTTTTCATGTGCCTCTTCAATAACCTGGTCTATCTTTTTGTCATCCAGATGAGCTACTTCCTTCTTAAGCAGAAGCAGAAACTCTATGTTTCCTGTTGTCCCTGTTATAGGTGAAAATGTCAGGCCATGGGGATAAAATCCAATGTTATTGCTGAAATCCAATACATTCTCCACCACTTCCCTGTGTGTGGACTTTTCCCTTACAATTCCCTTCTTGCCAACCTTGTCCCTTCCAGCCTCGAATTGTGGCTTTACAAGGGCAACCAGGGCCCCATCCTCCTTAAGAAGCCTATATGCGATAGGTAGGATAAGCCTAAGGCTTATGAAGCTTACGTCAATTGATATGAAATCCATCCGATCAGGAATTGTATCCGTATCCATATGCCTTATGTTGGTTCTTTCATGGACAACCACGCGTGAGTCGCTTCTGAGCTTCCAGTCAAGCTGACCGTAGCCAACATCGACAGAATAGACCTTGCTTGCGCCGGATTGAAGCATACAGTCCGTAAAACCTCCTGTGGATGCTCCCATATCCATGCATACGGTGTCCTTAAGTCCTACATTGAATGCTTCCATTGCCTTTTCAAGCTTCAGTCCCCCACGGCTGACATACTTCAAAGGGTTGCTTCTAATCCGCATGTCCACATCCACGGAATACTTTTCACCAGGCTTGTCCACCCTTGTATCTCCAATGAAAACAGAACCTTCCATTATGATCCTCTTTCCCTTTTCCCTCGATTCCACAAGACCCTTTTCAAATAGAATCACATCTGCTCTTTTCTTTTCCATCCTATTTCTCCTTGCCCTTCTTATCCTTCTTTTCCTTTGCCTTCTTCTTGTTTGCAAATATTTCAACATTGAATACCTTCTCGGCGAAATTAACCACCTTGGCAACCTGAAATATGATCTGTTCGTGATGGTATTCTGCTACGGATTTACCTACACCCTTTCCTCCTACGGTAAGCGATGCAGTAAATGCTGTAAGTAGTATTGTAAGGATTGTACCGTCTGCAATTCCCACAATCAGAATCAGACGAAAGACTATACTGGTTGCAACGGCACCAGAAATAATTCCACTTATATCTCCAATCACATCATTGCAGAAATTGCTCACCTGGCTGGAATTCCTCACAAGCTTGATTGCAATTCTTGCTTCATCGATTTTATTGGCAGCCATGGCGTGAAATGGCTTTTCGCTTGCAGCGGTGACCGCTATTCCTATGACATCAAACAAAATTCCTATAAATATTATTATCAATAGTATTATAAATGCAAAAAGGACATCGAGATTCTGCACCAGGTTTTCAGCAATCACTGAAATTCCAATGGCAAGAACAAACGTCCAAAAGGTTATAAACAGAACCCATTTCATATTGTATTTTATGTAAAAGCTCTCATCTTCCTTCTTTGCCATCTCTATCCCCCTATGTTGATAAGAAAAGCCTATGGATATATCCTCTAGAAGCTTCTCCTTGAATTCATTTGCGAAAATTCATGATTTGAAATGGAGAAGTTTCATATTCGTAATAAAAAAAAGTGTCTGAAATCAATTAATGTAGCTTTTTATGATAATCATATACGCATTTTTATCTAAAATTAGATAAAATTGCTATTCGTAATAAAAAAGCTGATAGCTAAGCTATCAGCCCAATAATGTGGTAGTAATCTGAGTAAATCTTACGGCTTTAGGTCCAGCAGGATTTCCCTGGAAAGAACTGCCTGTCGCCAGCTCAGCGGTTTCCCTTTAATCGCTCCACTACCCTGTTGCCAAAAGTAGAACTGGATTACCACTTAGTCCGCACTGTAATCCTCCGATTACCTCATTATGAACAGTCTAGGAGTTTTCCTCAACAGCCATTCTATTCCCTAGCCTCTTTTGCAGATTAGGTTTCGATAACAAAACCTGGCAAAACCGGGCCCTGGTTATGCCAAGTCGAACTTACCATCCGCGCTACTCCACTCAAGGCAGGCTACTCTGCACTTTTAATTAAAAATTTATGTCTTGCAGGTTTATCACTACAGGGTACTATTTATCACCCTGCAATGTCTCCACGAAGGTAGGGTCCACGCCTGCATGCCATTGCAGATCGCCCCATCCTTCTTACTCCTTATGAAGACCCACGACTGGGCGTCGCAAGCCAAACATAAAGAACTTCATCGATATGCCCTTTGACGGATTTTTAGCCCCGCCTTCAAGAATAGTTGTGCTGACTAGAATACTGTACCACTATCAATCAAGCTGATTATATCATGTTTTTCTTAAAATATCAATATTTCTAGACTTCCCTGTGTATGAGTTCCATGGTTAGGTCATGGAAGAATTGAGTCTCCAGATGCTTAAGTCCCCTTAGTATTGAAATTGCTTCATCACTTAAGGTTTGGATCATCTCCCTGGTTTCCTCCTGACCATGGAAGCTCAGGTATGTACTCTTCTCAATCTCACTATCCTCTAGGGAATCCAGAAGATCATCCTGAAGCTGATATGCTATTCCCAGTTTCTCTCCATAGACTCTTAAGGCTTCAATGTCTTCCTTGCCTGCTCCACCTGCAATTGCACCCGAAAGGATGCTTGCCTGAATTAGGGCTGCGGTCTTTCCCCTGTACATTTGGAACAGGTCTTCCTCTGAAATCTTCTTCTCCTCGCCTAAGATATCCAGTACCTGACCTCCTATCATTCCAGAATGACCTGATGCCTTTGCAATCTCATAGCCTGCCAAAATAGCCCTATTATCCTTGCATGAAAGTGCAGCCTTGAACAGGGTCTGAAAGGCCAGGTTCAATAGTGCATCTCCAGTGAGGATAGCCATGGCCTCACCAAACCTTTTGTGGCTTGTTGGCTTGCCCCGCCTTATATCATCATCATCCATAGCCGGCAAATCATCATGGATAAGTGAGTATGTATGTATCATTTCAATTGCCAGGGCGTATGGCATGGCATTGTGTATATAGCTGTCGTACATCTCATATGCCTTTAAAGTCATAAGTGGTCTCAGCCTTTTGCCACCTGTAAAAAGGCTATATTCCATTGTCTCTTGAATTTCTCTTTCGTATTGGCTTCCAGCCTTGACGGCCTCTCTCA
>JANKMX010000022.1:23285-33871 GCA_024649995.1 Gudongella sp. | reverse complement strand
TGAAAGCAAACTCATAGTCAGAAATATTGAGAGGAAGGATTTTGACGAAATAATAGGATTGCAGAAGCTATGCTTCCCTAAGATGATACCATGGGAAAAGGACCAACTTTCAAGCCATATAAGAATATTCCCCGAGGGACAGATATGCGTTGAATATGATGGAGTCATTATCGGTTCAAGCTCAAGCCTGATAATCAATTTTGATGAGTACAACGAACAGCACTCATGGGATGAGATAACAGATGAAGGCTATATAACCAATCATGATCCTGATGGCTACAACCTGTATGGAATGGAAGTAATGGTTCATCCTGATTATAGAAACATGAAGATTGGAAACAGGCTGTACGAAGCTAGAAAGGAGCTTGCCGAAAAGCTGAACCTAAAGAGCATAATCATTGGTGGAAGAATTCCAAATTACCACAATCATTCATCAGAGTTAACTCCTAGGCAATATGTTAATGAGGTTATCAGGCATAACATATATGACCCCATTTTAACCTTTCAGCTAAAGAATGGCTTTGTTCTAAAGAGAATAATCAAAAAATACCTGCCTGAGGACAAGGCTTCCTTGGAATATGCGACATTGATGGAATGGAGCAATATAGAGTACCAAGGCAAGAGCAAGCACCAGTTTAAAACAGCGTATCCTGTAAGGGTAAGCGTTATTCAATATATGATGAAAAAAATCAACTCATTTGAAGAGTTCGCCCATCAGTGTGAATATTATGTTGATGTCGCTTCAAACTATCATTCTGACTTTGTGGTATTCCCTGAAATATTCACCACCCAACTGCTTTCCTTTGTTGACCAGGATACCCCCAGCCAGGCTGTCAGGGTCCTGACCACATTCACTGATAGATACCTGGAAATGTTCACACACTACGCAGTAAGATATAACGTTAATATAATCGGAGGTTCTCATTTCGTTGAGGAAGATGGTAAGATATATAATATCGCATACCTGTTCAGAAGGGACGGAACCATCGAAAAGCAATATAAATTGCACATAACCCCAAATGAAAAACAATGGTGGGGGATTTCAACAGGTGATGGCATTAGGGTATTTGATACCGATTGTGGAAAAATTGCAATCCTGATTTGCTATGATATGGAGTTCCCTGAGCTTGCCAGAATTGTTACTGAAAAGGGGGCCAATATAATCTTCACTCCTTTCTGTACCGATGAGAGACAAGGCTACCTAAGGGTCAGATACTGTGCCCAAGCAAGAGCTGTTGAAAACCAGATTTACACCGTAATCGCCGGTACTGTAGGAAACCTGACCCATGTTGAGAATATGGACATCCAGTATGCACAGTCTGCCATATTCACACCTTCAGATTTCTCATTTGCCAGGGACGGCATCATGGCTGAATGTACACCAAATATTGAGATGGTTATTGTTGGAGATTTGGATTTGGAACTGTTGAAGCGTACCAGAAAGTCAGGTACTGTAACACTTCTTAGCAGCAGGAGGTCTGATCTGTACGAATTAAAGGAGAGAGAGGAGAAATAGATATTTCTGAAATGAAAATAATCATGGAATTTGCTGTGTGGCTTCACAATTCCAACAAAAATCCCGGAAAGGCTTATATCAAGCTTTTCCGGGATTTTTGTTGGATTTCGCCTTCAGAAACTTCGCAGGACCTATTTTCCGACTTTATAACTCTATGGTTTTCAACTTAGTAAGAACTCCATAACAATGTGCAACGTCGCCTATTACTTCCCCCTGGGCAAGTGTCCTCTCACCCTTATAATAAAAAAACAAATCGAACAATGAAGACCCCTCAAAATCATAATCCATAAGTTCCTCTTGGATTAGCCTTTCCATTTCATTCACGTTATAACCTTTCTCTTTCAACTCTTCTATAATTTTTTGATCGATCTTTAGTTCCACAGAATCACTCCTTGAAGTAATTACACATTTAAGCATATTGGGATGGGACAAGGACTCTGTTTCCCTTGACTTACAAAACGTTAATTAGGAATAATGGTTCTTGTTTCTATTCGGTTGGGAGTTCTTCAAACTTCGGTACTTTCTCAAGCTCCGTATCCCAGTTTGCTCTGCTTGAATAATAGATGTGTCCTTGCGGCTTTATGTCTATATCACTATCAATACTTCCTGCAGGAACGACCAGTAATTTCCCATCCATTTGGACATTTGGCAAAGCCGACCCGCAATTAGTGCAAAAACTTTTAATATGTCCTTCTGAACGAAAATTGAAGGTTCTGGTTTTTTCTTGACCAGACAACCACCTCAGTTTAGCTGTAGAAGAAAACAGGTTGGCTGCATGGGCTGAACCTGTATCTTTGCGACACCGTCCGCAATGGCAAAGATAAAAGTTCTCAAAATCTCCTTCTATTTCGAAAGTAACTTCACCACAAAGGCATGATCCCAAATATTTCATAAACAACTCCCCTTCCTGACGAACTCATTCCTTCATCAATAAACCCACACCGTCACTTCATATTAGTTCATTCATAATATTATAATACAAGGTTCAACCCTTCTCTGCTATGACCAGGGATGCTTGGGAATGCTACATTTGAAAGGCAGTTATCCAATAGCATATTGCTGCAATGAGCGAAAGTGGAGTCATAACATATTTCTCCTTCTTGCTTTTGGATGTCAGGTTCATAACCGTATTCAAAGATAGATAAGCAGCAAAAAAGAAACAAATATACATAGTTACCCTATAAGAAAACATAAGAGGAATTAATCCACCAGCCTGTAAGACTATTACCATGGCAAAAATCTGAATAGCAATGGAAATTATTGCCATGATTCTGAATTTCTTTGGTAGGATTTTGTATTGCCCACCCATTGTAAATTCTCCTAAAGGTAAACCACAAGCAACAAGTACTGTCATAACTGCTATCCCCAAAAATAATAATGCACCTATTATTGCGAACATGAACTAAATCCTCTCTTTCATCAAAATAAGTAAACATCAACCCAATTTTTCAATTGCTAAGTTTCTAACGACTGAGAATCCTTCAATCGTTCCTTACTTACAACTAGTAAACATATGAGGAATTTCATTGATGATGCTTAGCCTATACCAGCTCCTTTACTCATACCTCGCTCTAATCTTACCCCTTTATTATACCTTCTATTCTCACTGAAATCCTGTTCCAACTGCTAACCCTCCGAGTCATCATAATCACAACGGTACTCTAATGTCAAGATGTCAAGATCATCTTAAAATGGGTCTTTTCCCTTATTCTTAACATTTTGAGACAGAATTGTTCCCGAGGTTGGTAGCCACTAGACTGACAGGAACTATACGATTTCTTAGGATCAACATCATATGTTATGGCAAATTAAATTCTTATCATTGACTTAAATCAATGCAACAGATACTTTAAGCTGTCATAATATAACCATAGAAATTATTAATAGGAATTACGAAAGGAGACTTTTTAATGAAAATTTCCAAGAATAACCCCATACGTTTCTGGAGCATTATCTCCGGAATTTCTTTGCTAATTATGGCCATAGCAGCCGGTTATGCCTATGGCTTCTCATTCAATCAGATCTATGTTGAGAATAATCCTCTTCAAACCATGGAAAACATACAATCAAATAGCACCCTGTTCTATTCAGGTGCCATTGTTTGGTGTCTTATCCTTGCCACAGACATAATTGTATCTTACGGATTCTACAGATATTTAGAGCCAACCCATAAGCCAATTGCTATAATCTCAGGTTCACTTCGGCTTATATACTCTCTCTTTCTAGCAATCGGTATTGTTTTTCTTTTCGGAAAAAACACTGAAATATTTTTAAAAATGTGGTCACTTGGTTTATTTGTTATCGGTTTCCATCTTACAGTAACTGGCATTGGAGCTTTCTTAAGCTCTGAGACACCTAATCTATTGGGTTTCCTTTTGATTGTCGCAGGAGTAGGGTATAGTCTAATTCACGGACTCCAAAACTTTGTCCCTCAGGCAGCTTCCTTCGCTACATCCTTAGAAGCTATTCTTGCCATTCCCATGACTGTCGGAGAACTCTCTTTCGGCATCTGGCTATTGATCAAGGGAGGTAAGAAAATCAGTCAGATAACCTCGCTTGCTACTGTTACAGACAACTCTTGATTCCACCAAGTGACTCTGGTGCATCAATTCTCGCCCTATTCACAGTGATGTGGGCTCTTTAAAATGAAAGAATATCAGCCACATAACCTGTAAACCCTTCTATATAAAGGACTGCACGGCTATGTGGCATTATTTCGTAAAAATTGTCAGGGACGGACTGGCATGCAACCCTAATCGAACACTATTTGGGTACGGTTGTAGGGGACAGAGTTTCTATCCCCTAGACTTAGTTTCATCAAACTAAGTTTAAGTAAAATATCTCTTTCTAAAGCCATTTTGTGATATTATAATAAAGAAAGTAAATCTGGTTTTATAATGGACTAGGTTTTATAAATTGGAGGATATTATGTTTAAAATCAAATCATACTTTAATCAATCCAACAAAGGACCCATGATCATTATCATTTTTATCTTACTATGTTTATATGGATTCACTATGTCGAGATTCTTGGCCTCTGGACCCTCAGAGGGTTTTAGCCGTGAAGTTGAGATTTGTACAGTTAAGTCGGGAGAGAAAAACTATATAGATAGTCATGTAAGTACTTTGCTTCTATCGGATACGGAAATACTCGTCACTGCAGTTGATCATCAACTAGTCAAGCTATATAAAGTATCTAGATTAGGAAAAGTCATTGAAGAAGATGTCCTTGATTTGAACTTATTTCATGCAAAAGAGATTTCAACCAGTATAGATCATGAAGGCATCCTTACAATTATGTACCTTGAAGACGATTTATATGAGGTCTTAATTGATTTAGATACCCTTGAGTTCAAGCGAACAAGAATTGCAGAAGAAGTGGAATTATTTTCAAGAAACGGTCAAACTATTGTATTTAAGCATTCTTCTGATCTTTATGCTATGAATGTTGAAGACCCTGGTAAAGTCATCCCATTACTGACAGGTCCCATAAAATCTTATGCGCTGGATCAAGACGACAGCACAGGCATCTACCATTTGATGGCTACTATCAGAAATGCCAATGAAGTGGATCTTGTTTATATTCAGTTCAATGAAGATTTAGAGGTTGAAAAAAACTTTCTAATAGAAGAAGGCTCAACCAATAGCCATTTGGAGTTTATTCGAAATCTCCACGTAGATGAGGATCTTGTAACCGGTATTTTTGTTTGGAAGGATCCCAGATATGGTGAAAATAATCTGACTGTTCACCAGTACGACATTCACACATCCAAAAAGCTAACAGATTACCGTCGAGTATTTTCTATACATGACAGCCCACCTACAATCCTTGATGTAAAAGATGATCAAGTAAAAATATTAATTCAAGAAAGTGTACATTACGGTGTAAACTGTGTAGTGGCTCTTGTGTCTGAAGATCAGGAAACCCAAATTACACCGCTGACAAAAACAAGGAATTTAAGTATAAGTTCAAGTTACTTTGAATTTGGTGATGATCAGGGACTGGTATTTTTTGAATTAGTGGATAACAATAAAGTCATTTATTTTGCATCATCCAATCCAGACCTTGTTGAAAAGACAACAGAAGCTCTAACCATTAATCCCACTAGAATAATTGGCATGTTTCTTATGGCAGTTGTCTTAGCTGCATTATTCAGTGCTGTTTATTATGTCTTGGCTGCTGGTATTCTTCCTTTTCTATTGCTTATAATAATGATTAAGTTTTTACCGGATTTTAAAAACAAGGAATATATTAAAGGTCTTGTGTGTGCAATCCTACACTTGGCGTTAAAGATATCACTTATCTATTATATTATTCACGTGATGGGGACATTTGTTTTAAGGCCTCTCATGATAGGTAACGAACCGTACATTTATATATTTATGGTATTCACAAGTATAATTTCTTATTATTTGATGGTGCGTCATTATCGGTGGAACCGAGAATATGAGAAAACAATAACACTGTCTTATTTACATTTTTTATTCTATGAGTACATTATTTTTACATTAGTCGTATTTATTTATATTGTAACCTATATGATCATTGGCAAAAGTTAGCTGATTATATGGTTAAACGTAGTGGTCAACGGTGTTAACTGGCGAGTGGGTACTAGCCTTATTGCTACTTACAGCTACCATCGTTCTACTTATATGATGTTTGAATGTAAGTTCATCCCAAGTCAAACCACAGATGACCATATCGGTAATAACTTCTGATAGATTACCACTCAGTGATGCCATGGCAGATTCAAAGAATATAATCAAAATGTACCTTCCCTGGTGATTTCTAGTCTCAACACCTATTTTATTCTTTTCCTGAAATCAGCAAGCAAGAAAACTGCCTCAAACATTTCATCCGATCGAATGTCAAAAACAAGAGGAAAGTAATTCAGTTTTCCCATTTGTATTGAATCCGATATCATTAGTTTAACATCATTATCAAGCGGAAGACTCAAGATATCTGCTCGAGCCTTTTCAGGGAAATAGATGGTTACCTTGAAAAGACCTTCCCAAACCGATAGCCAAAAAATAGTCTTCTTATTTTGACCGCCTCGAACTCCTGTCCACTTATAGACACCCTTTGCCAACCACACCTTACCATCGTTGTAGTAACGCCATTCCAAATTAATATCGAGGGCTGTAAGTTCATTGACAAACCTAATAAAGGCACTGTTAGCTTCTCCCAGTGCCTTTGCTACAACCTCACTTGAAGGCTCTATAACGGGGTTTCTAAGTAATTGTTTGGCAGATCTTATGACTTCAGTTTCTGGTTTATTATCCATTTCCCACCGATATTTCTTATTCGTAAGAAGTGTATAAATATCACACGTCAAACAAAGTCCATTGTGACAGCAAATAGTCTCTCCGCACTTCTTGCATTTCCATTTTTCCTGATCCTTCGTCAAGAACTCCTCCATGCCAAATTCCTTGATGTAGTTAAGATTCTCTATCATGCTCATATGATATTTTGTACGATATCGCTTATCAAGATCTTTTAGTATCTTGCAGGGATAATCTTCACACTCAAAGCAGAATCGGACCTTCCCTTTTCCAAGCAGTTCACATCTGTCTCCCATATGGGTGCAGTTTTTGCCTCTAGGAAGGCAACCCGGGCAATATTTCTTATGGAAGCCCTTTTTATTAAGGTCCTTTTCATTAAATTGATAGGCAATACATAATCCGCAGTTCATCCCACAAGGAGCAATCAATTTTTCATCCATAAATTCACCTCTTAACATAACACACATTCAACCTAACCACTAAACTATATCATGTCATTTTGTATGAATGTTTCTTTAAAAATTTCTCAGAGATTTTCCCCACGGATTTTCGGCGATTGCACAGTTGTCCTTTTGCAAAATTGATCATATAAGATTGATTAGCCCAGTAGTCAAAATAGCACTAAAACATTCCAGCACCTTCCCACACATAATGCAATTGCACTCAGGTGAAGGTTCGCCTTTATTAATACAAGTAATATAAGGAATTATTATAGATGCCAAGTAAGTTTTAAATTAGGACAAATTTCTTAACAATCTTAACAACAACTTCTGTGTGCGGAGTACGAGGAAACATATCCATGCATTTCACTCTCCTGATATCATATCCCCTGTCCTTGAAGATCTTAAGGTCCCTTACCAGTGTTACCGGGTTGCAGGAAATGTAGACAAATTCCTCGGGGCTAAAGTCTATGATCTTGTCAATTGCCTTTGGGTGGATTCCATCCCTTGGTGGATCTATTATTATAAGGTCGGGGGTGTCCTCCAGTTCCTCAACTCCCTTGAAGACATCATCCGCTATGAATTCAACATTGTCCAGGTCGTTCAACTTGGCGTTCTCCCTTGCCATGTCCACTGCCTCTTCAACAATCTCTATTCCAATCACTTTCTTCGCCACAGCTGCCATCATCTGGGCTATTGTTCCGGTACCTGAATAAAGGTCGAATATTGTTCTGCCTTCCTTCTCTCCTGCAAACTCCCTGGCGATTGAGTAGAGCCTTTCAGCACCCCTGGTGTTTGTCTGGAAGAAGGAGAAGGGTGAAATCTTGAATCTAAGTCCAAGGATTTCCTCGTGGATTATATCCGTTCCATGGAGGATGTCCAGCTTGTCAGCTGTTACAGTATCTCCCAGGCCATCGTTTGTTGTGTGAAGGATTCCAGTGATCCTTCCCTCCAGGTCAGCCAGTGAAAGAAGTTCTCTTGTGAAGCTTTCCCTGTCAAACTCCATTTGACTTGTAGTCACAAGGTTTACAAGGATCTCACCGGTGCTGCCTGCCCTTCTAATGACAAGGTGTCTAAGAAGGCCTTCATGGGCCCTCTTGTTATAGAATGGCAGTCCCAGACTATCAAAATGACTTCTTACTGCCTCCCTGATAATTGTGAAGTCCTTATTTACAATGTTGCAGTGGTCAGTGTTCACAACCTCGTAGAACCTGCCCTTCATGTGAAGACCAAGTGCCAGTGGTCCATCCTTCTCCTCATCACCGAAGGTGTATTCCATCTTGTTCCTATATCCCCTAAGGTCAGGTGATTGTTCAATCCCCTCAACCTCGACTCCAAGGTCCTCCCTGTCAAAGAGATCCTGGACCTGGTTCAGTTTGTGGTCTCTTTCATTTTCGTAGGTCAGGGACTGGTAGGTGCAGCCTCCGCATACGTCCTTTTGGGGACAGCCCTCCTCTGTCTCTAAGGGTGATCTTTCCACAACCTCGATAAGCTTGGCCTCCCAGTAGTCCTTTCTCCTTTTTGAAACCTTTGCCCTTACCTTCTGTCCGGGAAGTCCTCCCTTAATCCTTATGTTCCTATCCTCAAAGGTTCCCTTTCCCCTGTTTGGAAAGTCCACCCTGTCTATGTTAAATTCTATTACTCTCGATTTTCTTGACATCTGTATCCTCCTGACATGATTAAAGGGAGACTCTTTTGTCTCCCTCTCTACTTGCTAGTCTAATTATATAGAAAAACCTCTTGCTTTTCAATGTATTTTCCTAGCCACCACCTCGAAGAAAGCTCCTTCTAAGGTCCTCCAGGAATTCTTCCGAAATCGTCTCCTCAACCCAGATTTCAAGCTTGATTGCCTTGAATGGAAATGCTCCGACCATCCTCTTGAATTCCTCACCTACAATCACTTCCCAGCCCACGCCTGAGAATCTGCCCTCTCCTTTGTCTATTCCCTTTTCCCTGAAGTATTCCAAAAATTCCTCCCTTTCAAAAGACGAATATGTTTTCTCAATATGTAGCATGACAAATCACCTCTCCAGCTTAAATATACCCCAAATGTGCTCCCAGATATTATTTAAATAGAAATAAACAAATCCAGTTGTTGGTTTATTGCTTTAAAGAGGTATATATGGTTTATAAAATCGAAAGGAGGCAGTTCAATGAACTATATATTCATATCACCTGACTTTCCTTCAAACTTCAAGCAGTTTTCAATCCGCCTCAGGGAGGAAGGGGTCAAGGTCCTTGGAATCGGCTCCCAGGACTATCAAAATCTTGAGCCTGAGCTTAGGGCTGCACTCACTGAATACTACAGGGTTGATTCTCTTGAGGACTATGACCAGGTACTTAGGGCAACGGCCTTCCTGACCTTCAGACACGGTAGGATAGATCGGATAGAATCCCATAACGAGCATTGGCTTGGACTGGATGCAAGACTTAGGACTGACTTTAACGTTCCGGGCTTTAAGACAGATGACATTGCCTTTGTAAAGCACAAGTCAAAGATGAAGGAGATTTTTGTATCAGCTGGAATCCCTGTTGCAAGAGGAAGGATTGTCCACACAATCCAGGATGCCCAGGACCTGATTGATGATACAGGTTACCCTGTGTGTGCCAAGCCTGATGTTGGTGTTGGTGCATCCTTCACCTACAAGATCCACAACGAAGAGGAGCTTATGTCCTTCTTCGATGAAAAGCCCCATGTGGACTATATCATGGAGGAGTTCATCGAAGGGGAGATCCATACCTTTGACGGAATCGTGGATGGGGATGGACAGATTTCTGCCATGTCCTCCATGCATTACGGACTTGGCCTCATGGAGACTGTAAACTACGGGATGGATACCTTCTTCTACATCGAAAGGCATATTCCCGAGGATGTTATTGAAATGGGCGAGAAGGTGATCAAAGCCTTCAACCTTAGGGAAAGACTCTTCCATTTCGAATTCTTCAGAATGGAGGACGGCAGCATGATAGCCCTTGAGCTTAACGCAAGACCCCCAGGAGGGCTTTGTCTTGATGTCATGAATTATGCCATGGATGCAGATGTCTACAGGCAGTATGCACAGGTTGTGGCAGGAAAGAATCCTACACCGCTTCTTGACAGGGTTCACAACTGTGCCTTTATAGGACTGAAAACCACCATGAACCCCCTGCTCCATACGAAGGAGAAAATCTATGAACTCTACGGGGACCTAATAGTCTATGACCAGCCAAACCCACCCCTCTACCATGAGGTAATGGGAGAGCAAGCCATGATTGTCAGGGCCCAGGACCTTGACACCTTGAGGGAAGCCGTTGAATTCATAACAAGACGCTACTAGAAAATCCCCCATCCTATAAGGGATGGGGGA
>JANKMX010000022.1:0-23275 GCA_024649995.1 Gudongella sp. | reverse complement strand
GGGGATTTATAATTACATAAGCTTTGCTATCTTGTTTGCAAAATCAACCGGGTCCTCAATTGGCAGTCCCTCTATCAGCCTTGCCTGGTCGTATAGGAGCTCGGTGTATAGCTCAAACTTTTCCTTGTCCTCCTTGTGGGCTGACTTAAGTTTGCCGAATATCTCATGGTTTGGATTAATCTCAAGGATCTTCTCTGCATGGATATCTCCTGCATTTGGCATGGTGTTAAGTACCTTCTCCATCTCGATTGAGATTTCTCCCTCCGTTGCAAAGCAGACTGGATGGTTCTTGAGCCTCTTGGAAAACCTGACCTCCTTGACCCTATCACCAAGGGCAGCCTTCATCTCCTGGAAGATCTCCTTACCTTCTTCCTTGTCCTCTTCCTTGACCTCCTCTTCCTCTATGCCAAGGTCCTCTCCGGATACTGACCTGAACTCCTTGTCTCCGTACTCATGAAGCATCTTTATTGCAAACTCGTCCACCTCATCGGTGAAGTAGAGGATTTCATAGCCCTTGTCCTTGACCAGCTCAGTCTGGGGCAATCTGTCTATCCTGTCCACGGAATCACCAGTTGCATAGTAGATGTACTTCTGGTCCTCAGGCATTCTCTCAAGGTATTCCTTGAGGGTTACAGGCTTTCTTTCACTTGAGGAGTAGAAGAGCAGCAGGTCCTTCAGCCTGTCCTTGTTCATTCCATAGTCTGAGTAGAGACCGTATTTGAGCTGCTTGCCGAAGCTCTCGAAGAAGTCCTCATACTTGGCCCTCTGGTTCTCCTGAAGATCCATCAGCTCGTCCTTGATCTTTTCCTCGATCTTCTTGGCCATAAGCTTAAGCTGTCTGTCATGCTGGAGCATCTCCCTGGATATGTTTAGGGACAGGTCCTCAGAGTCCACAATCCCCTTGACAAAGCTGAAATAATCAGGCAGAAGCTCGGGGCACTTGTTCATGATAAGGACTCCGCTGGAATAAAGCTCAAGTCCCTTCTCGTATTCCTTGGTGTAGTAGTCAAATGGTGCAGATGAGGGGATATAAATGATGGCATCGTATCTGAGCATTCCATCTATTCTCATATGGCTCCACTTCAGGGGCTTGTCAAATCCAAAGTGTTTTTCTGAATAGAAGTTCTCATAGTCCTCATCAGTAAGCTCGTTCTTGTTCTTTCTCCAGATTGGGACCATGCTGTTTATGGTCTTCTCCTCAAGGACAGTTTCATAGTCATCTGAGTCTTCCTTCTTTTTGTACTCTGAAACCATCATCCTGATTGGGTACCTTATGAAATCTGAGTATCTCTTCACTATCCGCTTAAGGGTGTATTCATCCAGATACTGGTCATAGTCCTCATCCTCAGAGGATTCCTTAAGGGTAAGGACGATCTGGGTTCCTGGATCCTTCTTTTCAGTCTCTTCTATGATGTAGCCATCAGCTCCCTGGGAAACCCACCTGTGGGCAGTGTTATCGCCAAATGCCCTGCTTGTTACCTCAACCTTCTCAGCCACCATAAAGGCAGAGTAAAAGCCAACCCCAAACTGGCCGATTATGTCGTAGCCGTCCTTCATCTCCACAGCCTTCTTGAAGTTAAGGGACCCGCTCTTTGCGATTGTACCCAGGTTATCCTCAAGCTCCTCCCTAGTCATCCCGATTCCCATGTCTGTGATTGTTAATGTCCTGTTCTCCTTGTCAGCGGAAATTCTGATGTAGTAGTCGTCCTTGTTGAATTCTATTGATTCATCCGTTAACGCCTTGTAGTATATCTTGTCGATTGCATCAGAGGCGTTTGAAATCAGCTCCCTCAGGAAAATCTCCTTGTGAGTGTAAATGGAATTGATCATCAAGTCCAACAATCGCTTGGATTCCGCTTGAAATTCCTTCCTTTCCAACCTTATCCTCTCCTTTGTCCTAATAGAAATTAGCACTCAAGTGTTTAGAGTGCTAATTTAAAATTACCATATGTTTTTGTCCCTGTCAATATTCATTTCTAGTAGGGTAGGACTGTAAGGATATATCCTCCCCCAAGAAGACTCATTATGTTTGCAAGAAGTACATAAAGTGCCCTTCTCCATTTCCCATGCTCCTCTAAAAGTCCAAGGAAGGCCACCATTTCGACTATGATTATGACAAACTCATAGAATATCAGGCCGAAGAAGAGGGAATAATCGTTGTAGGCTACTGTGTTAATCCAAAGGTTAAGGGCTCCCTGGGTCACCAGGTTCACAATCAGGAATATGGTCCAGGACCTCCTGGTTCTAAAGCCCAAAAGGAGGAAGACCAGGCCTTCAATCAGGAGCGTAAGTACAACCCTCATGGCCACATAGATTCCTGCCCTTACAGGATCCTTTCCCTCAATGAGGGTGCCGTCGTCAAGGTCAAGTGTATAGACATTCCGGTATTTTTGTGTCAGCTCTCCAACCGGAACCCTCAGGTCATGGCCTCCGCCGGAGACCCTGAGATGGAGGTCATCCACAGGATCGGTCTCCCTATGGTAGAAGAGGAAGTAGCTTTCAAGCATCTTGTCCCTTCTTGCAGCCTCAATATACTCATCCCCATCTCCGACGCTTACCACAAGCTCATCCGGTGCACCCGGAACAATCAGGAGTATCGACGGTGGCTCGGCGGCATTTCCCCAAGCCGGAAGAGCCACAAGAAGCACTGCCAGTATTCCAAGTAATACTATCCTCCACCTGTTCATATTTCTTCCTCCCAAAAGTCACTTAAGAATTGTCGCTGTCCATCTATGTCCCATACCTTCCTGTATCCCTTCCATTCAGGGGGCATAAGCATTTTGTATGTATTCTGAAGATATCTGTCATCAATCAGCAGAACCGCTCCCCGGTCCTCCTCTGTCCTTATTACCCTTCCCACTGCCTGTAGAACTTTGTTCATTCCAGGGTATGTGTAGGAGTAGTGGAAGCCCTCCCCCAATGTGTGGTCAAAATAATCCCTGATAATGTTTCTCTCAAAGCCTATCTGGGGCATTCCAACTCCCACTATGACAGCACCGATTAGCCGGTCCCCGGAAAGGTCTATCCCCTCTGAAAAGACTCCCCCAAGAACCGCAAAGCCAACTATGCTGTCCCCATCCTGGAAGACATCCAGAAATTCCTCCCTTTCCCTTTCATTCATGGCTCCCCTCTGGATAAGTGTGGAAATTTCGGGAAAATTATCCACAAATTCCTCGTATACCCTGTTCATATATGTATAGGATGGGAAGAATACCATGTAGTTTCCCTTCTTTGAGGATACAAAGTCCCTGATCATGACCATGATCTCCTGGTAGGTCCTTTCCCTGTCCCTGTATCTGGTGGACAGGTTTCCCCTTATGGCAAGTCCAAGGTTCTTCCGTGGGAAGGGTGATTTCAGCCTGATGTTGTAGTCCTCCTCCCCTCCACCAAGAAGGTTCATGAAATAATCCATGGGGTTCAGGGTTGCCGAGAAGAAGACGGCGGAAAGCCCCCTTTTAAGTGCCCTTCCTATGTGTCCTGAAGCATCCACGCAGAAGAGCCTGAGCTTGACATCACCTGACACCTCCTGGAGGGTCGTGACAAAGCTGTCATCATACATATCAGAGATTCTGATAAAGCTGGTCAGCTGAAAGTAAAGGTCTAGGATGTCGTCATACCCTTGTGCATCCCTCTTTTCCATAAGGAAGCCCTCCATATTTCCAAGGACCCTCTTGATTGGAAAGTATAGGTCACTTATCTCCTCCTTCTGGTAGTAGCCCTCACCTGATAGGTGCTTGTTCTTGTATTCGTTTATGATCTTTATGATTCCGTAGAGTGACTTGTAGAGCTTGGGATCCGGGTCCTTGACAATCCTTCTGGCATTTAGAAGGACTGACTTTTCAAGGGATGCGGAAAACATCTCCCTGGACCTGTCCACAAGGTTATGGGCCTCATCTATAAGGAAGACATAGTCTCCCTTCTCCATATCAAAGAACCTCTTAAGATAGACCTGAGGGTCAAACACATAATTGTAATCGCATATTATGACATCCGAGAAGAGGCTGATATCCAGCTGGTACTCAAAGGGGCACACATTGTGCTTTCTGGAATAGTCCAGGACAGTCTCACGTTTAAGAAAATCCTCATTACTGAAAATGTCCATGATTGCATCATTTACCCTGTCAAAATGGCCCTTTGCATAGGGACAGTCCTTGGGGTTGCACTTTACCTGGTCGTTTTGGCACACCTTGTCCTTAGCTGTTATGACAAGGGTCTTTGCCCTTAGTCCCCTTCCATTCAGGAGCTCCATTGAGTAGAGGGGAATCTCCCTGGTAATGGTCTTTGCTGTAAGATAGAATATCTTTTCCACCGAGTTCTCACCCATGACACGTATTGCAGGGTAGAGAACGGACATGGTCTTGCCTATCCCCGTTGGAGCCTGGGCAAAGAGGGCCTTCCTTTCCTTGATGGTCTTGTATGCCGCCACCGCCAACTCCCTTTGCCCCCTTCTGTATTTGGGAAAGGGGAAGTCCAGGTCCATTATGGAAGAATTCCTGTCCTCCCTCCATGAGAAGGTCAGGCTTGCCCAGCTTATGTACTTATTCAGCAGATCCATAAAGAAGCTTTCAGCCTCCACAAAGGTCAGGGTCCGTCTGATTCTTCTGGTGTCCTCGGTTTCCAGATGAAAGTATGTAAGCTGGACCTGTATCTCCCCTAGCTCCTTCTGAAGGGCATGGAAGTATCCATAGCAGATTGCCTGGGCCCAGTGCCTGAGGTTAAGGCCTTCACCAAGCTCATTCAGGTCCCTTGTTGTGCTCTTTATCTCATCCACAATCACGGCTTCATTCTCAAGGAGGATTCCGTCTGCCCTTCCCTCAACCACAAAGATGGTGTCTCCAATCTGGACCTGGTGCTTGAGGGTAACCTCCCTAAGATCGTTCTTGCCGTAGGTTTTCTGGACCTTCTGATGTGCAAGGGTGCCCTCAACAGCTCTTGACATGGATTGAAACCGGTTGTCGATATCACCGGAGCGAAGGACGTATTCAACTAGGTTTCTTACGGAAATCTTTACCTGTCGTGTCATGGGGACCCCCTTCTGATTAATTTAAAATATCCTGCAAGACTATTCCCCCAGAAGATACTCCTCAAGGGTCAACTTCTCCTCATAAATACTCCTTGCATGGTCTTCCCCAACATATCTGAAGTGCCAGGGTTCATAGGCATAGCCAGTTATATGCTCCTTGCCCTCTGGATATCTTAGGATAAAGCCGAATCGGTGTGCATTCTCAGCAAGCCAGATGCCTTCTTCTGTATCTGCAAACTCCGGTTCAAGCCAGTATTTCATCTGTCCGCCCAAGTCAAAAGCCAGCCCTGTCTGATGCTCAGAATGGCCTGGCTTTGCGCTATATCTCTGTGCATATTCCTCACCGTCCGTTTCCACGCTGCTGTTGTAGAGCTTCTTCTGGTAATTGTAACTCCTGAAGCCAGAAAAAGCTATGATCTCCATGTTTATTTCATCCCTGGCAGCCCTTATCATCTCGTCCACCTTGTCCTTGGCTTCAGGATCCACATCAGGGTAGTAGTCAGACGGCAAACCATAGGTCTTGTTCACCAGGAGTATGCCGTCTATCTTCTTCATTGTTACGCCTGTTTCATCTTCCTCCTGAGTTTCCTCAGGAGCTTCTATCTCTGGACTATCAGGACTTTCCTCACCCTCCTCAAGTAGTTCCGAAAGGTAATCACCAATGCTGTAGCCTGTCTGTCCGTTGTATTCAATAAGGTACCATCCGTCCTCATAGCCGATTGCATGGACCTTCTCGCCTACTGGTATTGTCCTTATTTTCTCGTGTTCGGTCCCTGGTCCCGTTCTCATGTTGAGGTAATCTGTGGTGAAGAGATATGTATCCATAAACTCCTGGTCTTCTGGCTCTTCAACAGGCTCCTGGGCAACCGGGTCCTCCTCCGGTGCCTCAACCTCATTTGAGAACATTCTGGGCAGCATTATCATCGCTGCTATAATCAGAACCAGAACTCCCAAGAGCATCTTCAATCTCAAGTGCATAGGTCCACCTCCTTTATGTTAACTCCCTCATTCTTCATATCTGTATATTTCCACTATATTTTCAGGCCATATCTCCCATATGTTGGCCTGGGTGGTGAAGATATTCCATCTGTCTATTTCAAAAACCCTTTCCCAGCTTTCCATAACCCTTTTTTTCTCTTCTGGGAAAAGTCTTGAGTACTTTCCATCTATGAAGTTGAACTGATCCTTAAAGCCTTTGCTTTCAATGTCTCTAATGTAACTTTCCTGGTCTTCGTAATCCTTGGGTATGTAAATATGATTGAGTACATAGTCCCACTTTCCTCCATCCAGGTAAATAACCTTTGATTTTGGAATCTGGAGTTTATATGCAACCGTACCTGGAATTGGCCTTAGCATTGATTCGTGACTTATGGAACACCAAATGTGAAACTCCACTCCATCAGGTCTTGGGACCCTCTTGGCTGCAGCATCTGAAAACCATCTGTAAAGGTATATGAAATGATCCGCCACATTTTCATAGTTATCCCTTATATATCTCTCCCTGTTCCTGAAGACTCCAAGCTTCTCCAAATCCCTAAGGCTTCTTTCATCCTGTCTTGTCCACAGGGTTACCATTTCCTCCATAAAGCACACCTCCTCCTTCTATTCTACCCCATAATCCACCCTATTTTCCATTTGATTAAGAGTTTTTTTATGAAATCTCAAATATTATTTGCAATATCCTGCTATAATATCAGAAGAAGGAGGTTTTACTCATGGGTAAGGTTGGAATAATTTCATCCAGTGATTACAATTATGACAGGGTTTTGCGGGATGTTGAAAATCTTCTGTCAGGACTCAATGTACTGAAGGATCTAGAGAAGAGCAGCTTTCTTGTAAAAACAAACCTCTTGAAGAAGAACAAGCCCGAGGAAGGGGTCACAACTCATCCCTATGTTGTTGAGGGGGTTGTGAGATTTCTCCAGTCTCATGGACATGATGTGGTCATTGGTGACAGCCCTGGAGGACCCTTCAACCCAATAATTCTCAAATCCATATATGAGGCATCAGGCATAGCAGATGTGGCAAAAAGAACCGGCTGCAGATTAAACTACGATACCTCGGTTATAGAGGTCAAGCCACCTGATGCAAAGGTGATAAACAACCTTAAGCTGGTGAAGGCCTTTACGGAGGTTGACCATGTGGTATCATGCGCAAAGCTTAAGACCCACACCATGATGACCTACACTGGTGCAGTTAAGAACCTCTTCGGTATGATTCCTGGGGTAACCAAGGCCGATTACCATCTTAAGATGAATGATATAGACAACTTTGCAAATATGCTGATTGATGTATGTGACTTTGTTAACCCTCTTTTCTCAGTGATTGACGGAATAGAGGCAATGGAGGGCGACGGACCCTCAAGTGGAGATATCAGAGACCTTGGTCTTCTCCTTGCTGGAGAAAATCCTTTTGAGCTTGACTATGTGGCTACGGGAATCACTGGACTTCTTGATTCCCCTCTTAACCGTCATGCCTTGAGTAGAGGCTTGCTGGAGCCGGATGGGATTGAACTGTTTGGAATCGATATTGGCAGCTTGGAGGTGGACCCCTTCAAACTGCCAGGCTCCACACATGTTAATTTTGTTTCAGGAAGGATTCCGGAATTTGTTAAGGATTTTCTACTGGAGAACATAAGGCCATACCCTGAGGTGCAGAAAAGGCTTTGCATAGGATGTGGGATCTGTGCAGCCAACTGTCCACCCAAGGTGATCTCCATGAAAAACAAAAAGGCCGTCATTGATACCACCCATTGCATAAGATGCTTTTGCTGTCATGAGCTTTGTCCCGAAAAAGCTATAAAAGTAAAAAGACACCCTCTTCACAGAATGGTGTTTGGAAAATAGAAAGGAGACCAGTATGAAAAAATACACCCTAGACAGAGAAGATACCCTGCTACTAATGATTGATATCCAGGAAAGACTTGCACCTGCAATCCACAATGGAGACCAGATTATTGAGAAGAACAGGATCCTCCTTACAGCCATGAAGGAGTTGGGCATGAAGGTTATCCACACTGAGCAGTATCCAAAGGGCCTTGGCAACACACTTCCCCAGCTGGCTGCCCTGATTGAAGGAAAGCCTCATGAAAAGGTCATGTTCTCAGCCTACAATGAAGAGGTCAGGGATGATCTGTTTTCCAGTGGCAAGAAAAACGTTCTGGTGACTGGGATGGAAACACATGTCTGTGTGTTCCAGACAGTAAGGGAATTGCTGGAGAACCATTACAAGGTGTTTGTCCTGATGGATGGCGTCGGCTCCAGAACCTATGAGAACTACAGAAATGCCCTGGACCTTATGCAGGAAATGGGGGCTGTCATAACCAATGTTGAAACGGTGCTTTTCGACCTGATAAAGACTGCAGGAACACCTGACTTCAAGATGATATCAAAGCTTGTAAAATAGAGCTGATCCATTGGATCAGCTCCTTTTTATACTCTGGATTTGTAGTTTATAGAACTCTTTTTACAAAAACATCAACAATTTCAGGATCGAACTGAGTTCCTGAGCATCTTAAAAGCTCTTCTACCGCGCTTTCCTTTGACCTTGGTGTCTGGTAGGGTCTGCTAGCGGTCATGGCCTCGTAGGCATCTGCCACGGAGATTATTCGGGATACTAATGGAATTCCCTCGCCTCTTAGCCCCTCTGGATAACCCTTCCCGTCCATTCTTTCATGATGGTATAGAACATCAGCGGCGAAGGTCGAATATTCATCCACGGATTTCAGTATCTGGTATCCTGTCTCCGGGTGCTTCTTAATTGTCTCGTACTCCTCCTCCGTCAGCCTCCCTGGCTTGTTGAGTATCTCAGGTGGAACCATTATCTTTCCTATGTCGTGCAGTATGGCTGCAGTCTTGATTTTTTCAGTTTCAGCTTCAGAAAAACCCATTTCTCTTGCTATTGCTATACAGTACTGGGAAACTCTTTCTGTATGGATCTGTTCACTGTCGTACTTGAGATTTATGTTCTTAAGTACAATCTCTATTGTCTGACTTCTCATCAGTTTACCATACTTCAGCTTGTCCTTGTACATCTTGTTGTCTGCCATTGTCATTGCTTGTCCAATTCCCATGTCTTGAGAGGCCTTGGTGGAGTGACCAATTGCAAGGGACACAACGACCGACTCAAGCTTGATGCTTCTTGCTGCATCCTCTATTCTCTTCTTTATTCTTGCTGCATACTCCTCATTTGTCTTTGGCAGTAGGATCATAAACTCATCCCCTCCCATACGACCGACAATATCATCATCCCTGCATACCCTCTTAAGCATGTCTGCAACACTTACAAGAAGCCTATCTCCCATTTTATGACCAAAGGCATCGTTTGTAAGCTTCAGACCATTAACATCGATTGACATTATTGTAAATGGAAGATTCCTTTGTGTGTCAAGCCTTTTTATTGAGTCCTCCATATACCTTCTGTTGTAAAGGCCAGTCAAATGGTCGTGATAGCTTAGATACTCAATTTCCCTTAGCTTTTCCTTCTTTTCAGTAAAATCCCTGAATACTATGACAACACCGGTTATCTGACCATCCTGACTTCTTATTGGAGCTGCACTATCCTCAATTGGCAACCTATTGCCGTCCTTTGATACAAGAATGGTATGGTTTTCAAGCTCCATAATCTCAGCGGTTTCAATTACACGCTCAACTGGATTCTCACACAGCTCGCCTGTGTATTCATTTATAATGTGGAACACCTGGTGGAATGGCTTGCCTTCAGCTTCCTTAATGGACCATCCCGTCATTTTCTCAGCAAGGGGATTCATTATTTGTACTCTTCCCCTGTAGTCAGTTGATATTACAGCATCTCCAACGGACAGGAGGGTTGTTCTGAATTGTTCCTTTTCTGCGTATACTTCTCTTTGAAGCTTCTTTCTTTCTGTAATGTCCATAAAGGTTACAACGCCTCCAACTATCCTTCCGTCAACCCTCTGTGGGTAGCTGAAGTACTCAACATTAAAGCTGGAATTGTCCTTCCTCCAGAACACATCATCTGTTGCATGTGCTCCCTTTCCGCTGATTATCCCCCTGGAAACAGGACATTCCTCAATGCTCCTTGGCATGCCATCCCTAGAGCAGTGGTGAATAAGCTTGTGAATGTTCTTCCCAAGCAGCTGGTCCTGATTGTCGTATCCAAGAATCCTAACACCGCTCCTATTTATAAAGGTGCAAATCCCTTCCAGGTCCATTCCGTAAATTCCTTCAGCTGTGGAATCCAGAATAAGCTGCAGCTGGTTTCTACTGTCCTCCAGTCTATGGTTAATCGCCCGTATTTCTTCGGTCCTTTCCTCTACCTTGTCTTCCAGATTATGTACAAGGGAATTTATCCTGTCAGCCATATGGTTATATGATTCACCAATTTTCCCCAGCTCATCCCGTCTGTGGATCTGAACCCTTCTGGTCAAGTCACCACCTGAAAAGCTGTTGTTTGCCTCAAGAATCTCCTCCATTGGTTCAAACAGGTTCCTTGTTATTATCATGAACATCAGAATTGAAAAGAGCAGTCCAACAAGCCCAATCAAAAGGCTGTCCTTTAGAGAATCATTAACTGTGGCACCCAGAAGACTTTCAGGGATCGCAGTGATTACAAGCCAGTCCACCCCTGCATGCCTGAACTCCGTTGCCTTGCTGAATAGGGTTTCATCTCCTCTCTCCCCTTCAACCAGATCTTCGCCTCCGGACAAATATTCCTCATAAGTTGATAATGCTACCAGGTTGCCTGTTTCTGAGATACTGACTCTCTGAAAGTTGCCATCCGGATCCAATCTATAGTTTTCCTGTCCAAGGGAGTTGGCCACCACATGGCCTGTTTCCCTTTCCACTATCATTGCATAGGAATCAGAGGTCTCAGTGATGGCACTTAGGGCACCATTCAACCCTGAAAGCAGAACATGGGCACCCAGTACTCCTTCAGGATCACCTGCTGCGTTCAATATGGGTTGGGAAGCTGAAATTGTCAGGTCATTCATGACAAAATGCTTGTATATAGGCGAAAATGAGAATCCTTCCTCCTCAAGGGCCTTTTCATACCATGCTCTTGTCCTTGGGTCAAATAGACCTGCATCCCTTGATAGGTCTCCGGCTGTACCATCCTCATTGACATGATAGTACCAGGAATTTCCCCCTGTTTCACTGTTGTTAATCATCAACTCAACCTGACCGTCACCGTTTCTCCTTGCACCGTAGTATTCACCTGTTTCCGTTCCAAGGCTAAAGCTGTAAAGGATGCTTTCCTGTGTGTTTATTGTGTTTATGAAAAAATGATTCCTTGAAAGGGTGTCATCCATTCCCACAACCCCATTCTCAAGCATTCCTGCATTCAGCTCAACAACTTCCTCAGGCATGCTTAGATAATCCTGTATCTGGTGGACTATGTCATGATTGAGATTGTCAGCCAGTCTATCTATGACCTGTTCGTTTGAACTGCTCCACTTGGTGTAGGTTGCATAACCTATTGCTCCCACGGTCAGGGTAACACTGAGTATGAACACTATAATTATTGAAGCCTTTATGGATATTGAATCAATGAATTTTTTTAATGATTCATTCATATTCTGCTCCCTCTTGATTTATTTGCTTGGTAATTCTTGACAGATGTTTAAAAATAGTTGTTTATACACACCCATTTATTATATCATCCATGACTTCTCCTTGCAACACTCTGCCATTTTGAAGCATCAAAGCTCTATGCAACAAAAAAACTGACAGCTTTAATAGCCATCAGTCTACTCAAAATAACGCATTGGTTCCGGTTCTTTTTGCGTTATTTTATCCGAATCTGCCTGTGATGTAGTCCTCTGTCCTCTTGTCGCTTGGATTTGCGAATATCTTGTTTGTCTTGTCAAACTCTATAAGCTCACCACTGAGGAAGAAGGCTGTCTTGTCTGAAATCCTAGCAGCCTGCTGCATGTTGTGTGTAACTATAATTACAGTGTATTCCTTCTTAAGGTCCTCCATCAGCTCCTCAATCCTCATCGTTGCTACAGGATCAAGTGCTGAGGTAGGTTCGTCCATAAGGATAACCTCTGGACTAACTGCCATTGTCCTTGCAATACAAAGCCTCTGCTGCTGTCCACCGGAAAGACCATATGCATTATCATTTAGCCTGTCCTTAACCTCATCCCACAAGGCAGCTCCCCTAAGGCTCTGCTCAGCGATTTCCATCAGGGTCTTCTTGTCCTTCACACCATGTATCTTGGGTCCATAGACCACGTTCTCATAAATTGACTTTGGAAATGGATTCGGTTTCTGGAAAACCATCCCCACCCTGGTTCTCAGCTCCTCGACCTTCATCTTTGAGCTGAAGATGTTTCTGCCGTTGTAAAGAATCTCCCCCTCTGTCTTCACAATGGGTACATTCTCTATCATACGGTTGAGGGTCTTCACAAAGGTTGACTTTCCACAGCCTGAAGGTCCGATTATCGCAGTTATCTCGTTTTCCATAACATGCATGTTTATGTCCTTTAGGGCTTGATTGTCTCCATACCACAGGTTAAGCCCCTTGACATCATATACGTATTTGGTGATGTATTGATCTATATCTATCATTTTATTCTCCCCCACCTAGAATGTTTTCTGGAATTTGTTTCTTATTATTATTGCAACTGAGTTCAGGACAAACAGGGTCACTAGCAACACAACTATGGTTGCGGATGCTAGATATGCATACTCAGGTGTGAGTACTGTATCCAGGGTCCAGTAATAGATCTGAATTGGCATGACCGTAAAATCATCCATTATACCTGATGGAATCTTCATTATCAATGTTGGAATTCCAAGAACAACAAGTGGCGCAGTTTCTCCAATGGCTCTTGATATTGCAAGTATTGCCCCTGTAAGTATTCCAGGTATGGATACAGGTAGCACGACCCTCCATATTGTGGTCCACTTGTCTGCACCCATTCCGTAGGATGCCTCCCTCAGAAATCCGGGAACAGACCTAAGTGCTTCCTGGGCTGCAACAACAACTATTGGCAGTACCAGCAGAGACATTGTAAGGCCACCGGCAAGTATACTGGATCCTAAGCTAAGCATCCTTGAGAATACAGTAAGGCCCAGAAGACCAAAAATAACGGAAGGCACGCTTGCCAGGTTTGAAATGTTTATCTTGATTAGCCTCTGAATTCTTCCCTCATTTGCATACTCCTCAAGGTATATGGCAGTTGCAACACCCAATACAAGTGTCACGGGAATTACTATCATCATAAGGAACAGGGTACCGATGATGGCGCCCTTGATCCCTGCCTTCTCCGGAAATATTGAAAGGTTGCTGGTCAGAAATTGCCAATCCAACCAACCGATGCTTCCTGAGACTATCTGGTATAGGAGTATTCCCAGAACCACCATGGCAAACACAGTTGACAATGAAAACAGGTGCTTTGCAGAGTTGTTAAGGAAAATCCTTCTTGAAATTCTATTTTTATTGAAAGTCACCTGACTTTTGACAGGCTTCTTTATTTTCTCATTCATTGAATACACTTCCTCTTCAAAGACAAAATCCTCTGTGTTTCTATCCCTCATCAGTATTCCTCCCTGTACTTCCTTGCAATATGCTGGGCAATAAGGTTCATTCCCAGGGTGAATACAAACAGTATCAGCCCCACAGCGTAGAGACTGTAGTAGCCCACTGTTCCACTTCCGGCGTCACCACTTGTGAATTCAACAATGTATGCCGTCATTGTCTGCATGGACTGGGTGATATCGAAGGTGAAGTTCTTGGAGCTACCGCTGGCTATTGTCACAATCATTGTCTCTCCGATGGCCCTTGACACTGCAAGAACTATTGAAGCTACAATTCCTGATATGGATGCTGGTATTATAACCTTTGTCGTGGTTTCAAGCCTTGTGGATCCAAGGCCCATTGCACCCTCCTTCATGATTGTAGGTACTGCATTCATGGCATCCTCTGAAAGTGATGCCACCATTGGTATTATCATAATCCCCATGACGATTCCAGGGCTGAGGACATTCTTTGCCCCCAAAGAAGGAATCAGTCTCATAAGCAGGGGGGTAACGAAAGAGTATGCGAAAAATCCATATACTATTGTAGGTATTCCAGCCAGTACCTCAAGAACTGGCTTTAGAACCTTTCTAAGCCTTGGTGATGCAAACTGGCTCAGGTAGATTGCTGCCGCCATCCCCACAGGCACTGCAACAAGCATTGCTATTATTGTCGTCAAAAATGTTCCGTTTAGAAGGGGGAGGAAACCAAAAGAGGGTTCTCTCGACAAAGGGCTTAGATTTGTTGAAAAAACCTCCCTTATTGGCACCTGTGAAAAGAATTTTATAGAATCGAAAATTAACGTATATACAATTCCAAATGTTATTACAACAGAAATCAAGGCCATGAAAAGGAAAAACTTTGGCATCACCCTGTCTGAAAAATGACTTTTCTTTTTTATATTCTGCTGTATTATTTCCCTGATATCGTTGTTATCCATATTTATCTCCCCTGATATTTCCTAATCGATATACATGACTTAAAGAGGTCAGAGACCTCTCCAAGCCTAAATAGTATTCTTATTTCAAGCCTTCCAGCTGAGTGTAGTACTCTGCATACATGTCTGATGGAAGTGGTGCAAATCCATTTTCACCGGCAAGTCTCTCTGCTCCCTCAGGTGATACTACATACATTGCGTAGTCAAGTACCTGTGGTTTCTCCTTTGCGTAATCCAGGTTCAGGTAGGTGTAAACCAATCTTGTAAACCCTGCATAAGGAAGGTCTTCGCCGATTGTCTCGAGAGCTGGTGCAACAGGCCCGCTTCCAAAGTCAACATTCACAGCCTGAAGCTTGTCTGTGTTGTTTGCATAGTATCCGTACCCAAAGAATGCTATCGCGTACTCATCATTTGCCACAAGGTCAACCAATGTTGAATATTCCTGCTGAAGGTTTGCTGTCGTTACCATATCCTGCTCATCAAGGATCACTTCGTAGAAGAACTCGAATGTTCCGTGGTTCTCATTTGGTCCGTAGAACATTATCTCCTCTGCTGGCCACTCAGGTCTGATGTCTGACCAAAGAACCACGTCATCATCTGCATAGGTTCCTGAAAGGTACATGTCAACTATTTCCTGTTCTGTCATTTCTGTTGCCCAATCATTGTTCTTGTTTATTACCATAGTAAGTCCGTCATATGCCAGCTTGATTTCCATTACGTCCTCGCCCATGGTCAATCCGTTTTCCTCAAGCTGAGCAATCTCTTCATCCTTGATTTTTCTTGATGCATCTGAAAAGTCTGTCTCACCAGGAATGAACTTCTTGAATCCAGCACTTGATCCGGCTCTTCCAACCTGTACGCTTACACCTGACTCCTCATTGGTCATGTACTCTTCGGCTATGTGTGCCATAAGCGGATATACTGTACCCGATCCATCAACTATTACCGCCCCTTCAAGCTCGCCTCCAGCTCCACCATCTGCTGGGGTTTCCTCTCCTCCACCGCAGGCTGTAAGTGCGAATGTCAGGACCATTATAAATGCCAGTAAAATAAATTTTCTTGAATTTCTCAATGTAATTTCCTCCTTAGGTTATGTTCTATTCTCTTTTCATACATAGAATAACAGGAGGACATTAAGGATATATAATGCGAATGTTAAGAGTATGTAAAATCGCAAAAAATAAAAATCGTCGATTATAACTAATCGACGATCCCGGGAAAACTCTAGCTAAGTACTCGTCTTGCCTTGATTTCCTCATTTATCCTTGGTGCCACCATAAACGCAGTTGCTGTTACCAATGCTGAGGTTGTTGCAATGAGAACTGGAGATGTGCTTCTCATACCCCTTGTCATGTTCCTCATTGATCTTACAAGCACAAATATTGATACAAGGATATTGAGCTTTGTTCTAAGTTTCATGGTATCCTTCCTCTCAAGTTTTAATACATTAACCTTCCTATGAAAAGTAATACCCTTCATTGCACACTCAAATCATTCACTTACAAAGGCTTATCTAAATTCAAGCTTGAATATCTGTACCTTAAACCATGTGTAGAGCTTATCCGGCAATCTCCAGGTCACATTCACCGAAATGGGCATTCGTATGCCATCCATTTGGTTTATCTCCTTGGATTCTCCAATGCATTCCAATAACTGAGCCTTCTCATCGGTGTCCTTGAACCTCATGGCGCTTGTGTAGACCACATCCCCCTCATCATCGAAGTGGAGGTAAGCCTCCCCAGGAACTCCCCTGTGGTTCATTACAACCCTTGCTGTATATTTGTCAATTTGCTTCCACTTCATGTTTCTGTTCAAGGCTGCCTGGGGATACCAAGGCAGCTCCAAAAGATACCTCTGGAATGAGGACTGGTTTACTTTCGGCCCACCCTTTACATCTGCAACCTTTATTAAATTCAACAGCCTCATCTGAAGAGATCCCACTCCGTCAATATAGCTATCCGCTCCGAAAACATAAACAAATGGCTTGACTTCAGCCTTTACCTGCCATACAAATGAAGGCTCAGTCAAACCTACCACTTGAGTTGCGGATGCGAAAATCCATTTTTCAGAATCAGGATCAAGTCTCATCTGTCCCTTCTGCTTTATGTGGACTGTGGTTTTCCACTGACTGCCTACCACGTTTGATTTTATCAGCCAATTCTGGACTATCCCAGGAAGATGAGCAATGTCCTTCTTCTCTATTACTCCCTCCTTTGTCCGGTCCTGCATCTCCTTAAGCCTTCTTATTTCCTTGTTGATTCTTCTCTTGTGGATTCCTCCAGGTATCTTGGTAATAAGGAAGTATATCAGAAGAATTATTCCAATAATATAAACAATTGTATCCAAAAAAACACCACCTTAAAAATTATCAATCTACAATGTCAATCTCCTCAACAAGTATTATCTCACATGCTCCATTACCCGTATCTCCCCTTGTCATGCTGGATTCCCAGGCTCCGTTGTCAAAATGAACATCCACCAGATGGCCCTTGATCCTGATATAGTCATTCTTCCGAATCTTTCTAATTGCCCTTCTGACTTCATCATTTTCTGCTATAAGATGGACATTGGCTGAATTCCTTGCTATGAATCCCTCTTCAACAAACTCCTGGTCATAGGTGTAATAGTACCATCTTCCACTTTGTGAATAATCCACATACTGGTCGTATTCCTCCTTATTAAGGTCACCCCATGCGAGGATCAAATCGTATTGGGACACCTGTGAAGGATAGTCCGAGTATTTTTTCTTTCCCTTGACTACACCTCTTATGTCGTATTCAGCCTTTAAGGATATTTCAACATCCCCTTCCTCGCCAGCATAAGTTATTCTTTCAAGTGGATAGAGATTGTTCTGCTCCGGTGTGAGGATGCTCCCCTGATAGGGTGTGTTTTCTCCGACCATCGACATTCCAAGAAATATCAAAACTGCAACCAGCACCATTGATAGAAATCTAATCAGCTGATTCATACGACTATCCTCCCATTGGTTTTTGATATTAATAGTATACCTTATTGAAGTCTTTTTGTGTAGATTTCAACTAAAAAAAGGACCTGTCAGTTGACAGGCCCCTCGTATCTATTCGGTTGTTCCAGCTACAACTCCCACTACTGAGTTAACCTTCATTATTTTATAGATGCCAATCGTTACAACAGGAATTACGTAAAATACAAGGAATCCCCATGTGATTGTGCCATATCCCTGAGCTATCAGACCGATCAGGCCAAACTGGGCAATGAAGACTCCCAGAGCAAGCAGGCCTATGGTTACACTGGGTATAATCCAGCCGGCCATTTTCTTGTCCTTCTCCACATAAACAGAAGTTATCCTCTCAGTTACTGCATATATAAAACCTGTTCCAGTCTCAATCAAAGTACCAAACAATGTTATCTGGAATACTATTTGAAGCAATGGTGAACCCAAGGCATTTAAAATGTATACTGTGGGTACGGCTGCTGTCAGTATTTCCGGATAGAATCCACTCATCGCAACAAATAACAGCACTGCTGGTACAATACCAATAATCCCTGCCATTATTCCTGATCCAATTGCTTCCTTACGTGTCTCAACATGCTTAACTGAAAATAGAACTGCTGGAATTATACCCAGATTGTAGAATGCATATTTGAATCCACCAAGTGCCCAGCCAGACTCCATTGTTCCATTTGCGATTCCACCGGTTATTTCAGCTCCAAATTTTGTGAACAGCATAACCAGAAATATTATATATACTGAGTACAACAAGAAGGTCCAGTATGACAGGAACTTCTCTATTGCTTCAGTTCCCTTCAAAACAAGTATTCCTACACCTATCATCATTGCTACAACACCTATGTAGTAGTTTATTCCAAACATCTCATTCAATATGCTTCCCGCAGACGATGCTATTACAGCCAATACTATCAGCAGAAGCACAACATAACACAGCTCATATAGCCACCATGCCTTACCAAGAAGCTTCTTGAAAAAAGTTCTGTAGTCATAGGCATTGAAGACTCTGGCAAACTCGAAGGTGGCAGCACAAACAACTCCCCAGATGACTCCAGATATGGCCAGCATTGCTATAAGTCCCCCAACAGTTCCAAAACTCAGGAAGAACTCAACAATCTCCCTACCCGTACCATAACCTCCAGCTATTACTACCGATTGAAATATTATTCCGGGTATGAAGTACTTCTTGAACGTATCACTCTTTACAAAATTCATTTATAATTCCTCCTTTTTAATTACCAGCCTACTGCTACCTCTAAAACAGAATCTGGTATTTCGTTGTTGATGTATTCCTGTATTGACTCCTCTATTATATCCAGCGCCCTGTCCAGCTCCTCCTTCCCGATGACCAGAGGAGGCTGTATCCTCAAAACCCCTGATGCCAAAAATATTACTATTACACCCTTTTCCCAGCACCTGTAGCATATCTTTGCAGCTGCAGTCTTGTTGCCTTCCTTTGTGAACCTGTCAGTGACTAAATCTACTCCAATTGATAATCCCTTGCCTCTAACATCTCCTATCAGGTCATACTTTGCCTTCATTTCATTGAATCTTCCCTTTACATAGTCACCCAACTCTCTGGATTTTTCCAGCAAACCCTCTTCCTCAATAATATTTATGGTTTCCACTGAAGCTGCACATGAGAGCGCATTTCCGCTCATAGTGAACAGATGAGCCGGTGGCCCCAATGACTCTGTGATCTCCTTCCTTGCGACTATTGCACTTAAAGGAACACCAGATGCCATTGACTTTCCCATTACGATTATGTCTGGCTCCACATTGAAATGTTCAATGCTGAACCATTTACCTGTTCTTCCAAATCCCTGCTGCACCTCTTCACTTACGAAGAGTATGCCATTTTCCTTGCATATCCTATAAAGCTCCCTGACATATTTTTCGGGAGGCACTATAAGTCCTGCATCACCGGCAATCGGCTCCATTACAACAGCTGCAATCTCCTCAGGGGGCATGTAGGTCTTTAAGGACTCCTTGAAATCCTTCATGCACTCCAGGCTGCAGGTATCACTTTTCTTGTCGTAGGAGCATCTATAGCAATCCGGGTACTTAATATGTGCAATATCCGGAAGTAAAGGTCCAATTTTTCTTCTCATATTCAAGCTGATGGCCGACAATGACAATGACCCCAATGTTGATCCGTGATAGGAGCCAACAAAGGATACTATCTTGCTTCTACCTGTATATGCCCTGACCATCTTTATCATCCCATCATTGGCATCCGATCCAGACAAACCGTAGACAACCCTTTTTTCAAAATTCCCAGGGGTTATGCTACACAGCTTTTCTCCCAAGGCTACAAGTGGTTCTGAATATGTATATGCAGCAGTGTAGCTAATGAACTTTTCAAGTTGGTCTGTGATCGCCTTTGTTATTCTGGGATGGCTGTGTCCAGTATTTAATGACGATGCACTGGCAAGCATATCGATATACTCGTTTCCATCCATGTCCTCAATGATTGCACCCCTGCCTCTTTTGATTGCCAACGGGTAATATGGTATCCTTGCAAACTCGGAATATACCTTGGAATCCCTTTCAACTATCTCCATGCATCTTTCATATTTCAATTTAAACTCTCCCCTTACAATTTACTCTATTTCATTCTCAATTCTTTGAATTCTTAAGATTAAGCTCTCCGTGTCAGGATTTATCATCATTCTTACGTAATTCTGCCCCAGTCCGACAAATCCTCTGCAGGATACAGCCTTTACCTCCTGTTTAAGGAGCAGGTCTTCGAAATCGACATTTCCGTCCGGATGTCTAAGGGTCATGATCGGTACTGATTCATTTGTCTCCAACACCTGCAGTCTCTTCAATGATTCAGTGAACATCCTTTTTCTCGTCACGATCTTTTCAGAGCAAGTCTCCATAAAATCGCAATCCTTCAATGCAGCCTCTGCTATGTGTCTTGCAATACTGTTCATCTCATAGGGATTTGATATCTTTCTATACTGATGAGCTATGTATTTTGATGTAACCATGTATCCAGCCCTTATTCCAGCAAGTCCCAGCCCCTTGGAAAGCGACCTTATCACAATCAGGTTCTTGTATTTATTGACCAATGATACCGCCGACATTTTTCTGGATATAAAGTCACCGTAGGCCTCATCAATGATAATTGGCCTTTCAAATTCGGCAGCCTTCTTGATAATTTTCTCCAGATCATCAATTCCAATAACCTGGCCTGTGGGATTGTTTGGATTGTCCAGGTAGAAAAGGGAATGTTTTCTATCCATCATCTGTATGAATCTGTCTGGATCCATCTTGAAATTGTTTGACTCCTCCAGAACATAGCTCTCATATATCCCGCCATTTGCATGAACATCGTCCACATAATCAGAAAACTGAGGGGAGTATCCCATAACCAAAGATTTATTGTCCACAAACAACTTATTAATTTTATAAATGAGTTCTATCGAACCATCTCCCAGTATAATCTGATCCTCTTCAATCAAACTAACCCTATCCCAGTATTCGATTATTACCTTCTTTAAACCAAATGCTGGTTTTGGATAGGTATTTAGCTCAGACACATCAAAATTTTTCAAAGAGTTTAGCACCCTGCCGGATATCCCAAATGGGTTGATTCCATTTGAACAATCCATGAATCCTGATGTATCAACGGCTTGACCGGTTTCCTTGGCATAGCTTGTCTTTTTCATGTTTCTTATACTCTCTCTAAATTCCACTGCTAGCATTCACCTCCCCTCTTACTCATCCTAATTAATTGCAAATAACGGGCCAATTATTATTTTTAATTGAAATGTTTCTATTTTTTCTATACAAAATCCCTTCCACACCCTCAAATTTCAACATAGTAGATTACATTCTTTTTTTGTGAGAATTCCCAACAAGCCTTGCTTTTATGGCTATAGACCTATATAATCAGAAGCAAATGTACCAATTTGTTACATACTGAGCACTTCCAGTATCTTACATATTGATTTTGCAACGTTTTCCTAAGCCTTGCCATAATTTTCCACGGTTTGAAGCGTTGAATTTACAGCAACCAGCTTGACATGCTATTTGTGGAATCAATGTGAACTAGTGCTACATTTTGGTACATGTTACATAGCTTGAAAGGTGGTACATATTATGGTGTTCGAAGACATAAAGTCTGCTAAATTAACACTTTTGCAGGAAGATGTCAAATCCCCAGAGGACTTGATTAAGGAAATATTCATTAGCATTGCTGGCATGATTAGCTTAGAGGGAATCTCAGTCTTCTTGTGTAAAAATGATGATAATCCAGTTTGTGGGTTTTCGTCATCTTCCGATCTGGTTGCTGAAGATATTTGGTCCCTTTACAAGGAAGGGAAGCTCGATTTCAATGAATCCAAGTCCGGCCCCTTGGAGGCTTTGGCCTATGAAAACTATGAAATCATTGTATTGTCAGCAATCATATCCCCAGAACGTCTTGAGGGTATACAGTCAAAAGCAAAGGATGCACTTCAGAAGCTGTTCACGGACTACTCCATCATAGGCAATAAGTACAAGTATCTGCTTGACTGTCTGGATTCCGTTGATGAGGGCATTTCAGCATGTGATGAAAAAGGCTTTGTTACGTATATCAACCAACCCGCATGTAATATGCTTAAATCTGACAAGAAGGCAATCCTTAATCAGGATCTGAAAACATTCATACCTAACTCCATCCTGGTCAAGGCAATCAAATCAAGAAAATCAGTTCTTGATGTAGAATATCAAATTGAGCTTCCTACCCATTCTGTAAACCTTATGAACTCAGCCTACCCTGTATTCGATGATGCAGACACACTAACCGGTGCAATTGATATTTACAGGAAAAAAACACGCTCAATAAAGGTTGCTTCAGATCTTATGGGTCACTATGCAAACTATGACTTCAGCAATTTCATCGGGGACAGCAAGCAGATCAAGGAGACCATTGATATAGCCAAGAAATTCTCAAAAAGTGACAAAAATGTACTTATCATTGGGGATAGTGGAACAGGCAAGGAGCTTATGGCTCAGGCAATACACAACCACAGTTCAAGAAGGGATGGGCCCTTCGTAGCCATCAACTGTGCAAGCTACCCAAGAGATTTGTTCGAAAGTGAATTGTTTGGTTATGATGAGGGGGCCTTTACAGGAGCAAAAAAGGGAGGCAAGATCGGTAAGTTTGAACTTGCAAACGGAGGTACTATATTTCTTGATGAAATTGGTGAAATGCACATGCATCTCCAAGCAAAACTTTTGAGAATAATAGAGGATAGAAGCCTAAGCAGAATCGGCAGCAACAAGTTGGTAGATATAGATGTCCGTATAATTGCAGCCACCAATAGAAATTTAGAGGATATGATACTGAAGGAATCCTTCAGGGAAGACCTGTACTACAGGCTGAAGGTCCTATACCTTTCACTTCCACCCCTTAAGGATAGAGGAGAGGATGTTCTTAAGCTTTGCAATTATTTCATCCACAAGTTTTCCAACGACACACTTAAAGGCATAAACGGATTGGATGATGATGCTGCCAAGTTGGTTATGAGCTATGATTGGCCAGGCAATATCAGGGAGCTGGAGAATATTATCTCCCTGTCATTATTCTATTGTGAAGGTGAATACCTGACAAAGGACAATCTAATGAGAGCTGGATTGATAACTGATGAGGATTCACTATCCAATAGCGGATACCGAAATAAAGAGCTGTCCACCATAACAACTGAGTTGATCTTGAAAACATTGAAAGATAACGACGGAAACAAGAAAAAAACAGCAGAACAACTGGGAATATCCCGAAACACAATTTACAGAAAGTTAAAGAGCTATGAAAAAACTGAGTAACCAGCTG
>JANKMX010000021.1:23424-34022 GCA_024649995.1 Gudongella sp. | reverse complement strand
GGAAGAGCTTCCCGACGGGAAGCTCTTCCTATGTTGTTTGAACCTATCTATGTAGAGGGGTCTTTCCGTTTTGAGTTCTGTAAATGCAAGAGGGGAAGATTTACCAAAGAAGCTCAAAAAGACCATGAAAAAACCATAATGATAAAAATATAACGATACATATCAAAAAATTTATATTTGTTAATCTTTATAAATCAATTATAAAACAAAAAATGTGAAATTGCAAGGTAATTAGAAATATATTGATAAAAAAATATCTAACGATAATATGAAAGAATTCAAAAAATACTTGCATATTTTGTTCTTGACACCATATACATTCCAGGCATTTAATGGTATACTGTGCTAAATAAATGTATAAGGAGGAATCATATGAGTTTATTGATGGCATTTTCAACAGTACTGATAGTTCTAGCTCTTGGAGACGTTGTATCATCCAAGACAAAAGCATTTGTACCGTCGGTGTTCGTGGCGGCATTCCTGTTTCTATTTGGCTTTTGGACATTTTTCCCAGAGGACATAGTAGCCCTTGCAGGATTCCAGATGCCCGTAGTTTTATTGTCCATGTACCTTCTGATCACACACATGGGTACAATGATGTCAGTTAGGGAGCTTGCGGGACAGTGGAGGACAATTCTTATCGCACTCATAGGTATAGTAGGTATAATGTCCCTTACAATGACAATTGGTGCAGCTGTTTTTGGAAGAGACACAGCTATAATAGCAACTCCACCACTTACAGGAGGTATTGTAGCAGCCATAGTCATGAGTGATGCAGCAACGGCACTTGGTAAGGACAATCTGGCAATACTTGCAATTATTACATACGTTATGCAGGGCTTTGTTGGTTATCCTTTGACTTCAGTTATGCTTAAGAAGGAAGGAACAAGACTGGTTAACGGGTTCAGAAGTGGAGAGATAAAGCATGTGAAGGAAGAGGTTGTTGTGGATAAGCCTGTAAAGAAAAAGCTCATTCCACCCCTGCCAAAGGACTACCAGACGACTTATGTAACACTGGCAAGACTTGGCTTGACAGCCTGGGCTGCAGTTGCTTTTTCTGGAGCAATAGCTTCAATAATAAACATATCACCATTTGTAGTGTGTCTATTGTTTGGAGTTATAGCACAGGAGATTGGATTTGTGGAGCAAAAGCCCCTTAACACATCAGGCTCCTTTGGATTTCTTATAACGGTGCTTATGGCATATGTATTTGCAGGACTTGCAAGAGCGACCCCTGCCATGCTTATGGAGATAGTTGTTCCTCTAATGGGAATTATAGTTCTTGGTGTTTCAGGTATGGCTATACTTTCAATGGTACTTGGAAAGAGACTGGGCTATACCAAGGAGATGGCATTTGCAGTTGCACTGACTGCACTTTATGGTTTCCCACCAAACTACATCCTTACTGAAGAGGCTTCAAAGGCACTGGGAGAAACCCCCGAGGAAAGAGAATTCCTTATGGATGAAATGCTTCCAAAGATGCTTGTTGGAGGATTTACAACAGTAACAATTGTATCCGTAATAATTGCGGGAATCTTCGTAAACCTTATTTAACAAAAAGCGCCTTTACAGGCGCTTTTTATACAATCAAAACAACAAACCAAAAGGTGGGATCATATGCAAAGAATGAAATGCTCATGGAAGGAGAATATGACATTTTCAGCGAAGGATGAGCTGGGCCATGAAGTGTTGATGGACCTTGGAGAGGAAGCAGGAGGAAACAATGAAGGATTCAGACCGATGCCCCTTCTCCTAGCTGGACTTGGAGGCTGCATGGGAGTCGATGTAAAAATAATTTTGGATAAGATGAAGGTCGCATTTACTTCCTTGGACCTGGAAATTGAAGCTGATATGGATGAAAGTACCGTTCCAAGAATATATAAGGAAATAAGGGTGGTCTTTAGATTTACGGGAGACAACCTGGAAATGGAAAAGCTAGAAAGGGCCATAGGGCTTGCTGAGGAAAAGTACTGCAATGTAAGTGCTATACTGGGAAAAACCTGCAAGCTTGTATATAAGGCAGAGATTCTTTAGGAGGCTGAGTTATGAATACAAAGGTTGATAGAATAAAAAAGGACATCGAAGAGCTTGCAAAGTTCAACAGTAGCAATGATGGCGGATTGACAAGATTTTCGCTGACAGAGGAAGACAGAATGGCAAGGAAATACCTTAAGGAGCAATTGGAAAAGCTGGATGTGAAGATTTATGAGGATAATGCGGGAACCATTTTTGCCAGAAGAGAGGGAACTGACCCTGATGCTCCGGTAATTATGATAGGTTCGCATTTTGATTCCGTAAAAAATGGTGGAAACTTCGACGGACCAGCGGGTGTTATCATGGCACTTGAAATTTTCAGAGCCCTTGAGGATAACAAGGTTAAGACAAGGTATCCCCTTGAATTTGTGGCAATGATAGAGGAGGAAGGCGGAAGGTTCGGATCTGGAGTGTTTGGAAGCCGCGCAATGGCAGGTCTTGTTGATTTTGAGCAGCTTGAGAGAAACAAGGACAAGGATGGGATATCAATGGCACAGGCCTTTAGGGACTTTGGGTTTGAGCCGGAGAAGATTGCTGAAGCCAAGCGTAACAGGGAAGATGTCAAGGCTTTCATAGAGCTTCATATTGAACAGGGCCCAATTCTGGAGAATGAAGGCAAGGACCTTGGAATTGTGGATTTCATAGTTGGTATAAACGAGTTCAAGGTTCAGGTAAACGGAAGACCTGACCATGCAGGTACCACGCCCATGGACATGAGGGCGGATGCCCTTGGAGTGGCATCAAAGGTTGTGGCTGAAATTGACTCCTACCCGGTTCCTGAAAACAACGGAACAGTTGCAACGGTAGGAGTTCTTGAAATTAAGCCTGGTGCAGCAAACATTGTTCCGGCCCAGGCGATATTTACAGTTGATATCAGGTCAAAGGATGAGGCCAGCATAAGTAATGTGAAGAAGAAAATATTGGACAAGCTGGATGCCTTGACAAAGGATACGGATGTGACCTATACAGTTACCGAAATGCTGGATGTTAAGCCTGTGAAGATGAATGAGGAAATGGTGGAGCTATTTAGGGAATCTGCTGAAGGCAAGGGATTTTCCTACAGACATATGCTTAGTGGAGCAGGCCATGATGCCATGGTAATGGCAGCTGTAACTGAGGTTGGGTTGATTTTTGTACCCAGCAAGGATGGAAGAAGTCACTGCAAGGAAGAATGGACCGACTACGATCAACTTCAGAAGGGCATTGAACTGATCTATGACACTATACTAAAATTAGGGGAGGCAAAATAATGAATGTAAGAGAACTGGTAGATAAGTACAGGGACTATTCCATCTCAATGAGAAGGGAGTTCCATATGAATCCTGAGCCAAGCATGAAGGAATACAACACTCAGAAAAGGGTCATGGAAGAGCTTGGGAAAATGGGTATTCCTGCTGAAAAATGTGGCGGAACAGGTGTTGTTGGTCTGATCAAGGGCAAGGGCGAAGGAAAGACCATAGCTCTTAGGGCTGACATGGATGCACTTGAGGTAACCGAGCTTAATGAGGTAGATTATAAATCACAGGTTGAGGGTGTAATGCATGCCTGCGGTCACGATGCCCATACTGCTGGGCTCCTTACTGCTGCCAAGGTCCTGAACGATATGAAGGATGAATTCGATGGAACAGTCAAGCTTCTCTTCCAGCCAGGGGAGGAAGTTGCCCAGGGAGCCCTTGCCATGATAAAGGATGGAGCAATGGATGGTGTTGATGGAATAATGGGGATCCACATCTGGAATGATGTGGAGACTGGGAAGATTTCAGTTGAAGCAGGTCCGAGAATGGCATCAGCAGCTATGTTCAAGGTATATGTTGAGGGCAAGGGTGGACATGGTTCAATGCCTCACCAGACGGTTGATGCTGCATTGGTTGCATCAGCAATTGTAATGAACCTTCAGTCAATCGCCAGCAGAGAGACAAATCCGCTTGATCCGGCAGTTGTAAGCGTTGGAATGATAAAAAGCGGTACCAGATGGAATGTAATTTCAGGGGATGCATACATGGAGGGTACAACCAGATGCTTCTCCATGGAAATAAATAATGCATTTGAAGGGATGATAAGAAGGGTTGTAGAAAACACTGCAGAAGCCTACAGGGCAAAGGCAAGGGTTGAGTACACTCAAATGACAATCCCAACGATAAATGAAGAAAACATGTCTAAATTGGCTGCAGAAACAGTCAAGAAGCTTCGCGGTGAAGATACATTGGTTAAATTTGAAAAAACAACAGGTGGAGAGGATTTTGCATTCTTCTCAGAGTATGCACCATCCATATTTGCATTTGTTGGATCGAAGAATGAGGAGAAGCACGAGTACCATCCACATCACCATCCGAAGTTCAATATCGATGAGGATGCACTTGGAAGAGCGGCTGAATTTTATGCACAGTTTGCACTTGATTTCTTAAACAGCTAGGCTGCAACATCAAAACCAACGAAATAATGCTGCGGGGTCATGACCCCCCAGCATTATTTCATTTCATCCATTATTTCATTGTATATCTCAGTTATCTCCAGAGCCAATTGAATTCTAAGTCTGATCTGATAGTCATCTATATCTGAATCCATAAGCTCCTTCAATCTGTTCAACCGGTAGGTCAAGGTATTACCGTGTATATGGAGATCCTTCTTGGTCTTTGTCCAGTTTCCTCCATTGAAAATGTATGTCTTAAGGGTCTCAAACAGCTCAGCTCTAGAGGAGTTTGGATAGTTTAGTACAGGTGATAGAACCTTTTTCGAAAACTCCATCAGGTCATGCTTGTCATTCTTCAGCAGAATCTTCTTGACCTGGTAATCCTCATAGAAGTGACAACCATTGAGCGACCTGTTGGGGATGATGTCAAACAGCTTGTAGGTTCGTTCATAGATACTTCTAAACTCATCATAGCTTGTTATTTTTTCGCTTACGATGGAGACGCAGCTGGATTGAATTTTTGCCCGTGATTCAAGCTTTTCAACGATATGGACAAGACCTCCATGAAAATCCTTCATGATTTCCCTGCTGAATGTCTCATTGTCGTCTATAAGAATTATTATGAGATTCCTCTTCTGTATTGCAAGACTCTTCTTGAAGGTTTGGAGCGCCAGTGCATTCACTGCCTGGTAAAAGTATCTGAAGTACTTGTAGGCAGGATTATCCCTTTTCTGATATATGAGATTTATAAGGAGCATCCTGTGAGGATGGCTAAAGTCAATCCGATATCTTTGGTGGAACTTGTTGTCCAGATTCATGGGTGTGCCTTTTAGCAGGTTGTCAAGATAATCTCCCCTTATTGATTGCTCCAGATTGGCCATGTCATAATCCTTGAGTATTTCCAATGCTACAACATTTGAGCACTTTTCAACAACAATCCTATCCAGCTCAGATATTCGATCTTCAGTCAGAAACAGTCCAATCCACCCAAAAACATCTCCAGATACAAAGATTGGGTAGAACATTACCCACAAATTCAGGTCTTTGTTGAAATGAATCGTATCTCCCTCCGAAGAAAGGTACTCCAATATGGATGACTTGAAATCCTCAAGCTCCTCTTTTTTGTCGTGATGGTCCCCCGCATAGGAAACAACGGAATAGAAAAGGTCGATGATGAAGATGTCTGTCTGAAGAAGCTGTGAGACCTCGCCTATTATATCATCTGATGAACTTCTGTTAAGGATCATCTCAGTGAACTTGTTGTGCAGAAAAGTGGAGTATTGGTACCTGTTCTTCTCCATCTCCACCAAATTGCTGTATTCCTTGAGGGATTCCTGTGCCTTGAGCTCCCTGGTATAATTCTCAGCATTCCTAATTGCAATTGTTGCCTGGACCGAAATCAACTCGGCAAGGTATACATCATCCTCGGTAAACACTTCTCCTCCCATGTAGTTATCAAGCACAAGTACACCAATGCACTCTCCGTCGTGCATCAATGGACAGCTGATGGCACTTAGTAGAGTATCCATTGGACGGAGTATCCTTTTGTGGAGCATCGCCTTGGTGTCTCCAGACATGGAGGACATTGCCTGGTGAACCTCATCAGGAGATTTCAGGTGTAGTGTCTTCAGCTGGTTAAAGGTAATTCCTGTAATGGATTCCCCAGGCTTCAACGACACGTTCATGTTGTCAAAGCCAAAGGAGTATTTGGATTTAAGAAGGCCGTCAGTTTTATCATAAAGGAAAATTATTCCTATATCCGCTCTCTTTATCAACCTTAGGGTTGTATTCATAAGCTCCCTTAAAATAAAGTCCAGATCCCTGGAGGCGTTGAGCAGCTTGGTTGCCTCCAGGATATTCTGAAGCTCCTTTATTCTCTGTGTTGTATCCGTCATGATAAATCTACCTTCCCTATTTAGATTTGTACCTGTTGGTAGGTCTTTTTACCCTTCTTGATAAGAATTTTGCCATCCTTGAAATCATCCATGGTGACCATCCTATCAACGGCCTCAACCTTTTCACCATCGATTGTTACTCCGCCCTGCTGAACCAGCCGTCTTCCCTCACTGTTTGATTTAATCATCCCAACCTCTCTCATAAGGTCAAGTATTCCGACACCATCCTTGAATCTTTCAGAGTCCATTTCTGTTGAAGGAACACTGCTTTCATCCATGCCATCGGCGAATAGCGCCTTGGCAGCCTTCAGGGCTCCGTCAGCCTCGTCCTTGCCATGAATCATGTTGGTCACCTCATAGGCCAGGACCTCCTTTGCCTTGTTGATTTCCGCTCCTTCAAGAGCTCCAAGTCTCCTTACCTCATCCATGGGTAGGAAGGTAAGCAGTGCAAGGAACTTTTCCACGTCCCTGTCGTCAACATTTCTAAGGTACTGGAAAAGCTCATATGGAGAGGTCTTCTCCTTGTCCATCCATATGGTTCCCTTCTCAGTCTTGCCCATTTTGGTTCCTGCCGCAGTGGTCAGGAGCTTGAAGGTCATTCCGTAAACCTTGTCCTGCTCCAGCTTTCTTACTAGCTCATAGCCACCCAGGATATTTGACCACTGGTCGCTTCCCCCCAGCTGGAGCTTGCAGTCATAGGTTCTGTAAAGATGCAGGAAGTCATAGCTTTGCATCAGCATGTAGCCAAATTCAAAGAAGGTAAGTCCCTTTTCGAGACGATTCTTGTAGCAGTCAAATGTAAGCATCCTGTTTACGGAGAAGTGTACTCCGATTTCTCTCATGAATTCAACAAAATTAAGGTCCATGAGCCAATCTGCATTGTTTGGCATAAAGGCCTTGCCCTCGCTGAAATCGATGAATCTTGAAAACTGCTCCTTGAACCTTGAAGCGTTGTAATCGATCATCTCCCTGGTTAGAACCCTTCTCATATCGGATTTTCCTGATGGGTCTCCAATCATGGTTGTACCACCGCCCAAGAGTGCAATCGGTCTGTGACCTGCCCTTTGCATGTGCATCATTACCATGATCTGAAGAAAGTGTCCAAGTGTAAGACTGTCAGCAGTTGCGTCAAATCCGATGTAGAAGGCAACTGATTCCTTTTCAAGAAGCTCCCTTAGGGCTTCCTCATCCGTTGCCTGGTCAATGTAACCTCTTTCCTCCAAAACATCAAAAACATTTCTCATATTATTCCTCCTTACAAAAAAATAAAGGGTCTTCTCATCTAAAGGACGAGAAAACCCGTGGTACCACCTTAATTCACATAAAGCCTCATATCACGTAGGGTGTGAAATTCCCTGCAGACTCCAGGCTGTATTTGGATAATGTGTTACCTGTCAGCATCTCACCACAGCTGACTCTCTGTAAAGCTAAATCACAAAATCTACTTGTACCCTTCATGGTCCCTATGAATTTAATAACATATTATTATATGGGAGGAGCCTTGTCAAGAAAAGAAAAAGAGGACTGATTAGTCCTCCACCTTGATTTCCATGCTATTTTCCCACAATCCGTGGATGTTGCAGTAGCTTGTTGCATAAAGGGTACCAGGTGATGATACCTTAAACTTTGCAGTAAGGTATGGAGCTGTAAATAACTCAGACTCACCGTGTGCAGCAAATGTGTAGGTACCGATCTCAACTGGGAATTTACCTTCCTCAGGCTTGAAATAAACCTTTATCCAAGCTATGTAATGCTCCAGGGTGTTGGGATGTGGTATTTCCTCGCCTACAAGAACCTTAACCTCTACCTCTTCTCCCTTTTTAACCATCTCAGGTGCGTGGATAACAGGAACGTGTTTTTCACCTTTCCAGTCTCCGCTTTGATAAAATTTACCGATTGACATTCTCATTCCTCCTTGTTTTGTTTTCTCTATAGAAATGTATACCCGAAAAGACCTAAAAAACACAAATTTATTATTAAAGATGCCATTTGGTTGGTATAATAGAACCAGAGGGGAGAGAATAGAATGGATATAATTGATTTGATTGCCACCACAACTTTTGGATTGGAGGCAGTTACAAAGAGAGAACTTATCGATCTTGGAATGGATGACATAAATGTAGAGAATGGAAGGGTTTCCTTCAAGGGTACCCTAAGGGATATACCAAGAGCCAATCTGTGGCTTAGAACTGCAGAAAGGGTCTTGGTTAAAATGGGAGAATTCAAGGCTATGAGCTTCGAAGACCTCTTTGAGAAGACAAAGGCCTTACCATGGGAGGAATGGATCCCTGAGGAAGGGAATTTTATAGTAGAGGGTAAGAGTGTAAAATCAAAGCTGTACAGCATATCTGACAGCCAAAGGATTGTTGAAAAGGCCATTGTTGAAAGGCTCAAGACCAAGTATCCAGTGGAATGGTTTAAGAAATCAGGTCCCAGATATAGGATAGAGGTTTCTCTCCTTAAGGATATTGCAACCCTTACCATAGATACATCAGGAGAGGGATTACACAAGAGGGGGTACAGGGACAGAGCTGGGGATGCCCCAATTAAGGAGACCCTTGCCGCTGCCATGGTAATGCTAAGCTACTGGAACAAGGATAGGGTGCTGCTGGATCCCTTCTGTGGATCGGGTACAATACTCATTGAGGCTGCCCTCATAGGCAAGAATATCGCTCCGGGGCTTGACAGAAAGTTTGATGCAGAGTATTGGGACAAGATTCCAAAGGAGTATTGGTCCGAGGAAAGAGTTGAGGCAATGAGAAGGATTGACCACGACACCACACTTCATCTCCTTGGAGCAGACACGGAGAAAAGGTCCATACTGAGGGCCAGAGACAATGCCGCTAATGTTGGGCTTGAGGATGACATAGCATTTTTCATGAAGGATATGAGGGATGTGGATTTGCAGGAAGAGTACGGGGTGGTAGTAACAAATCCACCATATGGTGAAAGAATGGGTGACCGTGAAGAGGTGGAGCAGCTATACAGGGACTTCGGCAAGAAGTTCAGAGACCATCCAACCTGGTCAATCTATGCAATTACCTCAAATGAAAACTTCGAGGCGCTCTATGGCAAGAAGGCCGATAGAAAGAGAAAGCTTTACAATGGAAGAATCAAGGTAGACTATTACCAATTTTATGGTCCGAGACCTGAATAAGAAAGGATGGTTTAAATGGGTATATACACCAAGACCGGAGACAAGGGAACAACTTCATTATTCGACAGCAAGAGGGTTACCAAGGATGACATAAGGGTTGAAAGCTATGGTACTGTAGATGAGCTGGGTACGTTTTTGGGACTTGCAAAGAATTATGTAGATGATGAGTTGAGAGAAATAGTATATACAATCCAAAACAAGCTTTTCACTGTTGCAACAAACCTAGCTACAGAGGACCAATCCAAGGTGGCTCACAGAATGAAGGAAGAGGACATCAAATATCTTGAGGATTTAATTGATGAGTTTATGGGAAGACTTAATGATCCAACAGGATTTATAATTCCTGGTTCAAACATCCCTTCGGCCTACCTGCACGTTGCAAGAACCGTTTGCAGGAGAGCCGAAAGAAGAATTATTTCACTTACGGGAGTTGCAGAGGTGGACCCACTGGTTGTGAAGTATGTTAACAGATTATCAGATGCCATCTACGCAATGGCAAGATATTCTGAGGAGGAGCAAAGAGCAGTGAAATATGATTGATACAAGTGGATGTAATGGTGAAATGGTTTTCCCGGCAAGGGTCTAAAAAAAGCCCTTTAAATAGGATGAGGACATTAATTTTCTTGTGGAAAAATATTCGGATATGAGATACAATGATAATAGTCACCAAATATTTGGCATTATTGAATGTGACATGATAGTTAAAATATTAACAACCTCAAAGAGGTGATTATTGTGATTGAAGAAAAAAAGGAAATAGACATATCTGAAGATTTAACATATATTCCCTATGGATTGTTGAATTATCGCGTCCTAGAGGGAATGGCCGACTGGGTAAGGGTAATTGACAAGAACGGCAAGGTGATATTTGCAAATGCTGCAATGAAGGCAGCACTTGGGGATGAAATCGTTGGCAGTGATTGCTACAAGGTCCACTGCAGAAATCAGAAATGTGGATTCTGCATAACCAGTAGAAGCATAGAAACTGGAGAAACCGTCCAAAAAGAGGAAATAATCCAGGGTCAGTACTATTCCGTAAAAAGCTCACCGGTCAAGAACCAGCATGGTGAGATTTCCGGTGCTGTTGAAGTGTTCAGGAATG
>JANKMX010000021.1:0-23414 GCA_024649995.1 Gudongella sp. | reverse complement strand
AGGAATGTTACCAGGGAGAGAAAGCTTGAGCTTGAGCTAATTGAAAGAAACAAGAAGATGAGCCGGGATCTTCATTTTGCCAGAAGGATTCAGGAAAGGGTACTTCCCAAGAGAGGGATAGTGGAGAACCTTAGGATTGACTATGTCTACCAGGCATCCGAGATGCTAAGTGGGGACATGTTTGATGTTTTCTATATTGATGAGGCTAATATTGGCATATATATTTGCGATGTTGCAGGACACGGTATTGCTGCCTCAATGATGACCATGTTCATCAAGCAGGCGATGAGGAGCATCAAGGATGAAGTTTTAAGTCCAGCCCTGGCCCTGGAGGAGCTCCACAAGAGATTCAGCACCCTTGAACTTGAGGCAGACAAGTATTTTACTATATTCTATGGAGTTTACAATAAGGTGACCCACAGGTTTACCTACTCCAATGCAGGCCATAACTGCTACCCCATAAAATTCAACTCAGAGGAGATTGAACCCTTGAAAATCAAGGGCTACCCAATAACATTGCTCTTTGAAAAGGTTGAATACAAGGAGAAGGAAATCAAATTGAATCTTGGGGATAAGATACTGCTCTATACTGATGGCATAACAGAAGCCAGAGACCACAATGATAAACAGTTTGGAATAGAGGGTGTTTTGGATACTGTCCAGAAAAATCCGGACAATATTCTAAAGGAAGTGGAAGATAAGTTTATAATCCATAGCTGGGGGGAACAGGACGACGATTATGCCCTTGTGCTTGTGGAAGTAGTAGATTAACCTAGAATAGACATTCTAGGTTTTATTTTCATAATTTTGTGGAAGTTGAACATACAGTACTCGAGGAGGGATAATATGACAATCGGTTTTGATTATTCAAAGAGCTTTATCAAAAAGCATGAGGTTGAGTTTATGAAGCCGTTCCTGAAGGAAGCTCACAATATTCTGCACGATGGCGAAGGACCTGGAAATGAGTTCATAGGATGGTTGGACTGGACAGAAAATTATGACAGACAGGAGTATGAAAAGATAAAGACCGTTGCAAGGAGAATAAGGGAGAATGCCGATGTATTCATAGTGGTTGGGATCGGAGGCTCCTACCTCGGAGCCCGTGCAGCATTTGAAGCACTTACACACACCTTCCACAACCTTCTTCCAAAGGAGGGGAGAAATGCACCACAGATTCTATTCGCTGGAAACAACATATCTCCCAAGTATATGGCTGATCTTATGGAAACCCTTGATGGCAAGGAAATCTATGTAAATGTGATTTCAAAATCGGGGACCACCACGGAGCCTGCAATTGCATTTAGGATACTTAAGTCACATCTTGAGGAAAAATACGGCAAGGAGGAAGCGAAAGGCAGGATATACGCAACCACTGATAAAAACAAGGGCGCACTGAAGACACTTGCCACAAATGAAGACTATGAGACATTTGTTATTCCTGATGACATCGGTGGAAGATATTCGGTTCTCACACCAGTTGGGCTACTACCTCTGGCGGTTGCTGGGATAGATGTTGACCTGCTTCTGGAGGGAGCTCATGAGGCTGCAATACAATATGGCAATCCAAATCTTGATGAAAATAGATGCTATCAGTATGCCATAACAAGACAGATTCTACACAAGAGGGGAAAGGAAATAGAGATTCTGGTTAATTATGAGCCTGGGCTGCAATATCTTGGAGAGTGGTGGAAGCAGCTTTATGGAGAGTCCGAGGGTAAGGATGGAAAGGGAATATTCCCTGCAAGCGTAAACTTCACCGCGGATCTTCATTCAATGGGTCAGCTTATACAGGACGGAAAAAGGAATATATTTGAAACCAGCATAGTCATTGAAGGTGCAAAGAAGGATATGGAGATACCCCATGACGAGGAAAATCTCGATGGCTTGAACTACATTCAAGGTAAAACAATCGGCCATGTAAACAGAAAGGCCTTTGAAGGAACACTCTTGGCACATCTTGAAGGCAATGTACCTAATCTTATAATTTCACTTCCAATGCTTGATGAGTTTCATTTTGGGAAGCTGATATACTTTTTTGAGAAGGCATGTGCAATATCTGGATACCTTCAGGGAGTGAATCCTTTTGATCAGCCAGGAGTGGAGGCCTACAAGAGTAACATGTTCAAGCTACTTGGCAAGGAAGGCTATTAATACTCTTGATAAAATATGATATCACTGGTATGATAAATATTAGGCAAGGAGGGATTCCGTTGGAGTTTAAACATTTGATTCTCGAAAAGGAAGGCAACATAGGAGTACTTCGGATCAACAGACCTGATGCAATGAATTCCCTGAACACGGAAGTGTTACAGGAGCTTATGCGGGCTGTTGATCAGGTGAAGAATGACCAGGACATATATGTATTGGTGATAACCGGAGAAGGGAAGGCATTTGTTGCCGGAGCTGATATTTCGGAGATGAGCACCATGGATTCTGTTCAAGCAAGGTCCTTTGCAGAGGCAGGACTTAATACATTCAGAAGTATCGAAGCCATGGAGAAGCCTGTTATAGCTGCGGTCAACGGCTTTGCACTTGGTGGTGGCTGTGAGCTTGCAATGGCATGCGACATAAGGTTTGCATCCTCTAGAGCCAAATTCGGCCAGCCTGAGGTTGGTCTTGGTGTGACACCTGGCTTTGGGGGAACCGTAAGATTATCCCGTCTTGTGGGACTGGCAAAGGCTAAGGAACTTATTTACACCGGGAATATCATCAAGGCCGAGGAAGCGATGCAAATAGGCCTGGTTAATAGGGTGACTGAGCCTGAAGACCTTTTGGATTCTGCAATGGAAATGGCCAGGAAGATAGCATCAAACGCCCAGCTTGCAGTCAGGTATTCAAAGCAGTCCATAAACAGAAGCTATGAAACCGATGTGGAAACAGGGATGGAAATTGAAAGAAACCTTTTCGGTCTATGCTTTTCAACAGAGGACCAGAAGGAAGGAATGAAGGCATTTGGGGAAAAAAGAAAGCCTGAATTCAAGGTAAAATAAATGGAGGTGCTTTATGAAAAAAGTAAGTGTGTTGGGAAGAGGAACCATGGCCTTAGGCATTGTACAGATATTTGCCCAGAAGGACATTGAGGTCACAATTTGGGTCAGATCAATCGATCCTGAAAAGCCAAGGGCTAGTGTTGCTCCAATAGAAAAGACCTTGAGCAAGCTTGTCAGCAAGGAAAAGATAAGCCAGGATCAAATGGAGAAGACACTCCAGAATATCAAGTTAACAACTGACCTCAATGATGTTTCAGACAGTGATCTTGTAATAGAGGCCATATCAGAGGATATGAAGGTCAAAAAGGATACATTCGGCAAGCTGGATGAAATTTGCAAGCCCGAAGCCATACTCGCTACAAACACATCATCCCTTTCCATAACTGAAATAGCAAATTCAACAGGTAGACCGGACAAGGTCATTGGAATGCACTTCTTTAATCCAGTACCTCTGATGAAGCTTGTGGAAGTTATCAAGGGACTTGCAACCTCAGATGAAACCAAGGACAAGATAGTTGAGCTTTCAAAATCCCTTGGGAAGACCCCTGTTGAGGTCGAGGAAGCACCTGGATTTGTAGTCAACAGGATTCTTATACCCATGATAAATGAAGCTGTTGGAATACTGGCTGATGGAGTTGCAAGCGCTGAGGATATAGACGAGGCCATGAAGCTTGGAGCCAATCATCCCATAGGGCCACTTGCCCTTGGAGATCTTGTTGGGCTTGATGTTTGCCTTGCAATTATGGATGTTCTTTATGAAGAATATCAGGATCCGAAATACAGGGCACATCCTCTATTGAGAAAGATGGTAAGGGGAAATCTTCTTGGAAGAAAAACAGGCAAAGGATTCTATGCCTATTAATCAGCATCCATTGACAAGACAGATATTTTTGTGATATATTCATTCTGTTAGAGGGAGTAACTGCCCTGATTGGGAACTTAAGTCACCAATAACGGACCTGACAGGTCCTGGCTTAAGTGATATAAAATCGTGTGAGACTCTACAATTCCCCAAGGGGAGTTGTAGAGTTTATTTATGACCTAACCTAGCGATCAAACGAAGTTTGGGAGCAATTGGTAGGTCTTTCCGTAGTTTCGCATCACAAATTTGTTGGCTCATGAAATTCACACAAATTTGGAGCTCATTACGTTTGAATTACCGACAACTCGCTGGGCTCGTTGGGTCAATTCATAAACGCAAAGAATGCCAATTTCATGGACTGAAGGGAAAATGAAATTGTGCAATGAGACTGAGGCAATACATGAATTTAAGGGAGATGGATATGGAAGATCTGGTACTGAGTATAATTAATCCAATGCCGGTAATTGCATTGCTTGCAATAATCGGAATAAGTCTTTTCACGTTGAGCAAGGGAGCCGACCTGCTAATTGATGAAGCCGTAGCTGTTTCAGGTTATTTGAGGGTGCCAAAGGCAATAATCGGTGCCACCATTGTTTCACTTGGAACCACCCTGCCTGAGCTTTCCGTATCCACCATGGCTGCCATTCAGGGAAGTCCTGATATGGCACTGGGTAATGCAGTGGGATCCATAATTGCAAACACCGGACTTATAATAGGACTTGCAGCCTTGCTCAGGCCAATTGACATCGATAGAGGTTCAATCCGCTTACAGGGCTGGGTGAAGATGATATCAGCTGGACTCTTGATTGTCTTCTCACTTCCGATTTTTTCAAAGGGAGGGGCTGGGACCATCTCCCAGGGCATGGGATTTGTTTTTGTTGCAATGCTTGCCGCATACCTCTACTGGTCCTTCCAGGAATCCAGGAAAAGCTCCTATCTAAGCAGCGATGAAGATGATGAAGAGGTTTCAAAAGCGGAGATAATAAAGAGATTCCTGCTGATGGCAGTAGGGATGGCAATAGTGATCTTCTCATCAAAGGTATTGATTCCAACCGTTGAAGTGACTGCCCTCAAGTTGGGTGTTCCCCAAAGCATAATAGCGGCAACCCTGGTTGCATTTGGAACAAGTCTGCCGGAGCTCACAACCGCTGTAAAGGCCGCCCTAAGAGGTCATGGGGATCTGGCGGTTGGAAATATAATAGGTGCCGACATACTCAATGTACTGTTTGTAATAGGTGTTTCAGCAGCCGTGACACCGGCTGGACTGCTGGTACCACAAATATTCTACAGGGTTCATTACCCTGCAATGGCAATAATACTTCTTACATTCAGGCTTGTAACCCTTAACAAGGGAAGCAGGATAAGAAGATGGGAGGGCATCCTTCTGATAGCACTCTATCTTGCATATCTGGGCATGAATCTAACCAATGTGGTTTCATAAAAAATCAAGGGTCGTATCAATTTGATACGACCCTTGTTAGCTGTAAAATTCCCTATTGATTATATCACCTTATTGAGGTTTTTCTTAAGTAGATTGTCTCCAACCTTGAATACATTCCCTGCACCCATTGTGACAACAAGGTCACTGTCGGTGGTCTCTCTCAGGATAAACGACTCAATCTCATCGAAGGTTCCCAGATAGGTGGCATCGTAGCCCTTGTCCCTGATCCTCAGTGCAAGCTCTCTTGAGTGGATCTCTCCCAGGTCCTTTTCCCGAGCTGCATAGATATCTGCAATAACGATCTTGTCTGCATCCTTGAAGGACTCTGAGAAACTATCCAAAAGAATTTTTGTCCTGGTGAAGGTATGGGGCTGGAAAATGCAGAAAATCCTCTTGTCTGTTGCATTTCTCAAAGCGCTGAGACTTGCCTTGATTTCTGTTGGATGGTGTGCATAATCATCTATTATCTCAATATTTCCAAGATAGCCCTTGTGCTCAAGTCTTCTATGAACTCCCCTGTATGCAGAAATCCTGTCTGATATCATCCTTGAATCCAGTCCAATAATATGGGTTGCGGCGATTGCTGCAAGTGAATTATATACATTATGGGTACCCATTACGCTTAAGCTTATGGTTTCAAACTTCTCTCCATTAAGATAAAGGTCATATACCGGAAAACCCTTTTCATTGAATCTTATATTTCTTGCCTCATAATCAGAAGCCTCATCAATACCAAATGTTAAAACCTTGGAACTCAGCTCTGGAATCAATTTCCTCACCAAAGGGTCGTCGTTGTTCAGTATTGCATGATCATCCTCTGAAAGATTCAGAAGATATCCCTTGAAGGTATCTGAAATATGGTCCATGCTCTTGAAGAAATCAAGGTGATCCTCATCAATGTTAAGGACTATGGCGATTGAAGGGAAGTATTTAAGGATATTGGCCTTGTATTCGCAAGCCTCCGTCAGAAGATAATCATCTGAACCCAGCTTTACGTTTCCACCTATATCATCCAGCTCTCCTCCAAGCAGTATTGTTGGATTGATCTGCGGATTGTTTATGATTGTCGCTATCATGCTTGTGGTGGTGGTTTTGCCATGTGTTCCTGAAACGGCTATGGAGTTTTTGTAATTTCTCATAACAGCTCCTAAAAACGCTGCCCTGTCAATAACAGGTGCCGGCGAATCAATTGCTGCAAGAAGCTCCTCATTGTCAGGAGAGATCGCGTCAGTGTATACGATCAGGTCTGCATCCCCTATATTCTCCTTGCCGTGGCCTATGAAAATTTCTGCTCCCATGGTTCTCAGGTGCTCAACTATCTGACTGTCTGTCGTATCTGTCCCCGATACTCTAAACCCCTTGTTTATAAGTATCTCGGCAAGTCCGCTCATACTTATACCGCCGATTCCAATAAAGTGGACCCTACGGTACTGGGGGCTTCCCAAATTTATATCAAACATGTATTTTCCTCCTGGTATAATCAAATTAGATTCTCAAGGCCCAAAAAAAATATTACTCGGGCACACATTGAATGATTATATCATATCAAAAAAAAATATAAAGAACAAATTCGTAAAAAAATATTTATAATTTTCAAAAAAAAGAAGGAATCTGGCAAAAAATGTAGAATAAATATAGTAATATGCAAAGAACCGTCGAGGAAGGTGGTGAGACAATGAAGATTACAGACGTAAGGGTTAGGAAGGTAACAGAGGAAGGCAAAATGAAGGCAATAGTTTCAGTTACGTTCGACGAGGAGTTTGTTGTACATGATATCAAGGTTATTGAAGGTCAGAACGGATTGTTTATTGCCATGCCAAGTAGAAAAATGGCAGATGGTGAATTCAGAGACATCGCTCACCCGATTAATGCCACCACTAGGCAAAAAATTCAAGAGGCAGTATTTGAGGAGTATGAAAAAGCATTGACAGCGGAGTAGAAGAGCCTAAGGGCTCTTTTATTCTTTGAAAAAGCATTGTTTTTTTGGTTAATTTGTCAATTAGGTGTGGACTTATAAAATAAATGGGTTAAAATAATATGGAGGGAATAACTCAGCGGAAGGTGTGTTAATAATATGAATATTGGAATAATACTTGCGGCCGGAGAAGGGACGAGGATGAAGTCCAAACACCCCAAGGTGTTGCACAGGATTTCCGGGAAACCGCTTCTTTCCTATGTGATAGACCAGGCCATGGACGCTGGAATCAGTAGAAGTGTCGTTATCGTGGGACATGGAAAAGAAGCTGTCATGGAAAGCATAACCGGCGAAAACATTATTTACGAAGAACAGCCTGTACACCAGGGGGCTCCTTATGGTACAGGCTATGCTGTCATGCAGGGAATGAAGCATGTCAAGGATGAGGATAATGTGGTGGTCCTATGCGGTGATACCCCATTGATAACGGCCAATACCTTGAAAGAGCTTATGGAATTCCACAGGGCACAAAATAATCAGGCAACTGTCCTTACGACCAATCTTGAAGATCCAGCTGGCTATGGACGGATCGTAAGAAGGGACGATGGAAGTCTCCAGGCAATAGTGGAGCACAAGGACGCAACTGAGGACCAAAGGGAAATCGGGGAGATCAATTCCGGTATCTATTGCTTCAGTGGCAGGGAATTGAAGCTTGGACTTGATGGAATCGACAACGACAACAGCCAAAATGAATACTATCTGACTGATGTGGTTGGAGTGCTTGTGGAGGGTGACTACAAGGTGGGAGCATTTATGATCGATGACGCCTCTCAGATACATGGTATCAACTCAAGGGTGCAACTTGCACAGGCAGATGATATAATAAGGGAGAGAATCAATGTCGGACATATGGAAAATGGTGTAACCCTCATAAACCCAAAGGATACCTATATAGAGTCAACCGTAAGGATTGGCAGGGATACGGTAATATATCCTGGGGCGGTACTGGAGGGAGATACCGTAATAGGAGAGGACTGCATAATTAGAGGTTCTACCAGAATAGTTGATAGCACCATCGGTGACGAGGTTACCATTGAGTCCACACTTATTGAAAATAGCAGGGTGGGTGATGGATGCAAAATCGGTCCATACGCACACCTTAGACCGGAATCAGAGCTTGGCAGGAATGTCAAAATCGGAAACTTCGTGGAAATCAAAAAAGCAACACTTGGAGATAACTCAAAGGCAAGTCATCTGTCCTATGTGGGAGACGCCCAGGTTGGTACAGGGGTTAACATAGGCTGTGGCGTTGTATTTGTAAATTATGACGGTGAAAGGAAATTCAAGTCCATCATCGGGGACAATGCCTTTATAGGCAGCAATTCAAACCTGGTGGCGCCTGTAAAGGTTGAGGACTGGGGTTATGTAGCCGCAGGCTCAACCATAACAGACAATGTTGGAGAAGGAGAGCTTTCAATAGCACGAGCCAGACAGGTTAACAAAGCTGGATGGGTAGAGAAAAAGGGACTAAAAAAACACAAATAACTAGGAGGATGTAGAGATGAACCTTTGTTTAGGTGGAATCAAGGTCTTCACCGGAAATGCCAATAGAGACCTGGTAAAAAACATTTGTCAGGAGCTGGGCATAACCATGGGTACGTGTGATGTTACCCACTTCAGCGACGGTGAAATTAACGTAAATATCGGGGAGACGGTAAGGGGCTGTGACGTGTTCATTATTCAGTCCACAAACACCCCTGTAAATGACAATCTGATGGAGCTTCTTATTCTTATAGATGCTGTAAAAAGGGCTTCAGCAGGAAGGGTAAATGCTGTAATACCCTACTATGGCTATGCCAGACAGGACAGAAAAACCAAGGCAAGGGAGCCAATCACAGCCAAGCTTGTTGCAAACCTGCTGACAACTGCAGGAGCTGACAGGGTTGTGGGTATGGATCTCCATGCTGGTCAGATCCAGGGATATTTCGATATTCCGGTGGACCATCTTTCAGCAGTACCCATACTGGCAGATTACTTCAAGGACATAGTTGATGAGGATACCATAATAGTGTCACCTGACCTTGGGGGAGTAACCAGGGCAAGACAGTTTGCCAACATCCTTGATCTTCCAATAGCGATTATCGAGAAGAGAAGACCAAAGGCAAATGTATCAGAAGTAATGAATGTCATAGGTGATATCGAAGGAAAGAATGTAATCCTTGTTGATGACATAATTGACACAGCAGGTACAATAGTCAAGGCTGCAAGCGTACTGAAAAGCTTTGGGGCAAAGAAGGTTTATGGCTGTGCAACCCACGGTGTCCTTTCAGGACCTGCACTTGACAGAATCCATAATTCGGAGCTTGAGAAATTTGTAATAACGGACACAATTCCTCTGTCAGAAATGGCAAGGATTGACAAGATAGAGGTTGTTAGCGTTGCTCCGATTCTTGCAGAGGCAATCAGAAGAATCAACAGCAATGAATCAGTGAGTATTATTTTTGAATAGTCACATAGCGAGGAGTTGATTATGTGATTGTAATTGCAGGATTGGGAAATCCCGGAAACAAGTATTCCGGAACGAGACACAACGTTGGCTTTGATGTAATCGATAGATTGGCCCAGGAAAACAACATCAGGGTCAACAGGCTGAGATTTAAGGCCTTGACTGGCGAAGGCTTCATTGGAACTGAGAAGGTGCTTCTTTTAAAGCCCAGCACATACATGAACAACAGCGGGGAATCCATTAGGGAAGTGATGGAGTTCTACAAGCTGGAGCCAGACAAGCTGCTGGTGATAGTTGATGACATAGACATTGAGTTTGCAAGCATAAGGCTTAAGAAAAAAGGTAGTGCAGGCTCCCACAATGGACTTAAATCAATAATTTATCATATCCAGAAGGATAATTTTCCAAGGCTGAAGATAGGCATCGGCAAAAAGCCTCCATACTATGACCTGGCGGATTTTGTCCTTAGCAAATTCACCTCGGATGAACGAAAGCTTGTGGATCAGGCTATCCTCAAGGCATCAGAAGCAGCCCAGGAGTTTGTCAGAAGCGGAATTGACAAGGCCATGAATGAATTTAATATACGAAATACAGCCCAGGACTAAAACCTGGGCTTAAACCTTTTGGGAGGATTAGTAATGAAGGATTTTCTTTTGGATCCACTGTTGAACCTAAAACCCTATAATACGCTGCTGGATGATGTAAAAAACAACCTGTCACCCATTTCAACCCATGGACTCATGGAAGAGAATATGGGTCATTTCTTATGTGGTCTGAAAAGTCATTCAGAAAGGCAGCTTCTTTTTTTAACATACAGTGAAACAAAGGCCAGGCAGATTTCTGAGGATGTCAGAGCAATACTACCAGAGCAGAATGTCAGACTATATCCCTCAAAGGATACAATCCTTTATGATGTGGATGCCTTCAGCTCGGAAAGGACCCATCAAAGACTGGAGGTCCTGTCATGCCTGATGGAAAACAGGGACCTGATTGTAGTAGCCTCCATCGAGGCCCTTTCAGACAGGATAATCTCCAAAGATTCCTTCCAGAACCATAGATTGAACATTTCCCTTGGCAAGGAAGCGAGCCTGGATGACCTATCACAGGGTCTTGTAAGTGCAGGCTATGAAAGGGTAAGCCTTGTTGAACAGACCGGTCAGTACAGTATACGGGGAGGGATACTGGACGTATTTCCACCCAATGTGGACTACCCGGTAAGGGTTGAATTCTTTGATACGGAAGTGGATTCAATAAGGACCTTTGACCCCAAGGACCAAAGGTCTGTTGATGTAATAGAGGCGGTTGAAATCTTTCCGGTGTCGGAGATTATAATACCGATAGAAGAGAGGGAGAAGGTTTCAGCGGCACTTGAAAAGGATCTTGAGCACTTTGGAAGAAAGATGGATGACCAAGAAAAGAGAGCCAAGTCGGTTGAAAAATTCGGGAAGTACCTGGATGCACTAGCGGAAGGCTCACATATAACAAATAAGGACCTTCTGATTCCCTACCTGCCAAAGGGGCTGATGGGAACCCTTGTTGATTTTTTGCAGGATACTTCTCTGATAGTTCTGGATGAGCCGAAAAGGTTGAGAGAGAAATATGAAGGAACCATGGAGGAATTCAATGGACGAACCCTGGACCTGTTTCAGGTGGGGGAGGTACTGAAATCACACCTCAATTTGAAGTACGACTATGAGGACCTGATTCATGAGATAAAGACAAGGACGATAGTTACCAGCGCTTCCTTTCTGAAGCAGGATAATGATTTTCCTCCAAAGGGTATAGTGAGATTCACCATGCGAACAATTCCTGTATACCATGGGAAGCTTGATATGCTCAGAGAGGATTTGGATAGGTACCTCTACAAGGGCTACAAGGTAATAATCATGGCTGGGAACCAGGATAGGGGCAAGCGGCTTAAGGATGCCCTAAGGGAAATTGGCATCAACTCAGAGCTTCATTTTGGCAGGGATTCTTCCATACAGACAGGGCAGGTCTTTATTTCAGAAGGATCCCTAAGGGCAGGCTTTGAGTATGAGGAAATGAAGCTTGCGGTTATAACAGACAAGGAAATATACGGAGCCGGCAAGAAGAAGGCAAAGAAAAAGTCCAGGAAAATCAAGGATGGAGGGGAAAAGCTTCAGTTTTCAGATCTCAATGAGGGAGATTTCATTGTTCATGAAAACTACGGAATCGGACAGTACCTGGGAGTGTCTCAGCTGACTGTCCAGGGAGTAAAGAAGGATTACCTTCTTATCCAGTACAAGGGCAAGGATAGACTCTATCTTCCAATTGAGCAGATGTCAATGATCCAGAAGTACATTGGCTCTGATGCAATTAAGCCAAAGATAAACAAGCTAAGTGGAACAGAATGGTCCAAGACCAAGAGCAGGACCAAGAAGGCAATCGAGGAAATGGCCACAGACCTCCTGCAGCTCTATGCAAAGAGGGAAAAGGTTGAGGGATACCAGTTCTCATCTGATACTACATGGCAAAGGGAGTTTGAGGATATGTTCCCCTACGAGGAAACCCATGGACAGAAAACCTCAATACAGGACATCAAAGGAGACATGGAAAAGAGAAAGCCCATGGACCGACTACTTTGTGGAGATGTTGGATACGGCAAGACAGAGGTTGCATTAAGGGCGGCCTTTAAGGCCGTGATGGATGGAAAGCAGGTAGCAATACTTGTACCAACGACTATCTTGGCCCAGCAGCACTACAATACAATCATGGAAAGGCTGGGTAGCTTCCCAATGTCTGTAGCTATGCTCAGTCGGTTCAGAACAAGAAAGGAACAACAGGCCTCCCTTGAAATGCTGAGAAAGGGGATGCTTGACATAGTGGTTGGAACCCACAGGCTCCTTTCAAAGGATGTCGTATTCAAGGACCTGGGTCTTCTCATTGTGGATGAGGAGCAGAGGTTTGGAGTAAGACATAAGGAGAAGCTAAAAAAGCTTAAGGAAAATGTTGATGTTCTGACACTTACGGCAACTCCAATCCCAAGGACTCTCCATATGTCCCTTGTAAACATACGTGATATGTCGGTGATTGAGGAGCCTCCAGAGGAAAGGTATCCAATCCAGACCTATGTGACGGAATACAACAGAACCCTTATAAGGGATGCCATACAACGTGAGCTATCAAGGGGCGGACAGGTATATTACGTATACAACAGGGTTGAGACAATAGACAAGGTTGCAATGGAGCTGAGAAATCTTGTTCCCGAAGGTGAGTTTGCAATTGCCCACGGACAGATGTCAGAACGGGAGCTTGAACAGGTTATGCTGGACTTCATGAACAAGGAGATAAATGTTCTTGTATGTACGACAATAATTGAGACCGGTCTTGACATACCAAATGTAAACACAATAATCATACACGATGCCGACAAATTTGGGCTTTCTCAGCTCTATCAGCTGAGAGGCAGGGTGGGCAGGTCCAATAGACTTGCATTTGCCTATTTTGTCTACCAGAAGGACAAGGTGCTTTCAGAGGTTGCAGAAAAACGACTGAGGGCAATTAAGGAGTTCACCGAGTTTGGCTCAGGCTTCAAGATAGCCATGAGAGACCTTGAGATAAGGGGCGCGGGGAATCTACTGGGGGTGGAGCAGCACGGAAACATAGAATCTATCGGATATGACCTCTATGTCAAATACCTGGGTCAGGCAGTTATGAGACTTAAGGGAGACGTGGTTCAGGAGAAGCTTGACACAGCGGTTGATATAAAGGTTGACGGTTACATTTCTTCAAGATACATTCCCGAAGAGGATCAGAAGCTTGAAATATACAAGAGGATCTCAACCATCGAATCAATGGATGACTACAGGGAGCTTATAGATGAGCTTATAGACAGATTTGGTGATTTGCCAAAGCCTGTTGAGAATCTGATGAACATTTCCTACATCAGGGGCTTGGCTAGTAGAAACCACATAACGAACATAATTCAGATTGAAAAAAAGGTCAGGATTGACTACGAAGCAGTGGACCATATCAGGCTTGAGCTTATCCAGATGCTCACAGAGAGGTACGGCCCGGCTGTTTCCTTTGACCTTTCAAATCAGCCAAGTATAACAATAGTGGTTAAGGGAGATGTAATAAACCGATTGAAGGAACTGATGGAGGCCATTGACAATTTCCATCAACCGGGTAATGATGTATAATGTAAATCAGTGTACAATTAGAGAAAGGATGTTTTATTTAGATGAAGATGAATATTAGGATTTTAATGATAGCTATTATAGCTGCCGTGGTTCTTTCAGGATGTGCAACCCAGCAGGAGGGAATCGTTGCAGAGGTTGACGGTCATGAAATAACCCAGGAGGAGTTTGACAAGGATTTCCAGGTATACAAGGATCTTTACGAAAGACAGCTTGGAGAAGGAGCCCTTGACCAGGAGGGAATTGACGGGAAGACAATGGGTGAAAGTCTGGAGGAAAGCATACTGGAGAAGCTGATCATGGAAAGGTTGATTCAGGATGACAACGAGAAGAAGGGTATTGAATTCTCGGAAGAGGATCTCCAGGAATACATTGACCAGTACAAGGAATCCATCGGAGGAGAGGAAAGCTATCAACAGTTCCTTCAGTCAAACGACCTGTCCGATGAATATTTTGTGGACAATATGAGAAAAGAACTGAGAGGCAGCAAGCACAAGGAGGATTTCCTAAGTGGAGTGTCCATAGGTGATGATGAAGCAAGGGAATATTATGAGGAGAACAGGGAAGACCTTGTTGAGATAAATGCCAGCCATATCCTTCTGGGCAGTGAAGAGGAAGCGGAAAACATACAGTCAAGACTGGATGAAGGAGAAGATTTTTCACAGCTGGCAACCACCGAATCCCTGGACAGCGTATCAGCTGTTAACGGAGGGAATCTGGGCTACTTTGGAAAAGGTCAGATGATTCCTGAGTTTGAAGAAGTCGCATTCCAGCTGGAGGAAGGCGAGATTAGCCACGTTGTTAAAACCGAGGTTGGATACCACATAATCAAGCTTCAGGACAAGAGGGAAAGCTTTGATGACCTGGAGGACAAGGTGATTTCAATGATAAAGGAACAGGCCTATTTTGAGTACGTCCAATCATTAAGGGATGAGGCCACAATTAAAACCTACCTTGATTAAGGCTAGAGAAGCTTCAATAATAATATGTATAGAGGAAACGACACAGGAGGATAACAGGAATGTCTAAAGGACACAGCTTTTTAAGAGGGGCGGCCATACTTGGAATGGCAGGAGTGCTTGTCAAGATTCTGGGAGCAATATACAGGATCCCCCTTTCCAATATAATTAAATCAGAGGGATTGGGATACTATCAGACGGCATATCCTTTTTACGTGCTGCTTCTAACGATATCCACAGCAGGGGTTCCGGTGGCCATAGCCAAGCTGGTATCCGAGAAGCGTGCTCAAGGCGATTTCGCCGGTGCACACAAGGTGTTCAAGGTGGCCCTGGTGGGTCTGGTGGGACTTGGATTCTTAACATCCATGGTCATTGCATTTGGAGCTGACCTTATCGTCAACTATCTTGGAAACGTCAACGCATACTATGCACTGATCGCTCTTGTGCCTGCGTTGTTCTTTGTACCAATAATGTCTGCCTTCAGAGGTTTTTTTCAGGGAAGACAGAGCATGTTTCCCACAGCAATTTCCCAGATAACCGAGCAGCTTTTCAGGGTGGTCACAGGACTTGGTCTGACATATCTGCTTCTGGACAGGGGAATTCCAATTGCAGCAGGAGGAGCATCCTTTGGAGGGTCCATGGGAGCCATAATGGGACTTGCAATAATTGCCTTCATTTATCTGAAGAGAAGGACAGCCATAATGGAGGAGATTGCAGGCAGCACAATAACCAGGGAATATTCCATAGGAGAGATAGCAAAGGATCTCCTGCTGATAGCCATACCGATTACAATCGGAGCTGCAATAGCACCAATTATGGATACAATCGATGCAGCCCTGGTTCTAAGGAGACTGCAGTCGATAAACTATACGGCGGCAGAGGCAAATGCACTTTATGGTGAGCTTAAGGGTATGGCACAGACACTTGTGAACCTTCCCCAGGTATTCTCCATAGCCATTTCCATGAGTCTTGTGCCTGCAATATCAAATGCCAGCGCCAGAAAGTCAAAGCAGGAGACAAGTGACCTGATATCAAGTGGAATAAGGATGACACTCCTGATCGGTCTACCTTCTGCAATCGGTCTGTTTGTACTTTCAACTCCAATAGTGGCACTTTTGTACTACAACAACCCACCTGAGGCAATTACAAGCGTTGGTAACATATTGGCATACCTATCCCTGGGGGTAATATTCCTGACACTTGTACAGGCTCTAACAGCCATATTGCAGGGGCTTGGGAAGCCTTTTGTTCCAGTGAGGAACCTTTTTATCGGAGCTGTGGCAAAGATTGTCCTGACCTACGTTCTTACAGGGATACCGGCAATAAATGTCAAGGGAGCTGCAATAAGCACCGTGGCAGCCTATGCAATAGCATCATCCCTCAACCTTTTCTACGTCATACACGTGGCAAAGGCCAAGCTGAACCTTCGCTCCATACTGATGAAACCTTTGATTTCAGCAGTTGGAATGGGAATAATAGCAAGGGTTTCCTACATGGTCCTTGCAGGGCCAATTGGAGGAAGACCTGCCACTCTTGCAGCGGTACTGCTGGGAGTTGTGGTATATGGGGTATTGCTGCTTCTAACAGGAACACTTACAGACGAGGATCTTGATCTGATTCCAAAGGGTGACAAGATCAGAAAGTTAGTAAAGAGATTTGATAAATGGTCTTAAAGGAGAATTCTTATGAGTAAAATATTTATTGTAGGCCTTGGGCCTGGAAATATGGATGACCTGACCCTTGGAGCCATAGGTAGGATGGAGGGCGGGAAGCCCAACTATCTTAGAACTGAAAAACACCCCTCTGTTCAGTACATGAGGGATAAGGGAATAGGGTTTACTGCATATGATAATATATATGACCAGGCGGATTCATTTGAGGAGGTATATGGGAAAATTGTTTCAATGCTCCTTGAGGCTGCAGAGAAATACGGAGAGATCAATTACTACGTTCCTGGCAATCCAATGGTTGCCGAGAATACCGTCAGGATGCTCCTTGGGCAAAACCATTGTCAGATTCAGATTGTGTCAGGGATGAGCTTTATTGAACCCGTACTTGAAATCGCCCAGGCGGATCCTGTTGAAGGTCTAAAGATCCTTGATGGAATTGGACTTGAAGGATTTCAGGTGGATATCAATTCCCACCAGATATTCACCCAGGTCTACAACAATAGGGTCATGTCCGAGGTGAAATTGGTCCTTATGGATATCTTTCCTGAGGATTATGCCGTGATCCTGGTTCACAAGGGTGGAATGGGAGAGAGCGAGATAGTTGAGAGAGTACCCCTCCACCAGATTGACAGGAGCGAGCAAATAGGATCACTGACAAGTCTCTTTGTGCCAAGACTGGATAAGAACAAATGGGGAATCCATGATTTCAGCGATATCCAAGGGATCATGAAGAGACTCAGGGCAGAGGATGGATGTCCTTGGGACAGAGAGCAGGACCACCTGAGTATAAGAGGTGCAGTTCTTGAAGAAGCCTATGAATTGGTGGAGGCCCTCCAGGAGGACGACCCTGAACATATTGTGGAGGAATTGGGTGATTTACTGCTTCAGGTGGTATTTCACACTCAGATTGGACATGAAAATGGTGATTTCAACCCGATTCAGGTGACAAGTTCCCTTGCAAACAAGTTAATTACTAGGCATCCACACGTTTTTTTTGAAAAAAATGTGGATAATTCTGGGGAAGTAGTATATAATTGGAATAAGATTAAGTATGCAAACAGGAATATTACTACACTTTCAGAGAAGTTGAGAAACATTCCGCGTCTGCCTGCACTTCTGAGAAGCTTCAAGGTCCAGGAGAAAGCAGCTGATGTTGGATTCGACTGGGACGTGATAGCTGGACCATCTGACAAGGTGGGAGAGGAGCTGGCGGAAGTTCTTGAAGCCGCTTCATTACACGGACCTGGAAGCCATATCGTTGAAAGCGAGATAGGAGATTTGCTGTTTGCTGCTGTTAACCTATCCAGATTTCTAGAAGTCAATCCCGAGGTTGCATTGGGTAGAACCATTGAAAAGTTCACCAAAAGATTAGAGGAAATGGAGTACATGGCTGATAGAATGGGTATAGTTATGGAAGAAATGACCTTGGAGGAATTGGATAGCCTCTGGGATAAGGTCAAGCTCCGTGAAAACGGTGAAGACCAGGACTGATTAAGTTTGGTATTTCTAGAAAATAAAAAAAACAAGGAGGAATTATTAATGAACAAAGCAGAATTAATTGCGAGCATTGCGGAGAAGAGTAATCTTACCAAGAAGGATGCAGAGGCAGCTTTGAATGCATTTATGGGATCAGTTGAGGAATCATTGGCAGCAGGAAACAAAGTACAGTTGGTAGGATTCGGAACTTTCGAGGTTAGAGAAAGAAAAGCCAGAGAAGGTAGAAACCCAAGAAACCCTGAAGAAGTCATTAAAATTCCAGCATCAAAGGCACCTGTATTCAAGGCAGGAAAAGCCCTTAAGGAAAGCGTAAACGTAAAAAAAGGCAAGAAGAAATAAAACAAAAAGGAAATCAGGTCTTTGACCTGATTTTTTTGTTGGGAGGAGAGATTGGAATGAGGTTGGACAAGTTTCTTAAGACTGCAAGGATAATAAAAAGGAGAACGGTGGCCAAGGAAGCCTGCGACCAGGGAAAGGTGACAATAAACGGCAAGGTTGCAAAGGCTGGAGACAATGTAAGTGTAGGAGACAAGCTTACCCTTAGCTTCGGAAGTGGGCAGATGAACATAGAGGTGGTCCAGGTAAAGGACAATGCTAGAAAAGACGAGGCCCATGAGCTTTACAAATCCTTGGACTGATGCAAAAGTAACTTGAAAATTCTTCTAAATAGTGACATAATGAAAGAGTATTGAGGCATTTATAAAGGTGGTGCTAATATGTCCGGCAAAAAAACAAAAAAAAGAAAGGGAATTAGGATATTTCATGTCCTTATGATTGTTCTTGTTGTTTATGTGGGATTTGTTATGAATCATCAGAGAAAGCTCATGAACAATCTCCAGGATAGAAGGGCTTCTGTGGAGATGCAGATCAGCGGCCTTGAAAGGGAAATCAGGATGCTCAATGAAGAGATTGGAAAAAGTGGAACCCTTGAGTTCATAGAAAAGGTTGCAAGGGATGATCTTGGTATGGTTAAGCCCAGAGAGATAATATATGTTGACAAAAGCCTGGAGGGGAATGATACTCTGGATGTTTTTAAGAATGATAACTGATTGACAGGGGTCACCCAGTAATATATACTTGACATATATTAAAAATTTTAAGGAGGAGTAATTTGTCTATGTCCGTTTCAGTTGGAGAGATCGTTGAGGGTACAGTAACAGGAATTACAAATTTTGGCGCTTTTGTGCAATTGCCAGAGGGGAAGAGTGGACTGGTACATATATCAGAGGTATCCCACGACTACGTAGAAAAAGTATCTGATTACCTGAAGAAGGATCAGAAAATAAAAGTAAAGGTTTTATCAATTTCCGCAGATGGAAAAATCAGTCTATCTGTGAGACAGGCAAAGCCGAAAACAAGCAAGCCAGTGGAAATCGATTGGGCAAAATCGGATGACAGGCAAAAGAACATGTCCTTTGAAGATATGCTGAATAGTTATCTGAAGGATAGCAGCGAAAAGATGGACCAGATGAAAACCAAAGATGGCAGAAAAAGCTATGGTATGAGAGGCAAAAAAGCCAGCAGCAACGATTAATAAAAACCGGGTTTTCCGGTTTTTTCTGTTTTTCCGTAGATATTTAGATTGTATAGCCATAGGGTGATATTATGATTGATGTGGTAAAGAGCAATATTGAAAAGTACAGATTGCTGAAAGATACAGGTACGGTTCTGGCTGCAGTATCCGGTGGACCCGATTCAATGGCCATGCTGTATTGTCTCTACAGGCTCAAGGACCAGCTTGGCATTAAGCTGATTGTTGCCCATGTAAACCATGGGGTGAGAGGAGACCTGGCCAAGAGGGACCAGGATTTTGTCCAGGGGATTTCAAGGGAGTTTGGACTGGATTATTACACCACCAATGTTGATATGGCTGCCTATGGCAGAGAACATGGAATGACTGCCGAAGAAGCTGGACGATTACTCAGGTATGGCTTTTTCAGGGATGTCCTAAAGGACAATGGTGGTGGTAGAATCGCCGTTGCCCACAACAAGAACGACCAGGCTGAAACAGTTCTCCACAGGATAATCAGGGGAACGGGTCTGGATGGTATCAGGGCCATGTCCATGCTAAGCGGAGATATCATACGCCCTTTGTTGAACATAACAAGAAAAGAGATTGAAGCTTACATTGAAGATAGCAACATACCATCCGTTGAAGACCATACAAATCTTCAGACTGTATATACCAGAAACAGGATAAGACTGGAGCTCTTGCCTTATCTAAGGGATAATTTCAATCCCAACATCATAGACTCCCTTTACAGGCTGTCAGAAATAGCACAGCTGGATCTGCAGGTGCTTGATGATGAGATAGAGAAAAAGTACAATTTATTAGTGAAAAATAGAATAAACAATAGTATAATCTTTAGAGGTGAGGATTTCCTCAAGGAGGATGAGGGTTCAGCCAGGAGACTCATCAGAAGGGCAATATTGGATTTGCTTGGTGATTTGAATGGCTTCGGTGAAGTTCACATCCAGAATGCGACACAGCTTTTTTTCGCTGGAGAAACGGGGAAATCAGTCCATTTGGGAAGAAATATCACCGCAGAGGTTTCCTACGGTGACCTTATAGTCAAGGTCCAGGGGACTGAGGATACCCAAATTGGAAGTGTTGCGCTGGATATTGGAAGAAACATATTGGCTGACTGGGGAATTGTGGTGACTCTTGAGGAGTCTGACGGCAGAAATTACAGGACTGATGAATCCAGAATTGCAGTGGACAAGGGGAAACTTGACGGTGACATCATAGTTAGGCAGAGAAAGAATGGTGATAGAATAAAGCCATTGGGAATGAATGGAACCAAGAAGGTCAAGGATCTTTTCATAGATAACAAAATTCCCAGGGAGGAAAGGGAAAAAGTTCCTATATTTGCTGATAAAAAGGGTATAATATGGATTCCAGGTAATGCATTTAGCAGAGAATATAAGGTCGAAGAGGATTCAAGCAGAGTTTTTCTTGTGACCATTGAAAGAATTGAAGAGGAAAAGAATTGACTGGGAGGAAAATGATTTGAACGATCCAATTAAGGAGGTTCTTCTTACAGAGGAAGAAATTAGCAAGAGAGTAAGCGAGCTGGCAAAGGAAATATCAGAGGAGTATAGAGGAAAGGACTTGCTGGTTGTAGGGATACTGAAGGGAGCGGTCATATTTTTGTCTGACCTTGTAAAGAGATTGGAATTTCCAGTCATGCTTGACTTCATGGCAGTCTCAAGCTACGGAAAGTCCAGTGTATCAACTGGAGAGGTAAGGATACTGAAAGACCTTGATTACAGCGTGGAAGGAAAGGACATACTTATTGTAGAGGATATCATAGATACCGGGTTGACCTTGAACTACCTGAAGGATATTTTGGGTAAGAGGGGAGCGAAGGGCGTTAAGATTTGCACCCTTCTGGATAAGCCGGAAAGAAGGACAATTGGTGTGGACATAGATTTTCTGGGATTTGAAATACCTGATGAGTTTGTGGTCGGATATGGATTGGACTACAATGAACAGTATAGAAACTATCCTTTTGTGGGAGCGTTGAAGGAAGAGGTATACAAATAATCCATTGATTGATTCAAAGCCAGTGCTATGTTATAATCAATGAATATTACCCACTGGAAGAGATGGAGGGAGGACTAGGATTGAAACGATTTTTTAAGGGCATCAGCATATACCTGTTGATAGTTTTACTGATAATGTTCAGCGTCAGGATGTTTGGAACAGAGGTTGAGCAGGTAACAGAGCTGGATTTCACAGAGCTGGTGTCAAGAATTAACGATGGAAGCATCACAAGAATTACTTCAATCGGAAACACGGTTGAGGGAGAACTGGAGGATGGAAGGAAATTCTCTGGGATATTGCCTGAGGAAGCCAGATTGACATTCTACCATGACTACGTAAAAGAGCTGGTGGACAATGAGCAGATAGTATATTCTGCAGAGCAGGTTCCCGAAACACCTTGGTATATAAATATGCTGCCTACAATTATGATTTTGGTTGTATTTGCAGTCTTCTGGTTTGTTTTCATGCAACAATCACAAGGAGGCGGAGGCGGCGGAAAGGTTATGTCCTTTGGAAAGAGCAAGGCAAAGCTAGTCAAGCTTGAAGAGGGCAAGCTGGTAACCTTTGACGAGGTCGCTGGCCTTGAAGAGGAAAAGGAAGAGCTGCAGGAGATTGTAGACTTCTTGAGCAATCCCAAGAAATACATTGAAATAGGAGCCAGAATTCCAACAGGAGTCCTTATGGTAGGACCTCCGGGAACAGGTAAGACCTATTTGAGCAAGGCTGTGGCAGGTGAAGCGGGAGTGCCCTTCTTCACAATATCCGGTTCAGATTTCGTTGAGATGTTTGTCGGTGTTGGTGCAAGCCGTGTAAGGGATCTGTTTGAACAGGCAAAGAAAAATTCACCATGTATTGTGTTCATAGATGAGATTGATGCAGTAGGACGAAGAAGAGGTGCAGGTCTTGGTGGAGGACATGATGAGAGGGAGCAGACACTTAACCAGCTTCTTGTTGAAATGGACGGATTTGCCAAGAATGAAGGAATCATTGTAATGGCTGCGACAAACAGGGCTGATATTCTTGACCCTGCTCTTTTAAGACCAGGCAGATTTGACAGAACCATTTACGTTGGACTTCCAGACATCAGGGGAAGAGAAGCCATACTGAAGGTTCACACCAGGAAAAAGCCACTTGAGGAGGATGTTGACCTGGGTGTGGTTGCAAAGAGAACACCTGGCTTCACACCTGCAGATCTTGAGAACCTTGTAAACGAGGCAGCCTTACTTACTGCCAGATTCAATCTCAAGAAGATACCGATGCATCTCATTGAAGAAGCATCCATAAAGGTACAGGCGGGACCAGAGAAGAAGAGTAAAGTAATCAGTCCACATGAAAAGAAGCTAACAGCCTTTCATGAGGCAGGACATGCATTGACTGCAAGATTGCTGCCGGGAAGCGATCCGGTACATCTTGTAACAATAATACCTAGAGGTATGGCTGGTGGATTCACCGCATATATTCCAGATGAGGACAGAAACTACCTCACCAAGAATCAGATGCAGGACAAGCTTGTTATACTGCTGGGAGGAAGGGTTACTGAAGCCCTTGTCCTGGAGGATATAAGTACGGGAGCTCAAAATGATATTGAAAGGGCAACCAAGCTTGCACGTTCAATGGTTACCCATTACGGCATGAGTGATGTGCTCGGACCAATGACCTATGGTACAGACGAAGAGGAAGTTTTTGTTGGAAGAGATCTCAACAGATCCAGAAACTATAGTGAGGATGTAGCCGCAGCTATAGACAAGGAGATGAGAAAGATAATAGATACAGCTTACCACAGGGCAGAGTCCTTACTAAAAGAGAATATGGATGTACTTCATAGGATTGCAGAGGCGTTGCTTGAAAAAGAAACAATTGATGCAAA